>CAYULH010000047.1:33822-37171 GCA_964445645.1 uncultured Aureispira sp. | reverse complement strand
GAGCTGGAGGAAAATATCCGTTTTTTGTTGTAAAGAATTTTGAACGACTACTTATCTCATCATCAACAATTAAAATATAATGCGTATAGTTTTTACATTACTGACCCTCCTTCTACTGAGTAGTTTTTCACTAAAAGCAGTAGACGACAAGGACTTATCCATTCGTCAAGCTATTAACATGGCTGTTCGCCAACAGGCACTTACACAGCGTATTGCAAAAGTATATTTGGCACTCAATGACAACCCTTATGAACCCCAATTTTACCAAGAAAGAGATGCAGCTATTGAGCAATTTCAATCTCAACTAGACCAACTCAAATGGTATACACCTACCAATAGTACCAAGCAGGATATACAACGTATGCGAGAGCTTTGGAAAGCTTACAAGGCAGTGGCAGATTGGTCTATTAATGACGAAGGTGCGGTCAAGCTCTTGGACTTATCCGAACAAATTCTAGAATCTTCTAATGATTTGTTTCAGTCGTACTTGGCCTATGCTCATACCCTTCATGCAGAAGGTTTGGCAACCCCCGAGATGCGGAATATGATTCTACTAATGAAAAACACGGGAATTCAGCGTATGCTCACACAGCGCATTATGCTTTATTATTTGGCTGCCAAACAAGAGATTGAAAGCAATGTTTCTAATCGTAGATTATCAGAATCTATTGCCCAATATCAAGCCTCCTTAGATTATTCTATCAACAGTCCGCTCAACTCTACTTCTATCAAACAAAAGCTCAAAAGTATGTCTTCTGACTGGAAGCAATTGTCGCTTGAATTGAGTTCTTTTGGAAAGGATAAAGGACAAATCAAAAATATGATGAATCTGGCAGATGGCTTATTTACAAGTGCCGATGAGATTGCTTTGTTGTACGAAGAATTGGGTTCCAAATTGTCTATTAGCAATGCCATTAATACCTCTTCTTACCAAAACATGCTTATTCAGCGTATTGCCAAGTCTTATGTAGCCTTGTCGTCTCAAGGGCATGTACACAGCAATAAATATCGCCGTGAGTTGATGAGTAGTATTGATTTGTTTGAAGAACAGATGCTCTCTATGACACGCTCTGCCAATGCAACCGAATCTTTTAAAGAAGCAGTAGGAGTGGTTAAGACCATGTGGAAAAACTACCGAAAATTGGTGACAGAATGGGAGGATATTGATGAATTGAAAATCATCAAGGTATTGGAACGGGCCCATATTATGATGGCTACTTGCGATCAGGTAAGCCAAGAAATTCAGGATTACGCCAAAACTATTCCTGATTATAAGGAATTTTTTATACAAGACAATGGCTTGCCTGTTCCCGAGCAAAGCAATATCGCCCACCAATTGCGTCTAGCAGGCTTGCAGCGTGCCTATACCCAGCGTCTAGCCATATACTGCATCATGAATGCACTCAACTTAGATGCTCAATTGTCTCAAAGTCGTATGCAAGATATTATAAACCAATACAAAATAAACAACCAAGCACTACTAGACTCTCCGCTCCAGTCCAAAGCCATCACAAAGACCTTGAATGCCGCCCAAAAACAGTGGAAAGCTCTAGAAACCTACCTTGAAAACCCTACACAGGAAGATATTGAAAAAATGTTGGAAGTATCTAGCCAATTATTTGCAACACTAGATATACTCAACAAGGGTTATGAAGCATACATGGATCAAATGTTTATGGAAAAAAATTAAGCATAACTACTAGAAATTATCACAACTATAATCCCCCTTGTCTAAGCATTTGGACAAGGGGGATTTTTTTTAGTGCCATGCCCGTGGATTAGTTGAACGATGGCACAAAAAAAACAGCAGCCTTCCTCTTGGATAGAGAAAGGCTGCTGTTATACAATAATGCTATAATTTAACTATTTATTTGCTTGGCTTACTGAGCGAGGCATTCACCTCTTGAATAGGGTTGACCTGTTTCTTGAAACCAATAGATTTTTTGTTAAAGATGTCGTCATCATTGGTCAATTTCAAGTTGGCTACATCCTCATAAATAATCAGATTGACCATATTGGGGTCACGTTCTTCTGCTGGAATAGATGCCAAACGCAAGCTCTGGTTTTTCACAATCTCATTGATAATAGTACGTACTGTTCGGGCATTGCCAAAGTACTTGTCTCTGTATTTGTATAAGAAATCCAAGTAATTGGTTAGGTGTGCCTTGGCCTCTTCATTGGCTTCTAGCCCTTCTTCTTCTAGCATTTGCAAAGCAATTTGATAAAGGGAGCTACTTTCATAATCTTCAAATTTAAGCACCTTATCAAAACGTGAACGCAAACCCGGATTGGCCTTGAGGAACACCTCCATATTGTCAGGATAACCTGCAGCAAAAATGAAGAATTCGCCTCTATTGTCTTCCATTCGTTTGAGAATGGTCTGTATGGCCTCATTGCCAAAATCAGAACCTCCCGCCAAATTTCCACTACCACTGCTGGTAAGTGCATAAGCTTCATCAATAAAGAGCACCCCTCCCATCGCTTCATCAATACGTTCTGCTGTTTTGATGGCCGTTTGTCCTACATAACCAGCTACCAAGCCCTGTCGATCGGTTTCCACCATGTGCCCACGCTCCAATACACCCAAAGCTTTGTAAATTTTGGTAAGAATGCGTGCCACAGTAGTTTTGCCTGTTCCGGGATTCCCTACAAATACCGTGTGTAAGTAAAATTTATTGAGCACATCTCTATTGCTTTCTCTATAGAAACGCACCAAGCGCACCATTTCACTGATTTCTTTCTTGATATTGCTAATGCCAATCATGTGATTGAGTTCATCCATTGCTATTTCAAGCAATTTTTCATCAACTGGCAGATTAGGAATTCGTTTTGGACTTTCAATCTCAATTTTTTCCACATCTACAGGCAATACCGTCTCTAGGGTTGTTTTGTCAAATTTCTGAGGATCTTCGTCTTCCATGATGCGTAGCCCCAGTGCAATTTTGGCCTGATCGATCAAGTCATACACAAACCGTGCGTTACCAAATGCCCTATCTCGATTTCGGTAAGCCTCAATAATAATATCATCAATCATCTTTTTAGAAGGCGGATTCAAGACAATATTTTTCTTATCGCAAGCATACTGAGAAATAGCCGACAGTTCTTTAGGTAGGTAGTCGCTAAAGGTAAAGTTTAATTTGAAACGAGACTTGAGCCCCGGATTGGAATTCATAAAATGCTCCATTTCCTTGGGATAACCTGCTACAATCACAGCCATATCCCCTTTGCCATTAGACATCTCTTTGACCAAAATTTCGACCACTTCTCTACCAAAATCTTTAGTGTCGTCATTAGAACGCGCCAAAGAGTACGCTTCATCTATAAATAAAACACCTCCACGTGCTTGGTT
>CAYULH010000047.1:0-33812 GCA_964445645.1 uncultured Aureispira sp. | reverse complement strand
TAATGGCCTCCTTGACCTTGGGAGCGGTTTGCCCAATGTACTCTCCTACCAAATCTACACGATCGACTTCATGTACATGGCCTTTGGAGAGCAAGCCCATACTTTTGTAGAGTTTGCCCATCATTTGAGCAACAGTAGTCTTGCCTGTACCGGGATTACCAATAAAGACAGAGTGAATATTGATTTCTTCCTCTTCCTCAAATCCTTTGTCACGACGCAATTGCAAGAATTGTAAATAACTGGCATGATCCCGCACTTGGCGTTTAATATCTTCTAGGCCAATTAGTTCATCTAACTTAGCCATTACATCATCAAAATTGGTATGCTCTGCTTTGTCTTCGTTCAAAATGACAGGTTGGTACTGATTGGGCAATACAGCACCAGCTACCCCCTCTTCAAATTTGGAACTTACCTCAAAAGGAATAACTGCCAGTAATTTATCCATAAAGATAATTTCTGCCGTGTACTGATCCTCTGTCCAAGAGCCTTTGATATTAGAACCCCAATGCATACTCAACTCCAAGGCTTCATCATCTTTGTCTACATGGTGTAATTTCATGGTTTGCCCCTTGAGTTGGCGGCTTCCATTATAAAACTTCACAAACAGCTCACAATACCAACTTTTATCAACCAAGAGGTTTTGGAGATTGAGTTCTACATAGACATATCGTGTTTCTTCCTTGGAAAACTTGGTGTAATACGTGCGCTCCTCCTTGGGTTTGTCATCATAAGGCCCTTCATAGAGTCGCAAAGATTTGATCTTAACATAAGCACTGGGATCAGGATGTTTCTCTTTGCTCTCTTCAATATAAAAGTACTTTGTAGCTACTTTCTGACCATCAATATAGGCTTCCCAATAGTAAGTTCCCTTTTTCCAAAAAGCTCCAATTTTTTTGTTTCCCCATCCTTCTCGAATATATACAATGTTATCGTACTTGCTGACCTTTCGATCAAAGTTGAGATCGCACAACTCCTTGCGCCCTTTCTTGAGCGAATAACATTTGAGGTTGATTTGGACATTCCAGTCCTCATCATCAAAAAGCTTGTTGTAAAAAGAAAGTTCTGCATAGACATAAGTGGCCTCATGTCGATCAAACACCTGACGATATTTTTTCTTGTTATCGGCTAGCCACTCTGTAGAACAGTATACTTTGAGGTCTCTGAACTTATATTTGGTAAAATTGGGATCGAGAACTCTTGACATTAGTATTAGATTTAATGTCCTAAAATGATACTAGGACAATTAGATAGATGTTATGTGTTATATACAGTTGGGTTGCACCCTGATTATTTGGAATTATCTAAATATTATTCCGTTTACATTCCAAACAATAATGCCTTCATGTAGGCAATCATTTAACATACAAGGTACTTAATTTAGGGTAATTTTATTATTGTATGTAACAGATTTTTTAGTTTTTAGTTGATTCTGATGCTTGCACTATAATAAATGTACGTAATCCCATTATACAAAGATTCACTATTAGCGCTCCTTAACATCCTACTAACATCTAGTACCCTAGTTTATAAATTTGTTCCATTTGTTGTTGGGTGACACTAGCAGGTGTTAGAGCCAAGATGGCTCTTCTTATACCCATTAGAATAGGGTTTTGGACTTGTGCCAATTGGCCAATTTGCCAACTTGTTTGTATAATTTTTTGTGCTTTTGCTTGGCGCATAGTCTGATAGGCATCAAAAGCCGTGGGCACATCCTGATGTTTTGCCAATTGCTCGGCCAATACCCAAGCACTCTCAATGGCCTGATTGGCACCTTGGCCCATATTGGGTGTTGTAGCATGTGCGGCATCACCTATCAAACAACAATTTCCTTGATGCCATTGCTGATTGTTGGGCAAATCACTCAGCTGATTGAGCAGGAAACAGTGATTGGGGGTATGCGCTATCAATTGGCCGATAACTGGATGAAAGGACTCAAAAACAACTTGGAGGCCTTGTTGGTCTATTGCCTTCGCTTTTTGTTCTGTCACATTAGCACAAGCAAACCAATATACCTGATTGTCGCTTAAAGGGACAATGCCAAACCGACAGCCTTTGCCCCAAGCTTCGTAAACAGCATTGGTATTCATACGCTGTATATCATACTCACAAACACCTCGCCAGCACCACTCTTTGGCAAAACGTTCTTTGGTATAGGGGAATAATGCCGCCCGTACTTGCGAATGAATGCCATCTGCACCCACCAATATATTGGCAGTTGTATGCGTACCATCTGTCCACTCCAATTGATAGCTATTGCCTTGCTTTTGGCACTGCAACAATCGTTTTCCCAAATGAATGGTTGTTTTTTGGAGACCTGCACGCAACACTTCATGCAAGGCAGCACGGTGAATGGTCAATGCCCCTACTCCAAATTTTTTTTCAGAAGGCAATAGGGTACTGCTCGAATAAGGTTTTAATTGTGGACTAGTGATGTGCATAGCTTCTACAGAGCGTCCTTGTAGTTTTAATGCCTCTACCAAGCCCAAACGTTTGTAAATTTGCATGGCATTGATAGCCAGCACAATGCCTGCACCCACAGGTTTAAAAACAGGTGTTGCCTCAAAAATTTCTGCTTCAATTCCCTGTTGCTCCAAGGCCAATGCCAAGGTCAATCCTCCAATACCGGCCCCAATAATGGTTACTTTCATGGTTCAGTTGGTGTTAGAATTTTAATAAGTAGTCTTAAAATAATAGCCTATACAGCTTATTATTGGTAGTACAATAAAAAGCCATCTTTATTTTATATTTAAATAAAGATGGCTTCTAATATCATAAAAGCTAGAAATATGTAGCGTCAGTATATGTTACTTGTATACTTTATCTTCCCAGTTCCAAGTATAACGACGAGATTTACCTTTTAGGCTCTCATCCAATTTTTTAGTAAATTGCTTTTCACGAATACGAGCAGATTTACCAGTTAGGTTACGTAGGTAATACAAACGAGCACGACGTACATTGCCTTTTTTCAAGTTCTTAACAGAAGCAATAGCAGGAGAATTGAATGGGAATACACGCTCTACGCCTATACCATGAGAAATTTTGCGTACAGTAAACGTCTTAGAAACACCGTGTCCTTTTACTTGGATTACATCACCACGGAAAATCTGAATACGCTCTTTGCTTCCCTCAATAATTTTATAACTAACCGCCACAGTATCACCGGGCTTAAAAAAGTCTATTTCAGTAATATCGCGAGCAGTTTGTTGCTCTACGAAGTTTATTAAATCATTCATTACAATATCTATTTATAGCGCTAGTTTCTCTAGTCTTGTTTATAAAGCGTTGGCAAAGATAAGAGTTTTTTTGAGGAATGTTTATTTTTTCTGCAAAAAGTTCCTTAAAAAACAAATTAATCCGCTAAATTGAGGATATCGTCTATCTATCTTACTTTTCTAATTTCATATTTAATTTATGAGTAACCAACCCTTTCAAAAATCAACTACTGTTCCACTAAATCAACTCTATTTAGACCCCAATAACTATCGTTTTATTGACGAGAAAAATTACAAGGAAGTAGCTGATGAAGATTTGACGGATATACGCATACAAAAACGCACCTTGCGCTTTATTACGGGTGGTGAGAAAAATGGAAATATCAAGGACTTGGTGGATAGTTTTTTGTCCAATGGCTATTTGAATGTAGATGTTATTCAGGTAGAGGAAATCCAAGCTGGGGCTGTTTACAAGGTAATAGAAGGTAATAGAAGAATTGCGACCTTAAAATACTTGCAACAAGAATATGAGTTGGGCAATGATATAGGCGAATTTGACGAAAGTTTTTTTGATGAAGTGCCTGTTACTATTGTTAGTGAGCAGCAACAAGGAGACAAAGAAATGGTCGCTGCCCTCAAGCATATTAGTGGCAATAAACGGTGGCCTACCCTCAATCAGGCTCAATTGCTGTATGACTTAATTTACAAACATGGTTGGGCAGAACAAAAAGTGACCAATTCGCTTGGTATTACCTTGCATAAACTACGAAGAGATCTTAGAACTATTGCGATCATTGAGATCTATAAAAAAAGTGATTATGGCGATCAGTTTGAGACGAATATGTTCAATATTTTTCGTGAAATAATTTCGTCTACAGCCATCAAATGGTGGTTGGCTTGGGATGATGCAAACTATACTATTAATAATGTAGAGCGCCAAGAACGTTTATTTGCTTGGCTTTCTACAACCGAGGACGAAAAAGAAGATGAAAATGGAAATATTATAACCCGAACCACCCAAAGAGTTATTACCCAAGGCGATCAAATTCGCACCCTCGCTTCTATCATTGACGATGAAGTAGCACTAGAGGTCATGGAAAAACAAGGCGATATTACAGAGGCTTACTCTATTAGCACCCAAGTGGCCGATAAACGTTACAAGAGTATTTTGGCTATTTTGCAGGAGCAAGTAGACCAAGCCAAACCATTGACTAGGCACAGTGATGAACAAGACAAACAGGCATTAGAACAACTTCGAGATGATATAAATGGTATGTTGGTTTCTATTGGGGGCTTGGGAGGCATTACACTCAACAAGCAGGACAGTACTCATGTACATTACACCATGAAGAGCAAACAACTAAGCTCGCTCACGCTCCGAGATTACAAGTTCTTTGAAAATGGTTTTTCGATTGGTGATTTTAATCGTATCAATATTTTTGCTGGCAATAATAATTCTGGTAAAACCTCCATCTTAGAAGCCATTTATTTGCTCTGTCATTTGAATGATTTTAGTGGGTTAATTGACTTGTACAAACGGCGAGGTAAGTTTCACCAACAACTCCCTGTACAATGGCTCAATGACAAACTCCCCCAACAATGGACAATACAGGGCTCCTTTGATGACAAAGACTGTCTCTTAAATCTTGCAAAAAGCAGCACAGATTCATCAGTAATTGATAAAACCAACTATGTTTCTAGTTTAAACATAAATACCTCTTTTAACGATACACCAAGCAATACAAAGGTCATTCTCAAAAAAGGCAAAGCACCTTACGAATTGCAATACGAATACAATACTCGTTTGTGCAACATTGTTTTTTCAAGTCCATTTAGTTTTACTGATAGAACCATTTTGGAGCATTACTATAATGTAGCGTCTGATAAAGGAGCCATAAGAACTATTATTCATTTCATTCGTCAAGAAATAGATGATTCTATAGAAGATATTCAACGAGTGGGCAGTGGACAAAATTTTCGCTTCAATGTTACCTTCCAAAATCAACAAAAACGGCCACTGGATTTGACGGAGTTTGGCGATGGGTTGCAACGTATTTTCCACATTTCCCTAATGATTGTAGCCGCCCAATACGGCATTATTTGCATTGATGAAATCGAAAATGCCATACACCATAATCTGCTGGTCAAGTTTACCGAATTTATCCAAAAACTAGCGCATGAGTATCATGTACAAATCTTTGCCTCTACCCACAGCCAAGAGTGTATCAAAGCATTTTTTGATAATCATTATAAGAATGAAGAAATTACGGGCTTCCGTTTAGAACGACAAGAAAAAAACATTCAAGTAACCAAAGCTGAAGGGGTCGGATTTAAAGTATTAATTGAGGATTTTGGACTAGATCTAAGAGGGTAAAACAAGAACCATGAACAAATTATTATTGCTTTTTTGCGAGGGCCAAGATGAGCCGCCCTATATCAGACGTGTTTTGAAGGTAGATGGCTGGAAAAATTATACGGATCAAAATATGGTCGATTATCCCAAAATCATCCAAGATTATTTGACCCAACAATTGAAAAAAACAACTAAAGCCTTAGATACTTTACAAGAACAAGAGGGAAATACATTTATATGGACAAGAAAAAACAATTTCTTACCCTTCTATATTCTCAAAAAAAACCAATCCTTTATACTAATTTTTAAAGTGGGTGGCACTTCCAAATATGATAATCTCCGAAGCTGTATTTTTGGATTTAAGGCTCGCTTGACTATAGAACCCACCGCCACACGCCCGACTTTACAAGTTGGTTTCTTTTATGATGCAGATGTAAGTATAACAAACCGAGTGAAGGTTTTTGTAGATAATATGAATGGAGCACAAGAAACTGTATCTGTTCAAACCTATTTGCCTCAATTTTGCGCTAGTTTATTCAATCATACGATTAATAATGACAATTATTATCACCTAGAAAAACAATTAGATAGTTTAACAACTATTGGCTTATTTATATTCCATGAGAATGGTGAAGGCGCATTAGAGGAATTTTTATTGTCTATAATGAGAACAGATGAGGTCAATAACAATAACGAGGTTTTGAAGAATAACAAGGTCTTGTTTGATGAAGCGCAAAACTACATTACAAGCTATTTTGATCCCAATCGACCTAAAAATCGCCGCAATCTTGAATCGCTGAAACTACAAGCAGAAAAAAACAAAGCCTTAATTGGAATAGCAGGCCAACTACAACGCCCTGGCAAAACCAATAGTGTTATCATTACCGACACTGATTATATTAGTAATAATAAAATCAACAATCATACGCCAAGTAGAGCTATTATTGATTTTGTGAACAAGCTATTGTTATAAACAAAGCACGACCACTCCAAGAGCAGTCGTGCCAATTTATTATACAGTATATTTATTCTTAACCCTGATCGCTATCTACTTCCTCAAATTCTACATCTGTAACATCTTCTCCACCATCACTTGCGCCCTGACCAGCAGATCCTGTTGGTTCTTGCTGTGTTTGTTGTTGCGCTTGTGCATTAGGATCCATGTTCTGCGTAACAGCAGCCCAAGCAGTGTTTACAGCTTCCATTTCACGATTGATGGCATCTATATCTTGACGCTGGTGCGCCTCTTTCAATTTAGCTAGAGCATCTTCGATATTAGATTTGGCATCCGCAGGGATTTTATCGCCATACTCTTTCAATTGCTTTTCTGTTTGGAAGATTACAGAGTCAGCTTCGTTGATTTTGTCCGCTGTTTCACGTGCTTTTTTGTCGGCTTCGGCATTTGCTTCCGCTTCATTTTTCATGCGTTGGATTTCATCATCTGTCAAACCAGTAGAAGCCTCAATTCTGATAGATTGCTCCTTGCCCGTTCTATTTTCCTTGGCAGATACTTTTAAAATACCATTGGCATCAATATCAAATGTTACCTCAATTTGTGCTTCTCCACGACGCATTGGCGGAATGCCATCTAGGTTGAAACGTCCGATAGAGCGGTTTTGGCTAGCCATTGGGCGTTCTCCTTGTAGTACATTGATTTCTACAGAAGGTTGGTTGTCTTGTGCTGTAGAGAACACTTGTGACTTGCTAGAAGGAATAGTAGTATTAGCTTCAATTACTTTTGTAAATACACCACCCATGGTTTCGATACCCAACGATAATGGCGTTACATCAAGCAATAATACATCTTTAACATCACCTGTGAGTACACCACCTTGAATAGCAGCACCCAAAGCAACTACCTCATCAGGGTTTACACTTCTGTTTGGTTTTTTGTTGAAGTATTTTTCTACCGCTTCTTGAATAGCAGGGATACGAGTAGAACCACCCACCATGATTACTTCGTCAATTTCTGACAAAGACATACCAGCATCGCTTAATGCTTTCTTACATGGCTCAATAGTGCGTTTTACGAGGTCATCTACCAACTGCTCAAATTTTGAACGGCTCAAGCTACGTACCAAGTGTTTGGCACCAGAAGGCCCAAAAGAAATATAAGGCAAGTTGATGTCTGTGCTGTTAGAAGAAGACAATTCAATCTTCGCTTTTTCAGCCGCATCTTTCAAACGTTGCAATGCCTCTGAATTTTGAGAAAGATCTTCGCCCTCTTGCTCTTTGAATTCGGCTAGTAACCACTCCATGATTACACGGTCAAAGTCGTCACCTCCCAAGTGAGTATCACCATTGGTTGATTTTACTTCAAATACTCCTCCACCCAATTCTAGGATAGAAACGTCAAAAGTACCACCACCCAAATCGTATACTACGATTTTCATGTCTTTGTCGCCTTTGTCCAAACCATAAGCCAAGGCCGCAGCCGTAGGCTCATTGATGATACGGCGAACTTTGAGGCCAGCGATTTCACCCGCTTCTTTGGTAGCCTGACGCTGAGAATCGTTAAAATAAGCAGGTACAGTTACTACAGCCTCTGTAACTTCCTGGCCCAAGTAATCTTCTGCAATTCTTTTCATTTTCTGCAATACCATAGCAGAAATTTCTTGTGGCGTGTATTCTCTGTCATCAATGTTAACACGCACGGTATCGTTGTTGCCTTTTTTTACTTCATAAGGCATTTGTTTTGCTTCTCCTTCTACCTCGCCATATCGCACACCCATAAAGCGTTTGATAGACATGATGGTACGTTGAGGGTTGGTAATCGCTTGGCGTTTAGCAGGATCTCCAATCTTACGCTCACCATTGTCCAAAAATCCAATAATCGAAGGAGTCGTTCTTTTACCTTCATTATTTGTAATGACCACTGGCTCGTTCCCCTCCATTACAGCTACACACGAGTTGGTGGTTCCTAAGTCTATACCAATGATTTTGCTCATGATTATATCTTATTAAGTGTTTTAAGTAATTATCTCTTTTATTTGAGTTTGGTTGATTTTCTAACAACAACAACTATTTTAATCATTGTTGTTTGCCCTAGTATAGACAATAGCCATACCAGCCCCCAAACAGGGGTCAAAAGAGGAAAAATTGGCACTTCAGTGTTTTTTTGGTGTACATATTGTCATAAATAGCAGCCGTTTAGTGTCATAATGTCTAGTACTTGCCTTTGAACAACCATGCCACGACCGCCCAATTGGCTGCCGTGGCATGGTATTTATTTGGATGATAGCCGATTGGATACAGGCTATCTAGGATATTTTTTCTACAAACAGGGTGTACTTGATTCAAAACCCAACATATTGGTAAATTCTCCTGTTGATAAATGTTCGTAAGACAAAGGCGACATATCCATAATTCTTGGGTCAGAAGCTCTATCCTTGCGCTCCAATATATCCGAAGTAGCAAAAAAGCCCAAGCCATTGGTGATATTAGAATACGGCTCGGCGGGGTAAAGCCCTCCTACAAACCCCTCATTGGCCTTACGTGCCAATACATAATCTCTAAGACTAGCAGCCGCCCCTTCTACAAACACCTCTAACCCTCCTGCACAACGTCTGATATTCGTTCCTGTAACATCACTCAGATTCTGACCCAAAAACTTGTAAAATGCTTCTCCACTAATCGTACGTTTATTAATACCATTAGCCGCAGGAATAAAATCACTCACGGCCCTCCACACAATAGAAGTATCTCTTCGGGTGCCCGGAATTTCAAGCCCTTGTGCATCTACTTCATATTCATCATAATGAAAACGGAATTTGTAATCGTAAATAGAAGCAAAACTGGTCAACACTTCTACCGTCACTAGATTGTAGACCCCATCACCATTGGGTTCGACACCACGCCAAGCAAACGGTCGAGCTGGACTTCTGGAATAGGTTGGTGTTAGCGTAAGCAAAGAGTTATCACTGCGTACCGTCTCTGTTTGGGCATAAAAAGTATTGCCTGTTTTGCGATGGTGCAATACCAATAAAACGTCTGAATCTATCCAATCTCTTGTTTTGTAGGCATAAGCTGGCTGATTCTGGAAAATTCCGTCTTCTCTCACCAAGCCTTCATCTCTCAAATCAACTCTTGTAACAGGAAAACGCCAAGGCAAGGTATCTCCATTAGGTCTCAACATCCAGAGGTTCACATCCAATTCATTGGGATCAAAATAAAGTGAATCTACATTTCTAGCAACATCCAAAGCACTCTGATTGGGTGGCAAGTAGGCTCTTTCTATTCGAATATAATGTGCTGTATCTAAGCGTTCCATAACCGCATACACGACAGGAATATCTTTCCATACTCCAATAACATCCACCTCATTGGAGCAACTGTTTAGGGCTAATAATAACCAAGATGCCATCATCATCATTGTGAGTTTCTTGTTCATACGTTTTTTCTTCTTTTTAATAGACAAGAATTATAGTACTAATTATTGGTGGGGATAGTAATTAGCACAAAAACCGTTCACAAACTAAGGAATATCTTTTAAGTTTTGCTTATACCATTCTATCAAAAGCTACTTTTTTAGTCAATTTCAGCATTTTTTGGATATTCTGCCTCTACAAAAGGCATTTCTTCTCTTATTCAATTATTTGTTAGAGCAACAATAAATTACCATCTTTACAACACCCTTGAGGCCGTTATACAACACCAATTAAGGAAGATATACCCAATCATCAATCATCTTAGCAGATTCTTTTAGAATACTGTTTTCTTATTCATTTTTTAACGAATTTCAGCTATGTCTGTTCACAGTAAACCTACCAAAAAAATCACCACCCACGTCCTACATGCCATGAAACAACGAGGCGAAAAAATTGCCATGTTAACCGCCTACGATTACTCCATGGCACGTATTTTAGATGCAGCAGGAATTGATATTTTGTTAGTAGGTGACTCTGCTTCCAATGTTATGGCAGGCCACGAAACGACACTACCTATTACCTTAGATCAGATGATTTATCATGCCCAATCGGTTATTCGGGCGGTCAATCGCGCCTTTGTAGTGGTAGATTTGCCCTTTGGTTCTTATCAAGGCAATTCCAAAGAAGCACTGGCTTCTACCATCCGAATTATGAAGGAATCGGGCGCACATGCGGTAAAAATGGAAGGGGGAGTTGAAATTCAGGAATCCATTTCTAGGATTTTGTCGGCTGGCGTGCCTGTAATGGGGCATTTGGGGCTTACCCCTCAATCTATTTATAAGTTTGGTACCTACAGCGTTCGAGCCAAGGCCGAAGCCGAAGCAGCACAATTGTTAAAAGATGCCAAGCTCTTGGAGGAATTGGGTTGTTTTGCACTCATCCTAGAAAAAATTCCTGCCGATTTGGGCAAGCAAGTAGCCGAAATGCTTACTATCCCTGTTATTGGTATTGGAGCCGGCTCTGATGTAGATGGTCAGGTCTTGGTGACACACGATATGTTGGGCATTACCAAAGACTTTCAACCTCGTTTCTTGCGCCGCTATTTGGAGTTGTTTGATGCCATTCAGGGCGCTACCGAAGCTTATATCAATGATGTAAAATCACGGGACTTTCCCAATGATAAAGAACAGTACTAGTCCTTAGCCTTTTTTCTTTTTAATTTTTTTAAATTATGTCTGCTGATTCTTCTTCACGCCCTTGGATCAAATGGTTGCTCCTAGTAATCCTTGTCTTAATTTTATCCGTAGGAGGGGCGGCATTTTATATCTACCAGATGGTTTTTGGTGAGAATGTAACCATTGCCGAAGGCCAGTATATTGATATTCCTTCTACCATAAATGGCACTGCTGATTTGGCCGAGCAACTCTACTACCAAGACATTATCAAAGATAAACAAAGTTTCATTTTTACGGCGCAACAAATGAGCTACACGCCCAAAGCAGGCCGTTATAGCATTCCTAGTAGCGTCAAGAGCAATCGAAAATTGCTCCAAAAACTGCGTGGCAAACGCATGACGGTGAATGTCACCTTTCAGAATCTACGCACCAAGGAAGCCCTCGCTGCCGTAGTTTCCAAAAGCATTCAGGCCGATTCTTTGTCGCTTATTGAGTTGTTTAATAATGAAGATTTTTTGGCAGCCGAGGGTTTTACTCCCGATAATGTAATGGTGGTTTTTATTCCCAATACCTATGAATTTTATTGGAATACAACTGCCGAACAGTTCTGGAAAAAGATGCTGGCCGAGTATAGAAAGTTCTGGAACGAAGAACGCCTACAACAAGCCCAAGCACTCGAAAAAACACCAATTGAGGTGTCTATCTTGGCTTCTATTGTAGAATCCGAAAGCCAATATAAGCCCGAACGCCCCAAAATTGCAGGGGTTTACCTCAACCGATTGAGAAAAAATTGGAAACTGGAAGCTGATCCTACGGTAGTGTTTGCAGTGGGCGATTTTACCATCAAGCGGGTGCTCAATAAGCACTTAGAAACCGATTCGCCCTACAATACTTATTTGTATGAGGGCCTGCCCCCCGGCCCTATTTATATGCCTTCCATCAATTCCATTGATGCAGTCCTCCAAGCCGAGGAACACAAGTACATGTTTTTTTGTGCCAAGCCGCCTGCCGAGGGCGAAGCCCCCAATCAACATGCCTTTGCCAAAACCCATCGGGCGCATATCAATAATGCCAAAAAGTATTGGCGATGGATTAGAAGTCAGTAGTATTAGTTACCTTGTAGGTTAAATAGGGTTTGTCAACAACTATTTCCTGATAATAATAATAATATGAATAAGGATTTACTGGAACTGTATAAGAAAACAACCATTGTCCAACAAACGGATGAGGTCAAAATCATACAAGCTGAAATAGAAAATTTGCTGGTACAAGATATGCAAGAGCATATCTTAAAACTAGCGAGTATTGGAAATGTTATTGGTTATGACAAAATCAAAAAGCATCTGGGCAATGCCCTAAGTATGATTGAGCTGTATGACCAACATAATAAAAAGTCCAAAGAGTCTTAGAAAAAATAACGTCTATGTGGGTAAGAAAAATAGAATTGAACCAAGTAAAGTGTATCGAGCAATTATCTATTGATTTGGGCACGGATGAGGAACGCT
This sequence comes from uncultured Aureispira sp., assembly GCA_964445645.1. GTDB lineage: Bacteria > Bacteroidota > Bacteroidia > Chitinophagales > Saprospiraceae > Aureispira. Next base: position 21,200 of record CAYULH010000047.1, on the reverse strand, counting down.
ATAAATGGGTGACACTGCTGGGTGATAATGGGACGGGTAAGACAACTATTTTGCAGGCGTTGGCTTTGACGTTGAGTGTTGATAGTCCTATTGGATTAATGGAATTTGAGCAATGCTTGGAATTGAAACAAGATTATGCCTCCATTCCTCACTTTCCCGTTCAAACCTATGTTCAATTAGATGCTCTAGATCAAGCATCTGTAAAACCTGACAAAGACAATTCAATTCAATCCACTTTACAACAAACAGCTCCAAATCGAGTACTACAGGTTATTGAATTTCAAAAAAAATTTACAGGCGTTAAGTTTTCACGTTATGCTTTTTCCTTTTCAGCTTTCAATCCTTTTGAACGAAAAAATAGTTTTTTTGCAGCAGGCTACGGAGTATTTCGTCATATTTCCAAGAAAAAAACGCTTGCTATTCCACAATTGATAGCCCCCAACAAAAGAAATAACTTCTTAACGCTTTTTGAAGAATCAGAACCTTTAGAAGGTTTTCATCAATGGATAACCAACCTGATATTTAAACAAAATAATCCAGCCGAGGGATTGAGCAACCAAGAGAAAAAACATTATATACTAGCCCTTGAAGCACTCAACAATCTACTGCCACAAGGTAATGAATTCCACTCTGTTGATTCCAAAGGTGTTTGGTACACCATCAACGACCACAAAGTAAGTGCCAGTGCCCTATCCGATGGCTACAGAAGCATCATTGCCTTGATTAGTGATTTGATATGGCGATTGATGCACTGCTACCCCAACAGCGACAACCCACTGCTCGAAACGGGCGTGGTGCTTATTGATGAATTGGCCATTCACTTGCACCCCAAATGGCAACGCCAAATTACAAGCAACTTGCAAGACACTTTTCCCAATTTGCAATTTATTGTCACCACACACAGCCCTCTGATTGCTGCTGGAGCAGGTAAGGATGCGGTTACGTATCAGTTGAAATTGGACGAAAGGGGCAAAACACAGATAGAGCAGATTGAGAATATTCATGCTTAGAATTTGAATTGCCTTGGCTGCTCTTGGTGCTGCTTCGCCCGAACAGAAAAATAAAACGGTTGTTTCAAAATAAAAATTTGAACTAGAACGGTAGTCCATTGTTTGCCCCCAACAAAAAAGGAGCAACACCAAACACGGCACTGCTCCCCTATTCATCTTCTAAGATGCTTCGTTTTACCCGACCTGCTCCTCCAAGCTACGGCGCACAATCACATCATGCGGCTCTAGTAATGCCTGAATGGCCTCGGCTTGTTCTTGCGCCTTGACTGCTCGGCGATTGCGCCACCAAATAAAGGCCAAAGTACTCACCATAATATAAGGCCCAACCAACAAATAGATGATTCCTTTGTTGAGTCCTGCGGCAGCCGTGCCACCTGCTTTGAGGTTGGATTCGGCCGACATTCTGCACATAGGGCATTGTGCCTCTAGCCCAGAACTGAGTAAGAACAGCAATAGACAGGTGATTAGGATAACTGGTAATTGTTTTTTTATGGTTGCTAACATCACTTAGATAGTTTAAGGATAATAAGGAGAAATCATCAAATAACAAATTACTCCCGTAATAGATACATACAGCCACAGCGGATAACTAATTTTCACAATTTTTTGGTGCTTTTCAATTTGTCCTGTGTAGCCGTATAAAAAGGCGTACAATACAAAGGGTGCTTGAATGGCTGCGGTAACAATGTGTGTTATTAATAAAATGAAATATACTAGCCGTATAGTTCCCTCGCCCCCAAACTTGGTGTGTCCGGCCGTAGTGTGGTATAGAATATAAATAACCAAAAACAAAACCGATAAAACCATAGCTGCATAAATCATGCGTGTATGCAAGACTACGTTCTTATTTTTGATGGCTACCAACGCGCCAATTAATAGCACAGCCGAACCAGCATTCAGTATGGCATTGGCCAGTGGCAACCAATACACATCAAAAGGCCATTGGAAGTCTTTGAACTTGAATTGGAACATGATGGCTACCAATACAGGCAAAAGTATAGAGATAACATTGACGGCCAACTTTAATTTTTTGTAGGTAGGGGAATTGGTATCTTGAATGGTGTTGCTCATAATAATTTAAATCTACAATCATCATCAAACGGATGTATTGATAAGGTTATTCGTATAGTTTATCTTCTGGTTTGTATTTAATTTTTTTGCGTTGCTTGGCAGGCATAATAACAGCCAGATGGCGCAAGATTTTTTCTACTTCTGCTTGTTCGTTGAGGTCGTAATAATCGCACAGCAAAGGCCCTTGCAAATAATTGTTGGTTGAGTCCTTGCGGCTCACACGACCATCTAATAATGCAATAGTAGAACATCCAACATCATTCGGAACTTGGTAACGACTCTTGCCATTTCCATGTACAAATTTCCAACTACTGGTGTCCAGTTTCCATTTATTGAGATAAGTTGGCAAGGCCCAAGTGCTGTCCTGTGAAAAGTCATCGGTGTGTACCACAAACAACAACTTGCCTTGGTCGTCTTTGCTCAACTGCCCTTGTAGGTCTTTTACTTGCGTAATCAATTGATCTACTTTGGGTTGGCACTCCTTAGTCCAAAAGCCTGCAATAACCAATTGACCACGAATCATTTCATTGCCTAAGAAAGCATTTTGGTGGGTTGTTAAGGCATCAAAATCTACTCGGGTAGAATCTTTGAGGTAACGCATTTCACTGCGAATATTTTTGTACTTATCCAATCCTGTCTTGGAAAACACCACGGTCATCACAGGCAGAATAGCAATAAAAGTAAGAAAGATTAACGCACCCAGCCAGTTTTTTTTAGGGGCTGCCCCTGTTTCTTCGGACATAGTTTAAAATTGTCTATTGGTTAAAACAACAGTAAGTATTGCTGTATATTTTGACTACAAAAGTAACACATCTTTGTTTGATGTGCTACCTTTAAATACAAAAAAAGTGCTCTAAGGATTACTTAGAACACTTTTAAATTATTATCACTCCAAAAACTTACATGAAGCTGATTTTTTGTGAAATTTTGTCCGTTGAATTCATTGTAGTAGCGTCTGTAGGCTCTTTTTCAATGGTTTTGCCGGGACGTGGGTCTTTTACATAATTGCGATTTCCTCTAGCATAATCCCCTTCCCACAAGAAAGCGATTACCGCCCAAACCAATAAAAACATAGGAAGGACAATAGTAGAAGCAAAGCCCCCTACTTCTTCTCCCAAGTGCATAAAAATACTTACAATGTAATATGCTTTGTACAAGCTCAATGCAATCATTGCCAAGCGTGTAACGACTCCGGGTAATAATTCTTTCAAGAAAAGAGCGATACCTACTTCGGCAAAAGTTACGAACAAAAGAATCCAGAATCCTTTGATTCCAACCTGTTTGTCTAATTTTCGTTGTTCTTCAACGCTTAATCCTGCTACGTGTGCCATAATATTATTAGGTTATTTGTAGTAATTTTTTTGATGAAATGTTCTTATAGTAGATAAAAGGCTAGGAATACAAATACCCAAACTAAATCTACAAAGTGCCAGTACAAACCAACTTTCTCTACCATAACATGGCCGTTGTTGCGTCTTCTGTATACTCCTGACCAAGAACCTAGAGCAATTACTAGCAAAATTACCAATCCAGAAAATACGTGGAAACCGTGAAAGCCTGTAATAAAGAAGAACAATGTACCAAATGAGGTTGGTCCCATTTCTTCAGCAACTACCGTGTTACCAGTTTGGTAAGCCCCTGGAAAATATTCTCCATCATGATAAGCAATCAAATACGGATCGCCTACTTCAAAACTCTCTCCTACTGCTTTTTTGGGTGCGTCCTCACCATGTCTAGTAAAATAGTGGTGATCGAATTTCTCAAAATAACGCTGCTCCTTGATAGGGTCATACAAATAGCCCAATTCTTCTTCGCCATGCCCTTCGTCTGTGTGAATAGAAACAGACATCGTGCGCTCTTCTAAATTGGGATTTAATTTTTTAGCTTCTGCCAAAGTAATGTACTTACCTTCATCTAAGTGAGAGCTAAAAGGATTGTTGTAAATGGTTACACCCTCTACAGCAATCAAGTTTGTCCACTCCCAAGCCTGACAGCCCAAGAAAATTCCTCCACCAATGATGGTTAACACTAACCATTTAACTACTCCCATAGAGTTTTCCATCTTTCCTTCTTGTACTGCTCTTAGTACTGTTACGGAGCTAACAATCAAAACGAATGTCATGATGGTTACAAAAATCAACGGCATGTGCTCGCCGCCAAAAGGAGTCGTGCTAAACACGTGATCAGGTACAGGCCAAGCGTCCATACTAAAACGCAAAGAACCATAAGCAATCAAAAATCCAGCGAAAGTGAAAGCATCAGACAATAGGAAATACCACATCATTAGTTTTCCATACTCCGAGCGAAACGGCGAATCACCACCCTCCCAGAGTTCTTCCATTGCGATTTCTTCCGTTTCATGAACAGTATCAGTTGCCATTATTACGACTTTAAAGGTATATAAATTAATAGGTTATTATAGTGACTATTGTTGTAAATAGATGAATAGGAAAACATAAATCCATAATACATCCACCACATGCCAATAAGTACAAGTCAATTCCAAACGCAATTGTCCTCTTTCAGACCACTGCATAGTGCTTTTTTTGAGGGCATAAATCCAGCTAATCATCAAAGCAGTGATGCCGCCCAATACGTGAAGGGCATGTACGCCCACTATTAACACAAAAAAGCTACTCGATTGATTCGTTCGAATATCGATTCCCATCTCATTCAAACTGAGCCAACCTTGATATTGCAAAGCTACAAAAGTAATTCCCATAAAAAAGCCTAATGTTAGTAGACCTTGGTACAATCTGTAGTTGCGGTGTACAAATGCCTTATATGCCACATGTAGCACAATGCTACTAGAAACAATGACAGCTGTACTGTAAAAGAACTCTGGAGTCATTGGAAAATACAACCAATCTCCTGCTGCTTTGCGTACAAGATAGGCACTTGTAAATGCTGAAAACAGCATTAGCATACTAATAATGCCTGTCCACAAAGCAAATTTCTTAGGGTGTATGCGTTTTATTTTATTTGGAGATGCGACCATTTGCATATCATTCTTAGATTTTGTCAATTACTAAAGCAATCAAAACAATTGGCAAATAAGCAAACGAAGCAAACATCAATTTTTTTGCAGCTTGGTCATTGCAATGGCGATAAAGGTTTAGGGCGTAAAATAAATACATTGTTCCCATAACCAACATCACACTACAGGCACCCCATCCAGAAATTCCCATTGTATAAGGCAAAATACTCATAGGAACCAAAATCGCAGCATAAAATACTGTTTGTAGAGCGGTGTTCTTATCTCGTCCGTCCTGTTTTTTAGTGGGCAATAAATAAAAACCTGCCCCTGTATAATCTTTATGTGCAACCCAAGCAATAGCCCAAAAATGAGGAAATTGCCAGAAAAACTGAATACTAAACAAAAATATTGCAACGGCCCCTAAACTATGCCCTGCGGCTACCCAGCCTATTGCCATAGGTAAAGCCCCTGGTATAGCACCAATCCATACAGCAATAGGAGAAACACGCTTCATTGGGGTGTATATGAATGAATACGAAACCAATGATAATGCGCCCAACATCGCAGTAGTAGGATTAAATGTTGCTAATAATAGCAATCCCATTACACTCAAAATTCCTGCAACTAAAACAGCTTCTGAAACCTCCATTCGACCACTAGGAAGCGGGCGATCAGCAGTGCGCTGCATTAATTTGTCATACTCTTTTTCTAAAACTTGATTTAGAGCATTCGCCGCTCCAGTTACAAAAGTACCACCTAAAGCCAGTATAAACAAGGACTCCCAAGAGTACTGTGTAGCCCCTAACATAAAGGTAATACATGCCGAAAAAACTACCAACATTGAGAGTTTAAACTTCGTTAAAAGTTTATAATCGTTGATTTTACTTCTAACTCCCTTTGTTATAGTAGTAGTTGTGTTGTTTGCTGTTGCCAACGTATTGATATTTATAAAGTTTCAGCGTTTATTGTTGCTCACACAGCAGCCCCAAAGCTATTCTGTTATAGGAGTTCAATAAACGCTGAATGCTTACAATATAATTCTAATGTCCTCCGTCTACCTCGCCTTCAGCAAGGGGTTCGGTTTGCATAATGTAATCTCTACCATGACGGCCCAAATCATAAGGCCAACGGTGTACAGCAGGAATTTCTCCCTCCCAGTTTCCGTGTCCTGCATTGATTGGTGCAGTCCATTCTAGTGTAGTAGCTTTCCACGGATTCATGTCCGTTTGTTTTCTACCTCTGTAAATAGAGTAGAAGAAGTTGACTACAAACAAAATTTGAACAGCAAATGTCAGAACAGCAGCAATAGTAATGAATTCGTTCATGCCTGAAAATTCAGCAAAGGCATCAAAAGTATCAAAACGATAGTAACGACGAGGTACACCCGCCATACCTAAATAGTGCATTGGACCAAAGATGGCATAAGCACCAATCAATGTACCCCAGAAGTGAATTTTTCCTAGTGTTTCATTCATGAAACGTCCGTATAAACGTGGAAACCAGTGATAGATCCCTGAAAACATACCAAAGAAAGCAGCAACACCCATTACAACGTGAAAGTGAGCCACTACAAAGTAAGTATCGTGTTGTTGAATATCAATAGCAGCATTTCCTAAGAAGATACCAGTCAATCCACCAGAAATAAATAGCGATACAAATCCTATCGAGAATAAGGAGGCGGAGTTAATTTGTAAATTACCACCCCATATAGTTGCAATCCAGTTAAATACCTTTACGGCTGATGGTACTGCGATAATCAAGGTAAACAATACAAAGATATTGGCAATAAATGGGTTCATACCTGACATGTACATGTGGTGTGCCCACACTAAGAAGGATAAAACTCCAATTGCTAGAATAGAGAATACCATGGCTTTGTAACCAAAGATTGGTTTACGACAGTGTACAGAAAGCACCTCAGACACAATCCCCATAGCTGGTAAAACAATAATGTATACCTCAGGGTGACCTAAAAACCAGAACAAGTGCTGGTACAATATAGCAGAACCACCTACACGTGTTTCTAATGCTTCACCTGCAATGTAAATTTCATTTAAGAAGAAAGATGTTTCTAATACACGGTCAAATGTCAACATGAAAAAACCAGATGCAATTACTGGGAACGATAACAGTCCCAATACAGCCGTGATGAAGAATGCCCAAATAGTTAATGGCATTCTAAACATGTGCATCCCTTTGGTACGCATGTTTAGAACAGTAGTAATATAGTTGATACCACCCAATAACACAGATACTACAAAGAATACTAAAGACATAATCCACAAAGTAGCACCAGCTTTAGATCCATCTGAAGCCTGTGGCAATGCCGATAATGGTGGGTATCCTGTCCAACCACCAGAGAATGGCCCAGTATTTAAGAACAAAGAGATCAATAATATCATTCCAGCCAAAAAGAAGAACCAATACGACAACATGTTCATTAATGGCGATGCCATGTCGCGTGCTCCCAATTGTAATGGAATAAGGAGATTACTAAAAGTTCCCGATAGTCCTGCGGTTAATACAAAGAATACCAAAATAGTACCGTGCATCGTTACTAATGCGTAGTAAAAATCAGGGCTAATGCTCCCTGCTCCACTCACCGGATCAATGGTAATCCATCCACCCAAAAGAGGTTGAAGCCAAGCCATGTCTGCATCAGGAAATCCTAATTGCAAACGGAAAATAATAGACATGCCTGCACCAATGATAGCCCATAGCATACCCGTAATCAAAAACTGCTTGGCAATAGTTTTGTGATCTTGGCTAAAAATGTATCGGTCTACAAAGGAAGACTGATACTTATCACCATGATGCCCGTGGTCGTCATGCCCATGACCACCATCGTGATGCCCATCGTGCTCTAAATCCTTTTCTATAATATTAATATCTGCCATGATAGCTTATTTTTAATTAGTTAAAGACTAATATAAATCTATGTCGTTTGTATAAATAAAGTCTCTAGTAGTTTTTATCCCTCTACTGGAGCATCTTCTACTTCATTTTCTGTAATTGGTTCACTTGGAGCTGCGGCAGCCGCTGTTTTGGCAGCTTCGGCATCTTGAGCAGCTTTAAATTCTGCTGCAATAGCTTTTGCTTCTTTTAATTTAGCATCAGATGCTTTTACATCATTGGTAGTGCGTACCACTCTCAAGATTGGCTTTAGTTTAGCAATAACTTCAGTAGCCGTATTGTAAATATCAGAACCATAATCTGCTTCTTGTCTTGCTTTTAGTACCTTATCCATGTGATAATTCACACGTAGTTTGTTTTCAATCAGACGCTCGTAAGCAGCAGTTTTGTCTTTAAGAGGTTCTTCGCCTCCTTTGCCATTGATTTTGCTGAAGTATTGCGATTTTGGAGAACCCGGAAGGTAGTTAACTGTCGTTGCACCAGTTGCGGTATCTACTACCTCTTCCAACTTTCCACCTTCATTCTTATCAATCCACTCTAAGTATTCCTCTTCTGTTACAATCTTCACCAAGTTCTTCATACTGTAGTGACCACGGCCACACAATTCAGCACAAGCCAACTCATAATTAAACACCTCCCAACGTTGTTTTGTTTCGTCCAATCTGGAAGGCACTTGCCACTCTGGGTACTTGCTCAAACGTCTACGCATAGAATCTGTAGTAACCGTAGGCGTGAAGTTAAAATAAGTCGGCATACCCGGTACAGCATCAGTTTTTACACGCATATCGCGAATGTAAAAGTTGTGTAATACATCACGTGCAGTAATACGTACACGTACAGGCGTGTTTACGGGCAATACAATCTCTGTAGTCATAAAATCATCCAGATTCTTTTCATCTGTCCAAATTTGACCTACAGGATTATCACTATTGATTTGAGTAAAATATTTAGTACCAATTTTGCCGTCACGACCGGGGTAGCGCAAGAACCACAAGAATTGAGCACCCGTAGCTTCAATTTCAATGTATTCTTTTTCATTTTCTGGCATTACTACACTCACATGATCCTCTGGCAAATCTGTCATAATGTTATTCCAAGCTTGTAATCCACCCACAACCAAGAAAGTCATTACAACAGCAGGAACAATCATCCATACCATTTCCAAAGTGTCATTGTGTGCCCAGTATAGTCCTAATTTTCCTTGCTTACCCTTGTATTTCCAAGCAAACCAAAACAAAGCAATGTGTGTCAAGAAAAACACGATGGCACAGAAAAATAACGTCAGGTTAAACATATAATCTACCTCTGGGCCATGCAATGATGCAGCTGTATTAGGCCCCCATCCCAAAGAAGTAGGGATGTAGTAAATAAAAGATACAACACAGCTTATTAAGAATGATACCATAAACACCATTCCCAAACCTGTGTGAAACTTATTGATCTCGTCTTGCTCTGCAGGGTCATTGCGAACAATAGAAGCCAACTCGCGGGCTCTACCAATTTGAACGACAAATACCGTTAACAAAGCAATACATAATGCTCCAATGATAAATTCCATTTCTATATTTCTTATGTCAGAGGTTTATTACCTCTTTATTATTATAATAAAGTTATAACTCAAGATCTTTATTAGCCCACAAGTAGCTTAAAAACTAACTAGTGAGGGTCTCTTTCTGGCCCAATGCCAGTATCGTAAAATTCACTTTCCAAAATGTATGGATCATTTGGTGGATACAAGGAAGCTTTGCTCATTACAGTAAAAGTTACAAATAAGAAAAGTCCTAAGAATCCAAGCATTGTTCCCAATTCTAAAAACCCAGGGAAGTGTACCCCAAATACAAACGCATGTTCCTCAGCTCCGTGGCCATGTCCTGCATGATCAGCCGATGCGTGTGCGTGTCCATCTTCTGCATGGCCCTCATGTCCATGATCGGCGGCCGTGTTGTGACCATTATCACTGTGTCCAGCTTGGTCATCAGCGTGGTCGTGTCCTCCGTCAGCAGCATGTGTACCATCACCACCCTGATCACCAGCATCATGGTCATGACCAGCATCATCATGTCCGTGGTTATCAGAATGCTCTTCACCTTGAGGCTGGTCTTGATCTCCTTGATAGGTAGTAAAGACAGCCTTGGGTACATCATTATTAGTCATTTTATAAGTGTTCTCACTATGTTGATGATTTTCTGCATCGTGTCCCCCTTTGTGGTCGCCATGATCCCCATGATTATGACCAGTGTGTGACAAGTGCGCTTTGTGCTCATAGTTGTACCAAACACCAGGCTTAATCATTTGATAAAAATCCAACCAGTGTCCAAAGAATACCAATCCTGCAACAAATCCTAAAGTACCCAAAGTACGTTTAGCAGTATTCATCATCAAGATTAAGAATGGTAGTACAAAGTTGATTAGCAAGTTGGCAAAGAATACCACTTTGAATTGCTCAAAACGAATAAAGAAGTATTGTGTTTCTTCACCGTTGTTAGCGTACCAAATCAACATAAATTGTGAGAACCACAAGTATGTCCAAAATACACTAAACCCAAAGATGTATTTACCCAAATCGTGCATGTGTTCATCATTGAAGCCTTTGAGTAAACCTCTACTCTTCAAGAAAATAATAATCATAAAACACATAGCCAACATGCTCACCCACATACTTACAGTAGCATACCAGGCAAACAAAGTAGAGTACCAGTGCGTGTCTACAGACATTACCCATTGCCATATTGCATAAGCACTAGAGAAACCAGCAATTGGCAAGAATGCAGCCGCATAAATACGGTTGCGTCTTACATTATCAGGCGTTGGATTCTCTGCTGTTACTTGGTAAGGCGTTACATCTTCTTCTAGCGATACTTTTCTGAACAAGAAAGCAAAAATGCTCCAAGCTCCAATAACCGCTACCGTTAATAAATAACAGATTGGGTTAACAAAGGCTGATTTGTGAAAAGCTAGAGGATCAAAATGCTCTGAATCTACCGATAAGTAGTCCTGATCATTCCATAGATACAGTAATTCTGTTCCATCTGCACCCATGTAAATGCCTATGCCAAGAACCAAAAACAAGCCCGCACCAATGTACAAGAAGCTCATCATTGCCTCGGGGATACGCTTAAACATAGCTACCCAACCGCCCCATGCTAGAGCATGTGTGGCGATAAATAATACGGCAGCAAAGGCAATTCCTGTAAAGAAAACAGAATTTTGCAAGTAGTTTGTCCAAAAACGAAGGTGGTTCATTGCTGGATCACCTGCAACATAGGACCAGCCCAAACAAACGGCACCAATTACCATTAGTACAATGGTAAATAATTTGGTCTTGCCATCAAAAACAAAAGTTTCGTTATTATGATTGCTCATCGTAAGTAAATGTTATACTAGTTTTAATCTTAGATTGCGGTTTCTAAAAACGTGCTGGTCTATTATTATTCGTTAATTTCAGTTTCTTCTTGGGTAGCTTCCTCTTCGGCTGCTTCTTCAACAACTGGTTGAGCTACTGCTGCTGGGTCATATTCCTTGCCAGCATTTTCAGCCTGTACAGAGCGGATGTAGTGAATGACTTTCCAGCGTTCTGTAGCCGACATTTTATCTGCATGTGACTGCATTTGGCCTTTTCCGTGCAAGATAGCATTTAAGTAACGACCATCTGTAGATTTTACAAACTCATCGCTAACCAAGTTAGCAGGTTTTGCACTATAAGGGCCATCTCCTTCGTTGTAAATTACACCATTTCCTTTTAGCTCTTTGCCGTGGCATACTTCACAATTGATGGTATACAAATTCTTACCAGCGGCCAATACACGTTCCAACTCTGCTTTGTCAGCAGGTACAACAGGATTAACCAATTTAGGATCTTTCATCATCAAGTCACGCACACGCTCTTGAGTAACCGCATATGGCTCGTCAGGTGCTGCTTTAAAATCGCTTAATTTTTTGTATTTGTTGGGCAAATAACCACGAGCAACTGTACCATTTACAGGTTTGCGTGGTTGAGCATAGGCTTCATACTCTTCCTCTTCGCCCCATGTATTGTTGTAATAATAAACGTCGTGATTGGCTTCATAGGCAATAGAGTGTGCCATATCAGGCATGTACTCTGTCCCTATACTTTCGCCTCCTGAACGGGTACAGCTCCAAAGCAAAACACTTGCTACTAGCACTGTCGCCAAAGGATATAGACTTGTTATTGTTTTCATTGCTATTTTAAATTAATCGTTCGCTCGTTAATAATTAGATATTCTTGGTGTGTACTTCTTCTGCTTGAGTAGTAGATAACAATCCCGTCAAACGCTCCACCTCTTCCTTAGAAGTATTGGTCACGTCAAATGCTATACAGAATTTGTCATCTGTGATTCGTGGATCCAAGTAAGGGTTTTCAACGCCAAAACCAAGGCCACAAACTAAGTAAAATGTAATTACCATTCCTACAGCTGCCATCAATACCGTAAACTCAAATGTAATAGGAATAAAGGCAGGTACAGAGAAATAAGGCTTTCCACCAAAAATAATTGGCCAGTCGCGTGTAAATACCCAAGACATAAAACCAAAAGCTAGTGTTGTTCCCGTCATACCATAAATGAACCCAGCTATGTGCAAGCGAGACTCGTTCAGACCAAGCACAGGATCTAGACCGTGTACGGGAAATGGTGTGTAAACGTCCATGATTTCACCATCTTCCTTTTTGATGTGTTTGATGGCATCCATTAGGATTTCCTCATCATTGTACAAGCCGTATAAGACCCTTTTATTTAATACTCTTTTCATGCTTTTTTATAATTGTATAGGGCTGTTGCCTAAGAATTTTTAATTACAATGTGAACGTTATTCGTTCTTTTTGGATTTAATCTACTCTTCGTCTGGTTTATCTTCCTCTTCTGTATCTACAGCCGTATCTACATCGGTATCTGATAACGTTGCGGTAGCGGTACCTCCATCGCTAGAAGTGTGTCCTTGACTTGCTACAGCAGGCGCATCGTGATGTTCTTCATCGTGATCGTGGTGCAAACCAGAGTGGTTCAATCCAGTCTCATTAGCAAATTGAGGCCCTACATACTGATCTCCTGAAGATTTCAAAATAGATTTAATCTCTGCACAGGCTACTACTGGTGCTACACGGATAAATACTAAGTAAAGTGTTCCGAACAATCCAAAAGTGAACAAGTAAACACCTACTTCTACCCATGATGGTGTATAGTAGCTCCAACTAGAAGGTACAAAATCTCTTGCTAGTGTGGTTGCAATAATTACAAAACGCTCGAACCACATACCAATATTTACAATGATAGACAATACAAATGTCCATGCAATTGAACGTCTGAATTTTCGTACCCAGAAGAATTGTGGTGTAATAACGTTACAAGTCATCATAGCTGCATAAGACCACCAATAAGGCCCTACAGCACGATTATAAAAAGCATATTGCTCATAAATGTACCCAGAGTACCAAGCAACAAACAGCTCTGTTAAATAAGCTACCCCTACAATAGAACCTGTTAGTACGATTACCTTATTCATAGATTCAATATGCTCTATGGTAATATAATCTTCTAGGTTCAAGATAACTCTAGTAATAATCATTAAGGTACATACCATCGCAAATCCCGAGAAGATTGCCCCTGCAACAAAATAAGGAGGGAAGATAGTAGTGTGCCACCCAGGAATAACAGAAGTGGCAAAGTCAAATGATACAATGGTGTGTACAGAAAGTACCAAGGGCGTTGCCAATCCAGCCAATACCAATGATAAAGACTCCCAACGTTGCCAGTGCTTGGCAGAACCTGTCCAACCCATAGAAAGGAAATTGTACAATTTCTTTCTAAACCCTTTGGCACGGTCACGCATAGTAGCAAAATCAGGCACTAGTCCTGTATACCAGAACAATAGCGATACTGTGAAGTACGTACTAATTGCAAATACGTCCCACAACAAAGGCGAGTTGAAGTTTACCCACAATGGGCCACGTGTATTGGGATAAGGGAATACAAAAAATGCCATCCACATACGTCCCATGTGTATACCCGGAAACAAAGCAGCACAGATTACCGCAAAAATTGTCATCGCCTCAGCAGCACGGTTTACCCCTGTACGCCATTTTTGGCGGAATAATAATAAGATTGCAGAAATCAAGGTTCCTGCGTGACCGATACCTACCCACCAAACGAAGTTGGTAATATCCCAACCCCATCCAATAGTTCGGTTCAAGTGCCACGTACCAATTCCAAACCAAATAGTCATGAAAAAGGCAAGACCACCAAAGGCCAATAGACCCAATGACACTAATAAACAGGCTACCCAACCTACGCCGGGCAACTGCTCTGTTGGTGAACAGATATCCTCTGTGATCTGGTGATATGTTTTGTTCCCCGTTACTAATGGTGGGCGAACATTTGATACAACTGTACTCATAAAAGTGATGTTTTTATCTGAATTGTATTGGATCTACATTCTTTATTGTTAGTTGTCTATCAGACAACTATGCAAAATTCTCGTCTTTGTTAATAACTTTCATTAAATAATTGACAGAAGAGCGTACGTTTGTTTCTTCTAGTGCAATGTAAGAGCGTTCAGTACGCTGTAGTTGGTATACTTCGCTCTCTGGATTGTTATCATCTCCAAACACAATAGCACCCGTAGGACAAGCCTGCACACAAGCCGTAGTTACATCGCTATCACGCAATTTGCGACCTTCCATTTTCGCAGCTAGTTTACCTTCTTGTAAACGCTGTACACAGAAGCTACATTTTTCGATTACACCACGTGTACGTACGGTTACGTCTGGATTCAATACCATACGTGTTAGGTTGTCTGTTAGATAGTAATCTTCCTCTGCACCTTCAATACCTCTATTCATATCTACCTCATTAGAAGGGAAAAGGTCAGCAGAAGTATAATCTAACCAGTTGAAACGACGTACTTTAAAAGGACAGTTATTCGCACAATAACGAGTACCTACACAACGGTTATAAGTCATTTGGTTGAGCCCTTCTGAACTGTGGTTGGTTGCCGCTACTGGACAAACGTTCTCACAAGGAGCATTATCACAGTGCTGACACATCATAGGCATGTATACAGTATTGGGTGTTTCTTCATTTCCATAGAAATAACGGTCAATTCTCAACCAAGTCATTTCATGTACTTTGCTCACCTCATATTTTCCAACTACAGGAACATTATTTTCGGCCATACAAGCCACAGTACAAGCACCACAGCCCGTACAAGAATTCAAATCAACGGTCATTCCCCAGTGGTGGCCCATACCATAAACTTCTTTGTAGTCTGGATATAGTCCTTTGCTATTGAGGTATTGATAATCTTCTCTTTTTTCTTTTAATTCTTTGATGTCTTCTTTAACATCAGCAGCAGTAGAATGGAAAAACACAGAACGTTCTACCAATGATCCTTGGAAACTATCTACGTGCTCATCTACATTAAACGGCTTTTGCTCACCTGTTTTGTACGTGTGCATTTTAACATCGCCTGACTCCTCTAAAGTTGTCAAACCATAAGTATGGTGCATTTGTACACAAGCAAAAATGTCATCGTGTCCAGCATATTGAGGCAATGTTCCTGTTCCAGCAGGTACAAAATTCTTAACAGCAGGGAACAAGTTTTTACCTACATTACTTCCTGCTTTGCCTGCACGAGTACGGCCATATCCAAGAGCGATAGAAACCGTTCCTTCCATTTGACCAAAAGTTCTGAATACAGGCAAGGTATATTCTTGACCATTTACTTGAATGGTCGCTAAATCTCCATCTTTAAGATCTGCCAAAGAAGCAAAAGCAGATCCTCCATCCCACTTGATAGGAACTTGCAAGAAGTTGTCCCAAGTAGTACGCATTACAGGATCAGGCATTTCTTGCAACCAAGGGTTGTTGGCATCTTGTCCAGCACCCATTTGTACGGTTTCGTACAAAGTCACCTCAATATCCGCACTAGCTCCTTGTTTCAATGCCGCAACAGCCGCTTCAATGTTATCAGCAGGAGCTTCTAGTACAGGTGCTTCTACCTCTTCAGGACTATCTGTTGGTTCTACAACAGGCACAGCATCTACAGGTGTTGTTACTGTTTTTGCAATAGAAGATGTAGATGCCTTAACCCAACCATTGTGCAAGGTATTGTTCCAGAAAGACTGGAATAACATGTATTCACTTTGAGCAGGGAATACCGTATCTTTCCAATTGGCTTTTACAAAATCATGGTAAGTTTGTGGCTGGTTGGCCCAAACTAACAACGACTCACCAGTAGAACGTGTTTTGAAAAGCTGAGGAATGGTAGGTTGTACTACATATAACTCCCCTTTCTTAGGTTCTGCATCACCCCAAGATTCTAAAACGTGATGATCGGGAGCGGCATATTTACAAAGAGCGGTAGTTTCATCTAATGACAAATTAGTAGAAACAGTCATTTCAACAGTTGGCAATGCTTTGGCAAACTTGGCAGCCAAATCACCTGGTAGGTCATAGGCTGGATTTGCTCCATTACAAACGATAACTGCTCCAACAGAGCCAGCTTCTAAGTCTTGCACTAATTTGGCAGCCGCCACATCACTTCCCAAACGTTGTCTAGAGTGGCTCTCGGCTGTGATAGTGAAGGTGTTTCCTTCTGCACCCAACATTTTGTTAATTTCATTAACAACACGCTGAATATTTACATCATTGATACCACATACTACCAAGGATTGGCGATTGCTCTGTACCAATTTGGTAGCGGTGTCTTTGATAGCTTTAGCAGCCTTGGCCCAAGAGAATTTAGGCTCAAAGGGCAAAGTTGCAGGTGTATTACCTGTTTGTTTAGCTACCTCTATATACAACAATCCAACTGCTGCGCCCCATTCTGATGGCTTCACCAATACACGGTGGTCAGCGTTAGATCCTGTCAAAGACATGCGAGACTCCAATTGAATGTGTGTAGACATTGCTTTTTCTGCACCACTCTTGATGTCTGCGTCTGTTAATTTTCTATTCTTAGCATAATTGTGTGCATACTCTGTAGGAGAAATCCAAGTTCCCAAAAAGTCTGCTTCGATACCTACCACACACTTTGCATTCTCAAAATGATAGTTAGGCAAGGCACGAACACCATAAGTTTGTAAGTTGGCATCCAATTGAGCAGAGTAAGAAATAGGATCGTATTGTACCCATTCTGTTGTTGGATATTGCTCTTTGAAAGCAGCAACTGCAGCAGCAAAAGAAGGACTGTTATTGGTATGAGAAACAATACGAACTTGGCCTTTCAAACCTGCTTTTACTTTATCATCTAGTTCTTTCCAAGATAAAGTAGCTTTTGCAGTAGCTTCTTTTCTCTGAACGGTGTTTTGAATTTCCTCTGCTTGCAAATAAGCAGCAACATCACCCGGTTTTCTCAAACGATTGGTGTCATACAATCCCAAAACAGCAGCTTGTGCTCTAGCATGAGAACCTCCAGCCGTAAAAGTAGGCTGCTCTTTGGTACCGGGATTTCCTTCAATCTTGATAGGACGGCCTTCGCGCGTTTTGACTAGAGAGGGCATTACGTCTCCTCCTTGTACAATAGCGGAAGCAAAATAAGTAGCAACCCCCGGAACGATTTCTTCAGGCTTGATTACATAAGGGATTGCGTTTTTGACAGGAATTTCACAACTCGCTACAGTAGCAGCACTAACACTAAAACCCATGTACTTCAAAAAGTCACGGCGACTGTGCTCACTGCTCTCTTCTGTCTCATTGTGAGCAAACTCATTGTGTTGTAATTCATCGACAGCTTGGTTTGACAAGTCTTCTGCACTGATCCAAACTTTAGTCTTTTTTTCCTTCTTATTCATAGTCTTATAAGATATATTGGAATTGGGGTATTCCCCTTATTTATGTCGTGATTTAATATTGGGCTAGTACGATTGCTTCTGTGTGTAACAGCTCAACAGCACTAGATAAGGTAGATTTCTAGTAGTGACATTTTTGACACTCCAAACCTCCAATTTCTTCTACAGTTACACCAGAGCGTTTACCTTCTTGGAGTTCGCTGTGATACTGCTCATAATATTTATAATCTGTGTAGTACTCATTAGCCTTGTTGTCATCTCCATCATAAGGAGATTTGTTGCTGGCGTTAAGACCATCACGGAATTGTACTTCTGTTTGACGGTGACAGTTGATACACCATCCCATAGACAATGGAGAGTGTTGTTGTAGAACGTCCATTTTCTCTACTTCACCGTGACAAGTCTGGCACTTGATTTTACCTACAGTTACGTGTTGTGCGTGATTGAAGTAAGCGTGATCGGGCAAGTTGTGAATACGTACCCAATTGATTGGTTTATTGTACATACCTTCTACAGAAGCCAATTGCTCCTTAATCATCGTATTTACAGCCGCTTCATTTTCTTGCCACTCTTTGGCATAGGTTTTTCTCAACCACTGCTCATAAACCTCCGCACGTTCTTCATCAGTAGCCTCTTGAGGAATATAGCTATTGGCTACAGGGTTAAAACCAGAAGCAGCATATACTTTAATCAATTCTGCTGTACCATGTTCAGATCCTTTCTGAATATTAGCGTGGCAGTTGATACAAGTATTAGAAGCAGGAATAACAGAGTGCTTGGAACGACGGGCACCATCGTGGCAATATTGGCAATTGATACCATTAACACCAGCATGTGTCTTGTGAGAGAATTTGATAGGCTGCTCAGGTGCATATCCTTGTTGTCTTCCCAATCCAATAGCACTGTTTACTGTAGTATAACCACCAAACAATACCAAGGCGAATAATAATACCTTTACTACTCCGGGGCTAAACAATACACCCAAAACAGATTTTTCAGCCGTTACTACTTGTCCTGCTTGTTGTTGTGACAAACGAGTAAGACTATTAATATAACGTCCTAATAAAGCGATAGCCAATAATAATACTAGTATCAAGCTGATACCTAAAAGAGCACTAGATTCATCTTCTTCCTCGTCTTCTACATTAGGGCCTACTCCTCCGCCACCATCTTTTCCTGCATCAAGTTTTCCAGAACCTTTCAGTTCGATATATTCTAGAATATCATCAATCTGCTCATTTTCCAAATTCTCAAATGCAGTCATAGCAGAAGTAGCCCAATTGATCATTTGCTTGGCACGAGGGTTTCCTGCATCTGCTGTAGCTTGCGAATTGCGAATCCAATCGTACAAGGCACCGGGATATTTTTTCCAGCGGTCTTGTACTCCATACAGGGCGGGCCCTGTCATGTCACTAACCATATTGTTGTTGTGACAACTAGCACATTTCTCCAAAAACAGTGCTTTTCCATTGTCTGCATCCGCAGCTGATACCCCTAAAGGCAGCATAGCAATCATCAAAAAGGCGGCGCAAAAGCTTAAAAGTCTCTGATATATCATTTTGTAATTTTTTTGTCAAAATCAACGCTTCTTCATAAGTGCAAAACAAAAATACAACCCGTGTAGCTCTTTTACAAATGTTGTATAAAACAACAAATTATTTAGACCCAATCTAAATAACGCAGCGTTAAGAAATTCTTAATCGCCTTTGTTTTAGCTGCTTTTTGTCTTTTGAACCAAAAAGAAATAAGACACTGACAATCAATATGTTTGCACAAAAAATGTGCATTACCAATCTTTTTATATTGTATTGTTGCTGCTAAGTTAAAATCCTTCTGCATTTTTTTGAATTTTTTAACCGAAAAATCAATTTATAGTCATAAATAGATTCTTTCTTATGGGGAGCGTCTATTTTATCAATTTTTTATTGAAGGGTCAATCCTAGCAGAACAATAGCTAAGTTAAAGGCTGTTAAAAAGCTAACAAAGTGTATTGTATTATGTAATGTTGAAATTGGATATTCGTTTAATTTTTTTTGCACTAAAAAAACGATTATTTTTACTTGGTAGGTTTTTTAGACCTGCTCAATGTGGTATTGGAGGCAATATTATTTGATGTAGTATTTAAATAGCTCCAACGACGTTGCAAGTCCTTGCTTTTATACTATAACTTAATTTTTTATACTATTTTACAACAATAAAACCCCTGACTTTACAATTTGTTTATTGCGTATTGTCACAATTTTATATTTTTTCACACTTTTTATTGGTTATGTTTGAAATTGGAAGTCGTATTGTATTTAAATATACTGGTTTAGAAGCAGAAATTTTGGAAGATCACCAAGATGGCAGCTACACGGTGTGGTTGATAAATGATGAGGAGGAGGGAATCGCATTTGATGATGATATAGTTTTGGCCAAGGATTTTTCAGGTGTTCAGCAATCAGAGCAACAAAAAGAACTTCCCCAAAAAGCTGCCAAGAAATCAACAGGGCCAAGTACAGCGGATTTGTTTTTTAGTAAGGAGGAGCAACATGCTAGAATGCTGCAAGCTTTACAACCTTCTACTAATAAATACATAAAGTGCAAGCACACTACTCCTACCACAAGGGAAACAATCTTTGAGGTACAACAAATTATTGACACAGCACCACAGGGTTTGGGCTGTTATTTGGCTTTTCACCAAACGGCTGCCGATCATTATACGATTTACTTGGTTAATGACACGCCTGTTTCATTCAGTTTTAAATTCAAACTGTATTTGAACCAACAAATTGAGCATGGTTTTAATAAAATGATTCCTGCCAGTACTTATTTTGCCATTGGTGAATTTTGGCAAGGACAATTTAATGATGCACCAAAGATCGAGTTTGTTTGCCCTGCTTTTCATTTTAATAAGCAATTCAAATTAAAATACAAGAAGTTTTTAGGCAATCGTGGGGCTGTTCCATTGATGGGTATTGATACTTATCGTTATTTGCTCTTTTCCAAATTAGAAGGCGCAAAGTCTACTACTTCTATCAAGGACTACACCTTGCAAGAACGCTCTACGGCCTTGCAGGCAAGAACTAACTTTAGGCCCGACTTGATGGATATTGCTTCTTTTGAACCAGAATTGGATTTGCATGCAGAAAAATTGGTAGAAGATACCTCTGAATTTACCCCCAGTGAATTGTTTGATTTGCAGATGCAGGCTTTGGAGACTTTTATCACACAAGCTGCTGCCCTAGAAATAAAAGAAGTGTTCATTATTCATGGTGTGGGCAAAGGCAAATTGAGAGCGCGTGTAGAGCAATATTTGCGTTATCATGGTGATGTAAAAATGTATACAAATGAATTCCATGAAAAATATGGTTTTGGAGCAACTAGAGTTGTTTTTAAGTAGGTGGACAAAATTAATTATAAGTTAAAAAATGGAAGATTTTTATTC
>CAYULH010000046.1:27912-37569 GCA_964445645.1 uncultured Aureispira sp. | reverse complement strand
ATTAGGCTAACCGAGCAACGCGAGCTCATGCAAATAAATTTAAACAACTTCATTCACAAAGTAATACCGCCCTACTTAGTTAAGGACTAATAAACCATGAAAGAATTAGAATTCAAAGAAATAGATGTTGTTGGAGCAGAAACATTGGATGTGATTAGCAAGGCCAATGCCTTCAACCAATGGACTTATCAGCGAATTCAGCCTTTTTGTAAAGGTAAAATTCTTGAAATTGGAAGTGGTATGGGCAATATTTCCAATTACTTTTTGGAAGCAGGGCAGCAACTGCATCTCTCTGATGTGCGCCCTCATTATTGCCAAGTCCTAGAAAAACGTTTTGCCCATTTGCCCAATTGCCAAGGCATCACCCATTTGGATTGGGCCGCCCCTAATTTTGAAGCCCGTTACGAGCATTTGTTGGGGCAATTTGACACCATCTTTTCGCTCAATGTCTTGGAACACATCCACGATGATGCACAAGCCCTGCAAAATGCCAAATTATTACTAAAAACACAAGGCCGATTGCTCATACTCGTGCCTTCTTATCAGTGGTTGTACAATAAATTGGATAAGAATTTGGACCACTACAGACGCTACACTACCCAAAGCCTAAGTACACTGATGCAAGCAGCGGGCTTCCGTATTATCCAAAAAGAATACTTCAACTTCATGGGTATTTTTGCTTGGTTTATCTCTGGTTTCTTGCAAGGCAATCAACAAATCCCAGCAGGCCAAATGAATTTGTACAATACTTTTGTACCTATTTTTAAATGGATAGATCGGTTGGTATTCAAAAGCATGGGATTGTCTACCATTGTGGTGGGGGAAGAGGTGTAAAGCCCCTAAACCAACCACCCCCCATCTCCAACCAAATACTAAGCTGCTACAAAAAGCCTTGGCCATCTCTTTTATTTAGGTGAGAATATTGTACTTTAGAAAACCTCTATTACAAATCAAAAGAGTTTTTCAACACCCATGCAATTGATCAAACAATACAAACGCCGAATAGCCTTAGGCTTGTTATTAATAATCAGCATTGCTTATTACTTTTGCTTGCCCGATCCACTTTTTGATCGCCCCGTTTCTACGGTTTTATTAGACAAAAAAGGCCAATTATTAGGTGCAAAAATAGCAACAGATGGGCAGTGGCGTTTTCCGCACAATCCAATTGTTCCAGACAAATTCAAAGCAGCCATTATTGCCTTTGAGGACAAGCGTTTTGAAAGCCACTGGGGCGTAGATATTTGGGCCATAATGAGGGCCATTCGGCTCAATACACAGCAGGGACGGCATGTAAGCGGCGGCAGCACCATTACCATGCAAACCATCCGAATGGCGCGCCACAATCCTGCCCGTACGCTCTGGGAAAAAGCCAAAGAGGCCATACTCGCCACCCGCTTGGAGTGGAGCTATTCCAAAGAAGAAATCTTGGCTTTTTATGCTTCCAATGCCCCTTTTGGGGGCAATGTAGTGGGATTGGATGCCGCTGCTTGGAAATACTTTGAGCGCAGTGCCATGCAGTTGTCTTGGGCAGAGGCTTGCATGTTGGCCGTGTTGCCCAATAGCCCAAGCTTGATTCACTTGGGGCGCAATCGTCAACGGCTCCAAACCAAACGAGATTGGCTGCTGGATAAATTGCAAGCACAAGGCTATTTGGACGAAACTACTTGTCGTTTGGCCAAATTGGAGCCCCTGCCCCAAAAGCCCAAGCCATTGCCCCGAACATGCCCCCATTTGTTGGAGCGTGTGCATCAAGAGTTGGTGCTGACCAACAAGAGCAAAGGGCTAATACATTCTACCATCAACCAGCAAAAGCAGCAACAAGTGAACACCATCTTGGCACGGCATTACCAATTGCTCAAAGCCAATGAAATTTACAATGCTGCTGCCCTCATTATTGAGGTCAAAACAGGAGATGTCATTGCTTATGCTGGCAATATTGCTGAGGCAGCCGAACAACACAGCCCTGCCGTGGATGTTATTCCTGCGCCCCGAAGCAGCGGCTCTATTCTAAAGCCGTTTTTGTATGCCGCCATGCTAGACAATGGCAGCAGTCTTTCCAGAACCTTGTTTCCTGATATTCCATCACATTTTGGAGGCTATTCGCCCAAGAACTTTGACGAAAGTTTTGCAGGGGCGGTTAGTGCCAAGGATGTCATTACCCGCTCGCTCAATGTGCCTGCGGTACACATGCTGCACCGATATGGCATGACCCGTTTTGCCGATAAATTGCGCCAATTGGGCATGACCACCCTTCAGCACAGTGCGGCACATTATGGCTTGACCCTTATCTTGGGTGGCGCCGAAACCACCTTGTGGGATTTGGGGGCCATGTACACGGGGATGGTGCGTAATTTGGTCAATTATAATGCTTATAATGGGCGTTATGATCCTAATAATTTTAGACCACTCAATTTTATACAAGAAAACAGCTATCAAGCCCCAAAAAGCAATGAACCCAATTTGCAAGAGCATTCTATCTTGTCGGCAAGTGCTATTTGGCACAGCTTTGAGGCCATGAAGGAGGTCATTCGGCCCGACCAAGAGGTCAATTGGAAAGCCTTTCCGTCTGCCCAACGGGTGGCCTGGAAAACAGGCACTAGCTTTGGTTTTAGAGATGCTTGGGCGGTGGGCTGTACGCCCGATTATGTGGTGGCGGTATGGGCTGGCAATGCTGATGGGGAGGGCCGGCCGGGATTGGTAGGCGTGCAGGCAGCTGCACCTATTTTGTTTGATATTTTTCAGATACTCCATACAGGAAATGCTTGGTTTGAAGAGCCTTATGATGATTTGCAATTATTGAGAGTATGCAAAGAAAGTGGGCATTTGGCGAGTACGAATTGCCCCCATGTAGTGGAGCGTTACGAACCCCACCAAGGCGAACAGAGCAAGCCCTGTCCTTATCATCAACGCATACATTTATCCAAAAATGGGCAGTATCGGGTACACAGCGATTGTGAAGCACCTAGCAATATGACCACCCAAAGCTATTTTGTATTGCCGCCCTCACAAAGCTGGTATTATCGCCGACAGCAGCCCAATTACAAAACTATGCCGCCCTACAGAGCCGATTGTCAGGCCAGTATGCCCCAGAAAAATACAGAGTTGGCACTTATTTATCCCAATGGCCCTGTCAAAATATATGTGCCCATTAATCTGGATGAGACACAAAGTAGAACGGTTTTTGAAGCTAAACATCATCAGCCTAGTACACAGTTGTTTTGGCATCTGGACAATACCTACATTGGCAGTACACAAGAAATTCATACCATAGAACTCAATCCTGAACCCGGTGCTCATATTATTACGGTAGTGGATGAACAGGGCAGGAGTGTGCGCCAATCCTTTGAGGTGATTGCATCTGAGCAACAAAACCCAGCACAATAGTTATTGCTGCCCTTGCAAAATAAAGCCTACTTTATAGTTAACTTAAAAATTAGTTTTGTAACTTAGTATTTAGTTGTAACCTGCTGCTAAAAAATAAACCACTATGACACGATTACTAACGCCATTGGAATTGCAAGTGATGAATTTGCTTTGGCAAAAAGAACGCGTTTTTATCAAAGATTTGCTAGAGGCTTGGCCTACCGACAAGGAGGGCAAAAAACCTGCTTACAATACCATTTCTACCATTGTACGCATCTTGGAAAAAGACAAAGGTTTTATTGGTTATAAGGCTTATGGACGCACCCACGAGTATTTTCCATTGATTAGCAAAAGCGACTATCAAAAAGCATTTCTAAAAAATGCCATTGACAATGTTTTTGCAGGTTCGGTGACCAATTTGGTTTCTGCTTTGGTGGATAAGGAAGAAGTAGACCAGAAGGAATTGGATGAATTGAAGCGTTTATTGGACGAATAAAGTCCTGCTTGGAGGGTTACATTTATGGTAGCACTTCCGTTAAATTGTTATATGAATTTTCTCGCTCAACAATGCTGTTGCTTATGCTTCCTTATTGGTTACTATCTTGTCTACTATTTGGTTTAGGAGTTACATTATACCATTTTTTGTTGCGCCATTATTTGCGTGTACAACATGCTAAGTATGTCTTGGTGGGAATGGTGTTATTGAGCTGGGCCATTCCGTTTATGGTGCCTAGTTTGCCTGCCAAGGCCATTGCACTGGAGCAAAATTACCTCAAGGATTACAGGAATTATGACGCTTGGAATGTGGTCGATATTCAAGATGGCGAACTCTTGAATTGTTATGCCATTGCGGATAATAGCCAAGAGCAGTGTCATTGTGAAATTGAGCAGCAAGCAGAAGTACTAGCCTATCAATCCAATCCTTATTATAATTGCCTTCTGACTTGCAAACAGCCTTTATATTGGTTGTTTTTGGGTATAATGATTGTCTTAGCTTTGCAATTGTTGGTAAGATGGTTGAGTTTGGTGTATTTGGTTTACACCAACCGTTGGGAGCGAGAACAATACGAGTTGGCAGGCACTACCTTTTATTTATTGCGCCCCCAACAAGCCTTGCCTTTACCAATTAGCTCCTTTACTTTATGGCAGCATTATGTTTTGTTGGATAAGAATTGGGAAGCCCAATTCTCCAAGGAAGAGCTAGAAGCGATTTTATTGCACGAGGTGGCGCATCTCCAACAGCGCGATACTTGGCAGCAATTGCTCTTGCAAGGTATAAAAACATTGTGGTGGATGCACCCTTTGTATTATTATCTACAACAAGAGCTCGATCGCCTAAACGAGTATGTAGCCGATGATTTTGCAGCCCAACAATTGGGCGATGTGAAACGCTATGCCAGAACATTGCTCAAAGCCAAAGAGCAGCAACAGCAACAACAACAGCGTCTAAATCTAGTCTTGTATTTTGCCCAAGGCTTGTTCAAACAGCGCATTATGCGCCTAGTGGCAGAGCGGCCACAGCACTACCAACCCCACTGGTTATTGACCTTGTCCGTATTGGGAATTTTATTTTGGCAAAGCAGTAGTATCGCCCTGCCAGCCCTACAAGCAGAAGATCAAGCCTTGCGTGTGTATGAACAACAAAGAGCCGCTTACACACAAGAGAGCAATCCTATTTGTCCTACTTGTGGCAAGGTGGAGCAGCCTAGTTAATAGGCATCACTCCCGAATAGCTGGTCAAATACCAATGGTTATTGATTAGGGTAAATTGTTTTTCTATATAAAAACGTTGGTGGATTATAATACGCTCTCGCATCCAATCATCCATATCCACAATGGGCAGTAATTCTACCGATGAATCATCTGCTTCAATGGGCTTGAGATATTGCCAATTATTTATATCCCAATAAAATGGATCTTGCTCTCCAGCAGGGTCTTGCCCCAACAATGGGAACTCTGTGCGTTGTACTTGAAAAAGGCTATCGGCATAATATTTCTTATAAAAAGCTTCAAAATCTTCTCTTCCTCGTTCGTCTGTAGGCAATTCATTGCCACAGGCAATTAAAAATAAACAGCAAAAACTAATCAGAATAATTGGTAGTACTTTCATGGTGTTAATGATTGGTATTGTCAAACTAAAATTTAAGTAGGTGCAAAAAAGTAACCGTACAATAAAAAATGAGAGGTTTTTTCTCAGATCGAGGCGGAAAACAAAGCTGTAACGGGTTACAGCGCGTATTTCCAACGATGAGCTGGGGAAAAAGAATCGTTTTTTAGCCCGTTTACTTTTTTAAGACTACTTAACATCATAATGCAACAGCAGCACAAAGATAATAGTCTGCGGTCTTTTTATAAAAAATTTTGTACCAAGCTTCTTCTGTTGGTTTCTGCAAACGCGCCAAGGTAGTGCCTTCTGTGCTGGCCTCAAAGGGAATGATGTGCAAGTGCTGGATAAAGTTGACTTGCCCTTTGCCATAAGCCTTAAACAACGCCTCCTTAATGCCCCAATAATAATGCAAATAATCTTGCTGCTGTTCGGGCTGGGCATACAGCATCGCCAAGGTTTGAGGAGCAATGTATTTGTGGGCGATGCGTGTTAATTTGGTATTGGGGATTTGTATATCAACACCTACTGTTTGAGGGGCTTGGACGGCTGCCACAAAATTTCCACTATGACTGATGGAGTAGTAAAACGGATTGTCTGCCACCCGCAATTTGCCAGCTTTGTCTTTATAAAAAGAAGCCACAGATTGGCCACAGAGTAATTGTAGGGCATAGCGACTAGCCAACCAATCCAAACGAGCAGAGGAGTGGCGGTATTTCTGAAGTATTTCTTGTTGTTGGGGACGCTCTAAGGCTAGTTGTTGCCAAAAAAAAGCCGCTGCCTCTGTCTGTTGCCAAACGAGCAGTTGAATGGGCGTTTGTTGTATTTGATAATGGATAGGCATAGCCCAAAAGTAGACAGAAGTTGCCTAAAAAAGAAAATGCCCTCTGGTTAATCACTCCAAAAGGCAAATTCTAATCAGAAATACTGATGCAATACATTTCTTCTTTGGAGCAAGGGTTTGCTCGCAGAAGAACTACTAATTTCAACTATCTGATACAAATATAAACGACTCTCAAAGGCGTTGCAAACACAAAAAACACAAAAACTTATAATTGCCTGTGGATGAAAAAGAAGCTTTTTTTGTTTTTAAGTATTTGATATAAAGTGTTTTATGTTTGTTTATTGGTGCAAAAAACTTAAGTTTGTTTTGCTTTTTTTATGCTTATAGTTAGAGGATATTTTATTTAAAAATACTATGTAGCACTTGGCTTGCAACTCGGAAGGATAGATTTCGTTTGGGATCATTGGCACGAATAGCTTGCAAATCTTCGATGCCTTTTATTACTTCATATTCTACAATGGTTTTGAGTGCTTCCACGGCTTCGGGGTCGTTTTCTAGCCCTTGATAATCTGTAGTGACAATTGGGGCAGCAAACTTGTAGTAAAAACGTTGAGGTTTGGGAAGGAGCGTGGTGCCAATGCCCGACACTACAGGAAGAATTAAGTCTTTGCGTACGCCCATGCTTCTAAGCACCATACCAATAGGGGAGCGCAAAATTTCTTTGCTATCTACCACCAAATCATAGCATTCTTCTGCGCCTACTGCCGAGAATGGAACAATGGTACAACCATGCTGCATGGCCATCTTAATAAAACCTGAGCGATCTTCCCATTTGAGCTGATAAGCCTCCCCTTTATTTTTAAATGCCTCTTTGGCACCTCCTGGAAAAACCAAGGTATAATGCGCTTGTTCCATCAAGGCGGCACAGTTCTCTCTATTGCCTTCAATCAATCCAAAACGACTGCCCAACTCTCGCCAGATGGGTACCTTAAAATGCGCCCGATCACCTAAAGAATAGGTGAAAATATCATGTTCAAAATAGAGCTTAAACCACATAATGCTCACATCCCAGATACCCAATAGTACATGATTGCCCACAAATAGCACAGGCCCTTTTGAGGGAATATTTTCGGCATTATAAAAAACAGGATCAGTAAGAAAGTATAGGGGGCGCAAGAAACGAAAAATCTTTTTGATTTCCTTGGAACTCGGACGTGGTGGTAAGTCCATAAGCAGTTGATTTTTTAACAGCAATAGCAATGAGAGGATGAAGCATTGGTCTACAAAATACCAATTGTGACTAGAAGCTTTGTTGTATATTGCACTAATTTTTTTGTTTGGAATAAAATCTTTCTTTGCAAATGCTGCTTCATCGTTTCAAGAATTGGCTCAGTCAGCCTGTTTCTATAGCTCCTTTGGTGGTGTATAGGATTTTGTTTGGTTGTTTGGTTTTGTATGCTTGGGGCTGGTCGTTGGCCAAGGATGATATACAAGTGCGTTATTTGGAGCCACAATTTTTCTTTAAATACTATGGTTGGGAGTGGCTGCCCTTTGTGGGCGCAACAGGCTTGTATGTTTTGTATGGGCTGTGGTTCTTGGCAGGGCTGGGAATCGTTTTGGGGCTGTTTTATAGAGTGGCGATGGGGATTTTTTTCTTGGTATTTAGTTATTTGCATTTATTGGATGCCACCAATTACATCAATCATTATTACGCTATTTCTTTGCTGGCATTTTTGATGTGGCTGCTGCCTGCCCATGCTGCTTTTTCTTTAGATAATTGGAGACAATCCAAGCTGCCCTCGGCTACTGTACGAAGGGGCTATATCACGGTATTGCAAGCACAAGTAGCGGTGATTTATATTTTTGCAGCTATTGGCAAAATCAATGCGGATTGGCTTTTGAGGGCTATGCCCTTGCGAATTTGGTTGTTGCAAAGTCAAGATTTTCCAATTTTGGGGGCTTGGTTCAAGGCGTATGGGGTGGCCTTGTTGGCGAGTTGGCTTGGTTTTTTGTTTGATTTGCTGATTGTGTTTGGCTTGAGTTGGCGTGTCACAAGACCTTGGGCTTATGTGGGCGTATTGGTCTTTCATGGCCTGACGGGAGCTTTGTTTAATATAGGGCTGTTTCCTTGGGTGATGATTATTAGCACTGTTTTATTTTTTGCGCCAGCGCAGCAGCAGGTATGGTTGGAGCGGCTAGGGATTATGACTATTACTACTCAAAAAATAACAAAGCCGCTTGTACTTGGGCCTGTTTGGACGTACATTTTTGTCCTACATTTAATTATACAGGTACTATTGCCCTTGAGGCATTGGGTATTGTATACAGGCAATGCTTTGTGGACAGAGGAAGGTTATCGCTTT
The DNA here is from genome assembly GCA_964445645.1 of uncultured Aureispira sp. Taxonomy (GTDB): domain Bacteria; phylum Bacteroidota; class Bacteroidia; order Chitinophagales; family Saprospiraceae; genus Aureispira. The sequence continues at coordinate 28,955 of CAYULH010000046.1, read as the reverse complement.
TCGTGGTGGGTAATGTTGGTAGAGAAGGAGGGCATGGCTCGGTTTGAGGTGAAGGATCATACTAGTGGACGTACTTGGGAGGTCAATAATCAAGCATTTTTGACTCCTTTTCAGGAAAAGCGCATGGCGGTACGTCCCGACCATATTCTACAGTTTGCTCACCATATAGCTACACATTATCAAACAAAAGAACAACTCGAAGAGCGGCCTAGGGTGTATGCCGAAGTGTATGTGACGCTGAATGGACGAGTAAGCCAATTATTGATTGATCCAACGGTAGATTTGACCACAAAATCAAGCAGTTGGCGACAGGCGGATTGGATCTTGCCCTTGGAGGAGTAGGGGGTTGTTCTTTTTTTTCAAAAACTATAATAATAAGCCATAGCGGTATGGATAAGGATAAAAATAAGCATGGGTAGACGTATCAAATCCAGTTTTTCTACGGCCTCTTTTTTTTCTTTGGCAGGTGTAAATAGGTAGAAGAGTGACAAGGTTATAATGAGAATAACATTGGGAACAAGACCAAAAAAGATATAAAAAAGAAACAGCTCCTCCTCAAATCCAAAACAGGTGACACAAAAGGCAAAAAAGGCCAAATAAGCACCAAGAGATAGGTGGGAGAGGGTTCGGTGTTCTGGTTTATCTTTTGGAATGGTGGCCCACAAAAAGAAATAAAGGGAGAGGCCGGCTGCTCCAATATGGTGAACAACTGTTGCCCAAAAGGTATAATAAAAAAACGGAACAAGCCCACCCAGCAAGGTAGGGATAGCTGCTCCAGCAGCAAAAAATCGGAGTTTGCTAAAGGGAACATCCGATGTATCAACAGGATAAAATACTACTTCTACCAACAAAAATATACCCAAGCAAGCCAACCCTATTCTACCATTGGTCAACTGAAAAAGATAAGTTGTTAGCAATAGGGCAGGGGGTAAGAGCAGTTGCAACCTCAGTGCAAAAGGTAGATTAGAGCGTTTGGGGGCAAACTGTTCAGAGGCTGGTGCATCTAAGGGGGCTTGGTAGTTGGGCATAAATCAAAATTAAAG
>CAYULH010000046.1:0-27902 GCA_964445645.1 uncultured Aureispira sp. | reverse complement strand
AGGAGTTTGCTATTGCTGCGTTTGCCTACATGGACACGATCTGTTTTGCCAGAGTCATTGACCACGTCATACCCTGCATTTTTCCATCCTATGAGCCCCCCTTCTAATAATTGTACATCTCTAAAACCCATCAATTTGAGGTATTGGGCTACCAACAATCCTCGGTCTTTATTGGCAGAGTAGACAACTACTTGGGCAGTGCGATCCAACATCCACACACGCTCAGTCGAAAAATCCAAGAAACCAACAGCACGGGCTTGGTGGATGCGACTAACAAGGTATTCTTCTTTGGGACGGGCATCGAGTATATAGCACACTCCACGGCTGTTTTGGAGCGTCTGGCTGAGATCCCTTGGGCTAATGGGAGTCACTCGGATATTTTCAGGATCATTTTTATATTCTTCAAAACTGGGCAACTCACTAGGAGAGAGGGCGGCTGCATCTACACTAGAGCGTACAGAAAAAGGATCAAGTTGAGCCAATAGAGAAGTAGAACAAAAACACAGTACCAATGAAATGTATAAAAAAAGATGCATAAGAAAGGTGTTTGAGGTAATAAAAACAGGTTATAAGGTGTGTAAAAATGCACTAATTTCTTGCCAAATATCGAAATAAAAATAAAACAAAGTATTAGATAATCTAAAAATTACAAGCAATTACAATAATTGCATTTCAAAATGTAAAATATGAAAAACACTTTTAAAAGTATAAAAGTGCAAAAAAAATATCTAAAAACCTTAAGCTATAATTTTTTATAGCTCAAGCTGCTTGTTTTGGAGCTAATTGGGCGGTAAAACAATTAGGAGCCACCCCAATACATGAGATGACTCCTAATTTTAAGACTACTTAATACTACACAACTGGGAACATTGCATATTTTCAGAATTTCGTTGACACCTACAAGTTGTTGCGCTCCGAATTGTCTCGCTCCTTTTGCCAATCTTTTACTCGCAGCCGTTCAATGATTAAATCAATGGCTTCAGAGGATATTTCATTGCTCAACTTATTGTATTGGAGTTGCTGGTGTAATATTATTTCCAACAAACTATCTACGAGCACACAGATTGTTCTTTCATTTTTGGGGTCTACAGCATCTTTTACGAGCTGATCCATGACTCCAAAAACAATTTGGCTAGTAGCCTGATTCAAGGTTTTTTCCAATTGAGGACCAATAATAGGAATACGTTCTATTTGACGGATTTCGGGATTGTTGCTGACAACTGATTGGACGGTTTGGTTGATGTATTGTTTTAGGAGTTTGCTGTATTGAGGATATTGTTCGCTCAGAGTACTCTGTATACTTTGCCCAATCATTTGCGCCAGTTCAGCTTTGCGTGGCAAAATTACTTTTCTGATTACGGCATCTGTTAGAGGATCCTCATGCTGAATTTGGTCTTTGGCCCTATCTAATACTTTGATGATAACTCGATCTGAAATTTCTTCAATAGCTCCATTGTAATAATAGGTAGCCGTATTAAACAAGACATAATTGTTGAGATCAATGACCTGCCAGTAATGCAGACGATAGGTCAAGCTAAGGATTCTGAACAACCGCAAAATTCTAAATGACCCAGTTGGTACACAACCCAATACATCATACCAATGTATAAATGGATAAAAGAACCAACGTTTGTATTTCTTTTTGTAAATGGCAACCACCCACCGAGCAAGCAATTCTGCAATAAAAATAGAAACCACAATCCCATCATAAAAATAAAAATTCTCATGAATATGTCTGTAAAAAGGAAATACTGGATCGACTAGTTTTTGAATAGTAGGCATGTTGTAAATCGCATCAAACATCAGCCAAGCAAGGTTGACTACTGTTAAGAACAACATATTAATATCTACGAGCAGCCCCAACCAATTGAGAGGGCCTTTTATGTTTTTAAAACGTTCCTTTAAAGTCATGGTTGGCGTTTTAGAACTGCAAAAGTGTAATTGTAAGGGTTTTTTTCATCTTTTTGATGTGCCTCCTCCTTGATAGTAATCCACTGATCTTGGTCAAATGCAGGAAAAAATACATCCCCCCCCTCTACTTGTACCTCAATATACGTGATGTATAGGCGGTCAGCAGTAGGGAGCGCTTGTCTATAAATTTCGCCCCCACCAATAACAAAGACCTCTGGCGTATCTGTAGGATTATTTTGGTAATAACTGGTCGCTTCTTTTAATGCCTCCTCCAAGGAATGTACCACTACACAACCTTGTGCCTGAAAGGTCTTGTTGCGAGTAATAATAATATTGTGGCGTTTGGGCAAGGGACGGCCAATAGATTCATAACACTTGCGTCCCATAATAATTGGATGGCCTTTGGTCGTTTTGGCAAAATAACGCAAATCAGCCGACAAATGCCAAGGCATGTCATTGTCCTTACCAATAACTTGATCGTGACCAAGCCCCACAATAATGGAAATCAACATAGTTCAATTACAATTTGAGCAGTATAAAGAAATAATGTTCTGGTAAAATTATGCTTGATTTAAATGTACAAAAAAATGTTCAAGACCATTCTAAACAGCCTTGAACATTCTTATCAGCAGTAAAATAAATACCAGTTTACTAGCCGTTCTCTTCATCCAATTGTTTGGTATGGCTAATATACTTGGTCACTTCTTCCTTGACCACAGGAGCGAGTAAAACTAGCCCGATAATGTTAGGAAATACCATGGCAAAAATCATCGCATCCGAAAAGTTGATAACCGAACCCAAACTAGCCGCAGAACCAATAACTACAAATAGACAGAAAATTATTTTGTAAACCAAGTCGGTTACTTTGCCTTTACCAAATAAGAATTTCCATGCTTGTAGGCCATAATAAGACCAAGACAACATCGTAGAAAAGGCAAACAAAACAACTGCAGCTGTTAGTATATACTCAGAACCTGGTAGTGAAGTAGCAAAAGCGGCAGAAGTGGCACTTACACCATCTACTTCTTGGCCATATACCATAAATTGTCCTTCAATATTGGTAATAATCAATACCAAAGCAGTCATAGTACAAATGAGAACGGTATCAATAAAAGGCTCTAGCAAGGCCACCATACCCTCCGATGCAGGGTGTGTAGTACGCACAGCAGAGTGAGCAATAGCCGCAGAACCAACACCAGCCTCATTGGAGAACGCTGCACGTTGGAATCCTTGAATCAATACCCCAATAAAACCACCCGCAATGGCAGTAGGAGCAAAAGCACCCTGAATAATCAAACCAAATGCAGTAGGAATAAGTCCTATATTCATAATAAGAACAACAATAGCAGCACCCACATACAAGGCCGCCATAAACGGAACAATCTTTTCGGTTACTTTACCAATTCTCTTGATCCCTCCAATGATTACAATACCCACCAAACCCGCTACAATCAATCCAAATATCGTTTTGGCACTCGTAGGAATCGCTTCAGGAGTATCATAAATTACATTCAAAAACTGAATGGCGGCTTGATTGGCTTGAAACATATTGCCCCCACCAAAAGAACCACCAATACACATAATGGCAAAAAATACCGCAAAGACTTTACCCAATCCAGCCAATCCCTTTTCGGCCAAACCTTTCTTCAAATAGTACATGGGACCACCGTGTACCGTACCGTCACTATCTATATCTCTATATTTTACACCAAGCGTACATTCTGCAAACTTGGAAGACATCCCTAAGAAACCTGCCAAAATCATCCAGAAAGTAGCCCCCGGCCCACCTACACTCAAGGCAACCGCTACACTCGCAATGTTTCCCAATCCTACCGTAGCCGACAAGGCTGCTGTCAAGGCTTGAAACGGCGTTACCTCTCCTTCTGCACTCTCATCGGCAATTGTTCCGGGAATATCCTCCATCGGCTCTTTACCTTTGTTTGAATCAGGGTCATAATAATCTCCTCTTACCGTTCGGATAGCAAGCGGCAAATGTCTGAGATTGGGAAAACCAAAATATAGGGTAAAGAAAGTAGCTCCCAAAATAAGTACAATGAGTACAATTGGCAATCCTACACCATCTATTTGGACAGAGTAAAATACCGTATTAAAAATAGCATCAGAAGTAGGCTTAAAAGCTTCGTCAATGCGTTGGTCTATGCCCTTTACAGCCGTAGTATCTTGGCAAAAAGCTAATAAAGGAGTTAAGATGGTCAAAAGCAGAACAAAAAAACGCTGCTGAATGGCGTTTGTAGCAAATTTCATAGAATGTGTTTCGTTAACGTCCTTACTTCACTGGAAATCGTATCTAATTGATTATCAATTTATTACAGAAAATAAGTGAAATCATAAAAGACTGATAATCAATTAGATACAAGATGCTTTTTTAGCTTTTTTTTAAAAAAAGTAAAAAACCGAGCAACGCGAGCTCATAAGCCAACGGCGCACTAATCCACGAAGTATTATAACGTAAAATGTAAGTAAAAATTAGGTTAGCTGTAAAAAAACAAAAGCCCAATATAATAAAAATGTTAGACTTTTGATTAAAGTGCTTGTAGCTAATAGTGTAGTGAAAGAGACACTCGCCCAAAAAAAATGCTTATTCTGTAGGACTTTACCTTCAGGATAAGCATAGTTATAACAGTTATTGTAACCTACTCCTTGTCGCTCTTGCTCGTCATCGTAGGTTTGAACAAATTGTATTTTTGATTGAAATTGGCAATAAGCTCATGTGTGGTCGTATCGGTATTATAAACAGAATACCAACCCTGATACTCATGCGGTGGGTCGCCAATCAAATCGTCTCCCTCCTCATAAACAGAGCGTGGCACACGAGGGCGGCCCTCGCCTCCCCAAGCCCAAAAATTGATACCCTGATAAGGGGTTTTTTCATCAATATTCTTAGCCAAATAATCAAACATAAATTTGTAATAAGAATCTCGATCAGCAACCGTAGAACTAGCATCATAGCTCTCGGCATCTCTAGCAATCCCAAACTCCTCCAATACCACAGGCATGTTCATTTCTTTGCCAATCTCAATGTGCTTATCCAAGTAAGCAATGGCCTTTTTCTGAGCCGTCTCTAGGGTAGCTGGTTTGTGCGGATCATACCAACCCCAGTTTTGAATCCAAATATGCGCCGTTAGGTAATCAATTTCAACTTTATGGTTTTTGATGAAATTCTTGCGGCGATTGCCAAACAAAGATTCGGACATAATGCCCTCACTACCTGTAGAAATCAAGTGATGCGGATCCATTTTGCGGATAAACTTGGCCGTTTGGCGAATCCAACTGCGATAAGCACCCACATTGACCCCCGATTTGGGTTCGTTGGCGAGTTGCCAAGACATAATGGTGGGATCATCGGTATAGGCTTTGCCCGTAATGCTATTGGTGCGTTGTACTATTTTTTTGATGTGCGCCTTGAACCAGTTTTTGGCGCGAGGGCTGTTGTAAAAACGGAAGGTATAATCCATAAAAATTCCCCAAGAAGTGCCGCCATCTAATGATGGATAAGGAATGGGCTTACCATCCAACCAAGAAAGATATTGCGAAAAACCACCCGACCAGTGCCAGAAATTGCCCAACACCAATACGCCATACAAATCACGCTTGGCCATCTCAGCCAATAAAAAATCCAACCCTTTTAGAATCTCTTCGTCATACTGAAACGGTTTTTGCATCAAAGGAGGCTGCACTCGGTATTTTTCGTTGCCCGGCCCTTCCGACCCCACCATGATACGCAAGTTGTTGCAACCAATTTCTTGTAGCTTGTCCAATTCCTTGAGCAAACGTTCTTGGTGTTTGGGGACACCCAAGTGCATCCCATACCAAAAATTGGTGCCCACAAAATTGTAGGGCTTGCCATTGATGGTAAATTGAGTGCCTTCTACTCGTACAAACCCCTCAGGAGCAGGTTCAGACGGTTTGGGAGCAGGTTTATAAGAGCTAAATAGAGAACTAAATAATGCAGCCATTAATGCAATAGATAATATTTTCATAAAGTTGTTTCTAATTAAATAGAAGTTGTATAAAATCATTACCTGTAGAAAGGTAATCTTGTAATTGATGATGGTAATTGGTTGAATACGCAAAATAGGGACTTTTTAAGGGACAGGCAAAAAGCAAGCCGTTTATTGGTGTTAGAAATCTGCCTAAAGTTGTCTTATTAGTAAGTTGTAATGACAATAGCCCTGTATTAAAGACGTATATTTGTGCCTTTGACACTCCAATTACCTTAATCAATCAAATTTGATTTGTCTGGACTTTACATACATATTCCTTTCTGCAAACAAGCCTGCAATTACTGCAATTTTCATTTTAGCACCTCGCTCAAACAGAAAGATGCCCTGCTGACTGCCCTGCATTTGGAGCTACAACAACGTGCCATAGGCTGGCAACAGCCACTACAAACGGTCTATTTGGGAGGCGGCACGCCATCTTTGTTATCGGCTGATGAAATCAACGCCCTGTGGCGCACCATAGAGCAGCACTACCAATTGACCACGGACATGGAAGTAACATTGGAGGCCAACCCCGATGACCTTACGCCCAGCTATGTCCAATCGCTTCGAGATACGCCCATCAATCGTTTTAGTATTGGCGTACAATCTTTTTTTGAAGAAGATTTGCAATGGATGAATAGGGCGCACAATGCCGAGCAAGCACGTGCTTGTTTGGAAATAGCAAAATCGGCTGGTTTTGAGCAATTGACTATTGATTTGATTTATGGCGGGCCTACCACCAGCCATGAGCGTTGGGCAGCGAACTTGGAGATTGCTTTTGAGCTAAAAATTCCGCATTTATCTTGCTACGCCCTTACGGTAGAGCCCAATACTGCCTTGGCACATCAAATCAAGGTGGGCAAACGCCAAGCCGTGGACGATGCACATGCTGCCGAACAATTTGATTATCTATTGGAACAAATTGCAGTGCAGGGCTATGAGCAGTACGAAATTTCTAATTTTTGCTTGCCGCCCAATTATGCTCGGCACAATTCCAATTACTGGACAGGTGCCCCTTATTTGGGGGTAGGGCCTGCTGCTCATTCCTTTGATGGCCAAAATAGACGTTGGAATGTGGCACATAATCCACAATACATTAAGGCATTGGATGGAAATACAATATATTGGGAGGAAGAGCAGTTGACGGTTCAAGACCAGCACAATGAGTACATTATGACGGCATTGCGTACCAAGTGGGGCGTGGATATAAATAGGTTGGAGCAATGGGGAGCAGAAGTACTGCCTGCATTTGAGGCACAGGCTCAACGTTATTTGGAGCGTGGTTGGTTGGAGAAGAGGGGAGAAACGTATGTGTTGACGAATCAGGGAAAGTTTTTGGCAGATGCCATTATCAGTGACTTTTTTTGGACCGATTAGTTGGGGAAATTGGGGGGATTATTCTGAATTCTGTGCGCTGTTATCCACTTGGTTTATGTCCGTTAATGCCTGTTTGATTTTGGAGGCAATGCGTTTGAGCTTTGGATATTCGGCTATTAATTTTTGTTTTTGTTCGGCCAAACTTTGTTGTATTTCAGGGCTGGACTCTGTAATTTTATTGGTCCAACTGCTGTTAGCTTTTAGGATAGCCTTGGCAATAACAAAATGCTGATTGGTAACGGAGCTGGATAACGTCTCTGGATTGGAAAGTAAGGGCAATACTAAGGTTTGCAAGGCTTTTTTTGCCTTGTGGTATTGCTTGCCCACTTGCTCTAGTAGTTGTGTATCATTTTCTTGATCGGCGGCAGCTATCATTTCTTCCTCCCCAATATTAACTGCCTCTTGTGGAGGGGCAAAATCGGGTAGCTTCCCTTTGTGGAAAGTGGGCTGAACTTGAGCTTTAGCCCAAAGTTTTCTCCCAGATTTAGCAATTTTGTCAGGTTTTCCTCTGCCTGTTTCCAATACGAGGTGCATGGTGCATCCTTCTATGTTGTTTTCAAAATAACACTTACCTTTGGCAAAGCCCAAAGCAGTTTTGTTTTGTTTGAAAAAATTGGCTAAATCTCCTACAAAAGCTCCCATTAGAACTAGTGTAGAGGTTTTTCCATCAGAGAACTTATGATCGCTACATACCACAGCATCCAATACCCCAAACTTGCTGGCGCGTTGAATTTCCTTCTTAAGAAACTTGGCATAGGTCTCGAAGTCCATGTCCAGAATCTCGTGAATTCGCTTTTTTAATTTGAAAGCCATCTGATAAAATAGGATAAAAGTGCTTTGAATGCGGTTAACAAAATGTAAATAGTGAATTAACCTGCTAAAGCGTAATAATACAATTTTTAAACCAAAAAAACAAGAAAAATTCTGAATCTACCTATAATTGCCATAGACAAAAAATCAACCAATGAGAACGAACAAGTTCCTCCTCCATCTGAAAAAATAGTTATATTTAGCCATTAGAGTGCCTCTAAAGGCGTTTTTACTAAAAAGAAGAAAAATAATGCGGCAACAAATTTTAAGGATACTAAAAGCAAAAATTATTCTATTATTTAGTTTTTTATTAATTAATTGCGAAGATTTTAATACGTCAGACAGTCACAATGATTTGAAATCTGACACAAAAAAGGTCACTATGTCAGATGAGGATTTGATGTACCAAGGCCACAAACTGGCACTGACTAAACACGCTCGCTGTCGTATGGGCTGTCGAAAATTGGATGCTTATGAGGTGCAAGAGGTAATTAATAAAAATAGAATCAACCCTAAAAAATCCAAACCTGCCTCCAAGGGCCGTTGTAAGAGTATTGCTTATGAAGGTCGCACTAGAGATGGGCAATTGGCTCGTATTGTAGTGGGTGATTGTGCGGATAATCCTATTGTGATTACAGTAATTGATTTGGAAAACAAATACAACTGTAGTTGTAAATAAGAAGTAGGATGAAAGAGATTTGGAACAGTATAAAGCTTTGGTTGCAACAATTGGCCGAAGGGGTTAGCCCAACACAGAGCAAGATTATAACGACCATTATTATCATCTTGGTCTTGTGGTTGCTCTTGCGTTTGATTTTGCGATCAATTATGCACTTGCATAGTGATATTGCAGTGCGTTATACGTGGCGCAAGAGTACGGCCTATACCATCTATATGATTGGTATTATTGCTATTTTGTTTGTTTGGTCTAATAATTTTGGAGACTTTGCTACTTATTTGGGGCTGTTGTCGGCTGGCTTGGCTATTGCTTTTCAAGATCCTATTGTTAATATGGCGGGTTGGTATTTTATTTTGTTGCAAAAACCGTTTCGGGTGGGCGACCGAATAGAGGTAGATGGCCAAATTGGCGATGTGGTGGATATTAATTTGTTTCAGTTTACGATTGTAGAGGTGGGGAATTGGGTAACAGAGGAGCAGAGTACAGGCCGAATTATTCACATTCCGAATGCCAAAATTTTTAAAGCACCTCTAGCCAATTACAACGAGGGTTTGGATTATATTTGGAATGAAATGAGGGTGTTGGTGACTTTTGAGAGCAATTGGCGCAAAGCCAAGGTGTGTTTACAAGCTATTTTGGACGAACATGCCCCAAAAGTAGGGGAGCGTGTCAAAAAAGAATTGCAAGCAGCATCAGGAGAGTATTTAATTTATTATGATAAAGTTACGCCTATTGTATACACTACTGTAGAAGAGAGTGGGGTGCTGTTGACCTTGCGCTATTTGTGCAAACCCAAAAGCAGGCGCAGTACCATGTGTTTTTTGTGGGAGAATATTTTGGATGCTTTTCAGGAAGAAGAAGACTTGGATTTTGCTTATCCTACACGCCGAGCAATTACCACAGGCATGTTTCCGCCTCGCACAGCAGGAGACGATTAATGTCTAGTTCCTTTTTGGTTGTTGTTAAAATTTTAAAGCTACAACACAAAAACAGCCTTGTAATTATTCTATTAAACGTCATTTTTTTATTTAATTTGAATGGTCTAATAAGCTGATCTTTTATCAACTTATTTTAGACTCCATTTTATACGTTTTTTTTATAAACAGATACACATTATGATAGATGTTGCCCTACTAAGTGATTTTTGCCGCATTCCTGCAGCCCCCGGTTTTGAACAGCGTTTGAGAGCTGCGATTATGGAACAAGTAACGCCCTTGGTAGATGAGGTATATACCGATGCTATGGGGAATGTGTATGCTGTGAAAAAAGGCACACGCCCAGATGCGAATGACAAGCGTGTTATGATTGGCGCACACATGGACGAAATAGGGTTTATTGTAACCCACATAGAGGAAGGTGGATTTATTCGCTTTCATACCTTAGGTGGTTTTGATCCCAAAACACTGACGGCTCAACGTGTAATTGTGCATGGCAAAAAAGATATTATGGGCTGTATGGGCTGCAAACCTATTCACCTCATGACCGCCGCCGAGCGTGGCAAAGCACTAGGCATCAAAGATTATTTTATTGATACAGGAATGACCCAAGAGGAAGTAAAGGAGTTGGTGAGTGTGGGCGACCCTATTACGAGAGAACGGGAACTAATAGAAATGGGTAATTGTGTGAATTCTAAATCCTTGGACAATCGTTTGGCTGTGTACATGTTGTTTGAAACCTTCCGAGAACTCAAGGACGTAGATGTGCCTTATGATGTGTATGGGGTCTTTACGGTACAAGAGGAAGTAGGCATTCGTGGGGCCAGTGTGGCTGCCCAGCAAGTCAATCCACATTTTGGATTTGGTATTGATGTCACGATTGCTTTTGATGTGCCGGGCGCACAAGCTCATGAGCGCATTACGAGCCTTGGCGAAGGTTGTGCCATCAAGATTATGGATAGCTCTACTATATGCGATTATCGAATGGTTAATTTTATGAAAGAAACAGCCGATAAAAACGCTATCAAATGGCAACCCGAAGTGCTAACAGGGGGCGGAACAGACACGGCAGGTATTCAGCGTCGGGGAATGACAGGAGCTATTGCAGGTTGTATTTCTATCCCTTGTCGCAATGTTCACCAAGTTATTGAAATGTCCGACAAGACCGATATTAGAAATGGTATAGAGCTGCTCAAGGAATGCCTCAAGGGGATGGATCAGTATGATTGGGGGTTTAGTAGGGGCGTATAGCATCTGTAGTAGTAGGGGCGTATAGCATACGCCCCTACTACAAGCCATCCAACAATTCTTTTAATACCGTTCTATCAATGGCATGGCCGCCCTCGTACCAGTGCAGGTTAGCATCTAGCTGCTGCTCCTGCATGAATGCTGCTTGTTGTTCTTGTCGCTCAGGCGTAATGTATTCATCTTGTCGCCCTTGTACAAGGTGTATATTTTTGCTATTCCAATAGTCCAATTGAGGCCGATAGTCCAAATCTTGGGGAAAACTCGCTCCCCACAGTACAATGTGTTGGATGTTGGGCTGTAGCCGATGCAGCCAACGCACCACCGTAGCTCCCCCTTGCGAAAAGCCCAATACGGTAATGGGCGTGTCTTGGGGTATTTGTGCTTGAAATAGCTCCAACAGATGTTGCAAATAATTGGTATAATCCTCAATTTCCTCCAAACGATTCATCTTGGTCATCCAAGAAGCCCCCACAATGCCTTTCTTCTCATTCCAATAAAAACGAGAAAAACCCTCTGGTGCCACCACCCAATAACCCTCATCCAATTGGTTGAATTTATGAATCATCCTACTAGCCAATTGGCCATAACCGTGCATCACCAACAACAAGTGTTTGCAATGGGCGGCATCTGCTCCCAAGGTGTAATAATGAGCAGTACGAGGAAATTTAATTTGGTGGCTTTGCATAAAGAAATAGATGTTTGATGTTTAGACAAAAAAACTATACCTTGCTTAACGTAGTCTCAAAAAGGTTTTCGTACCCAAAATAACCGTTTTTTAAGACTATTTAGGATACGAAATTTTGAATGACTACTTAATTATTAAAAACAGCATTGTCCAATTCCAATGAGTTCTAATAAAAAGAAACCAACCAAGACACAACGTTTAGAAACACCAACACCTCCTGCCCGTCAATGGTTGCAGCATTTGGGAGCCTATTTTATATTATTGGTTATTTCCATGCTCTATTTTAAGCCAGCAGCTTTTGATGGCAAGAGCCTCAACCAACATGATAATGTGCAGGCTATTGCCATGCAGTCCGAAATTATGGCCTACAAAGAGGCGCAAGATGGAAAAGAAATTCGCTGGACCAATCAGTATTTTGGTGGAATGCCTACCGCACTCATGCGTAATGACAACATCAATTATATTGATAGTGAAGTAGTTTTTCCCCTCACACTAGGTTATGGCTACAATGAGTTTATGCTGCTGTTCTTTCTCATGTTTTCCTGCTATATTGGCCTGAGTTTGATGGGGGTTAGTTGGGGAGTCTCGCTTGGATTTTCGGCTGTATTGGCTCTGTTTACGGCCAATATCCTGTATATACAGGCAGGGCATACTGGAAAAATGGTAGTGGTATCTACTGTTCCTGCCTTGGTGGGAGCTTTTGTGTATGCTTACAGGAAAAATCTCTTGTTGGGTGCGGCTATTTTTACCACCATATTGAGCTTCAATTTGGCCAAGAACCACGTACAAATGACCTATTACATGTATTTTGTACTGACCATCTTGGGGGTCGCATTTTTGATAGAATCGGTCAAGCAGAACCAGATCAAGCGTTTTTCGGCCTTTGCAGGAACCATGATAGTGGCCTCTATTTTGGCTGTCTTGTCCAATGTAGGTTTCTTGTGGGCAAGTTATGAATATGGACAAGAATCGACTCGTGGCAAAACAGAATTGACCCAAAAAGAGGTAAAGAGTGGCTTGGATCCCGATTACATTTTTAGTTTGAGTATTGAGAAAGGCGAATTGGCGGCCATTATGTTTCCCAATTTCTATGGGGCTACCCAAAGCAAATTGTGGGTGAGCAATCAAGGAACCGCTAGTCAGGCAGCCTTCCGTTCGCCCCGAGTGCAGCAAGAGTTGGCAGCCGCAGCCAAAGCCAATGGGGTAGGCGATATGAACAAATTTTTTCAGGATATTGCCATTAGCTACACGCGCCAGTATAGGGGTTCACAGACCATGTCAGGGGGACCTATTTATTATGGAGTAGTAGTTTGTTTCTTGTTTATTTTGGCTCTTTTATTAATGCAAGGTGCTCTAAAATGGGGAATTATTAGCAGTTTTATTTTTCTTTCGATATTGGCCATGGGCAAGCATTTTCCTGTAATCAGTGATTTGATGTACAACTATTTCCCATTATATTCCAAGTTTAGAGATACCAAAATGACCTTGCTGGTTTTTCAGCCTGTGGCGATTCTGACGATTGGAGTGGGCTTGATGCGTTTGGCCAAGTTTGATCCTGTTTTGTATGAACATACTTGGTCGGCCAAAGTATTGCCCAAGCTCAAGCAAACTGTTTCTAGGCAAGGGTATGTGGTGTTGGCTACTGCCATTGCTTTGGGGATTTGTGGATTTATGTTCTTATACATATCTACAACAACGCTCAGTTCTCCAAAAGACATAGAATTAGCAGCGATTAGCCCAACATTGGTGGCTGCTATGGAAGAAGATAGAGCGGCTATGGCAATGGCCGATGTATGGCGAGCTTTGGGTTTTATTTTGGCGGCGTTTGGGGTGTTGTTTTTATACACCAAGGATATGTTTAAAATAGAATTGGCTGCTGTAGCACTAGCTGTTTTGGCCTGTATAGACTTGGGAATGATCAACAAGGATTATGTAAACGAAGAAAGTTTTATCAAGCGCAAAAACTTTAAGGACGAACTTATTCCTACCAAGCAAGATCAAGATATTCTCAAAGATAAAGGAATTTATAGAGTCATTGATTACTCGCGTGGTGCGCCCAGCCAGAATGCGATGGCTTCGGCCTTTCATAAGAGCATAGGGGGCTATTTTGCGGCCAAACCTTTGTTGTACCAAGAGTTTTGGAGTTATTATCAAATGGATAATCCCAATGTAGCCTTGCAGAGTCATATCAATATCTTCAATATGCTCAACCTCAAGTACATTATGTTGCCGCAAGGTAGAGTAATGGACAATCCAACAGCACTAGGCAATGCTTGGTTTGTAGAAAAAGTGAATGTGGTGCCCGATGCAGATGCCGAAATAGCTGCCATAGATGCCTTGGAAACCATCAATACGGCAGTTGTACAAGAGCGTTATGCGGCTTATGTAGAAGGATTGCAGAGTACTTATGCCCCCGGAGATAGAATTGCGCTAAAATCGTATCATCCCGATACGATGACGTATGAATATGAGATAAAAAATGAGCGTTTTGCAGTCTTTTCAGAAATGTATTATCCGCCTTCCAAGGGCTGGAAGGTGTACTTAGATGGCGAAGAGGTAGAGCCTTTTGTAAAGACCAATTACTTGTTGCGTGGCTTGCGTGTGCCAGCCGGAAAACATACCATTCAAATGGTTTTTGCACCCACTTCGGTTAATACAGGACGATATATTGGTGGGGCCGTATCTTTAATCATTCTATTGGTTTTAGGTTTTGCAATATTCCGTTTTTATAGAGAAAAAATGAAAGCACGTGCCGCCTTAGAAGCAGCAGAATCGCCAGAGGGCAGACCTACTTCCATTACTGTTATTTGTGTGTTGGGCTTGCTGGGAGCTGCTGGAGCTATTCCTTTGATTATGTCTGGTGCAGCAGCCCAAGTAGGCAGTTGGTATCCATTGGCTTTGGGGCTGGCCTCTGTGGTAGGTGCAGTGTGTATGTTTGGGCTTTGGAATATGAAAAAATGGGCGGTATACGTTTATACAGGCTTAACCATACTCAATCAATTTGTATTGATGTTTATGGGCGTTTGGAATATTTTGGCACTGGTCATCCCCGGTGTTGTTATAGCCTTGGCATTTTCTTACATAGATAGAATGGATTAACGCATAACAGTAGTACGATGGCTATTAGTGAAGAACAAGGAGCTCGCATTAGAGCATTTGAACAAAAAGTATTGCCCAAATATCCATACTGGTATGGTATGAAACGGGCACTGTATACGAGTATAGGTTTGCCCAATTCACAGCCTGTGAGTTGTCATTTGCAACATGGTGCTGTGATGATGTATCACAACCAAAAGCCTGATATATTGGTTACAAGTACTCCTTATCCTGTTATTTTTTTGGACAATGAGGAGCAGGTGGAGTTTTGTAAGAACAACAAACCCGAGCCTGTTACTAAGCCTATGCACATTATAGGGAGTATTTTTCCTAGATACCGCCGTTTCAAAAATATTGTTCAGCGTCCCGATGCCAAGGGGAGTTTGGTCTTTCTTAGTCACAGCACCCCAGTTTCCAAGGTGCATTCTGATTGGGGAAAATTGATAGAGCAATATCGCCAATTACCAGAACGTTACCACCCTCTTACGTTTAGTATTTATTACAGAGACTATTTATTGGGCTTGCACGAACTCTTTATCAAGGAGGGGTTTGATGTGGTGACGGCAGGACATATTACAGACGATACGTTTGTAGATACCTTTTATGACACGATGTCTAGGTTTAAGTATGTTATTGGCAATGACATGGGCTCTCATTTGTATTATGCGGTTGAAATGGGCATCCCCTTTTTTTTTCATGGCCTCAAGGGCAAATACGAAATCACCAAATTCGATCTAGGATTTGAAAAGACGCACTTTCAGCACGATGATTTTGAGCGGGTCGGAGAATTGTACAAGCTGTTTACGCCTACGCCCGAGGAATTGGAAAATGGGGTAGAAATTACCCCAGAGCGGCGTGAATTTGTGCTGAATTTGACAGGCTACTATGTGGCATTATCCGACGAGGAGGTCAGAGCTATTATACAAAAAACCAAATGGATTTTTTATGCCAAAGAGTTGCTGCTCGCCCCTGTCAAGCTTCCGCTAAAGCTGTTTCGATTCATCAAAGCACGCCTCAAAAAAGACATCCACTAATTTTTTTCAAAAAACCTTATTATTATATAATAATAAGCATCTCACAGGCCATACAGCACTGTAACCTTTACACAACAACCCCCGTTTGAGTGAGGACTAATACCAATAATTTTTAGTCTCAAATATACTCAACTATGTCTGCTGCACCTTTAGATTTTCCTGAAGCCTTCTTGCACTATATCTGGAAATTGAATTTGTACAACCAAGAAGCCCTGTATACCGTATCAGGAGCACCCTTAGAAATCTGTTATCAAGGCTGGCACAATCATCATGCAGGGCCCGATTTTAGCAATGCTCGCATTCGTATAGGCCAAACCCTATGGGCAGGGCAAGTAGAAATTCACAAACGCTCCTCTGATTGGCTGTTGCACCAACACCAGCACGACCCTGCATACAACAATACCATTTTGCATGTGGTCTACGAATACGACCAAGCCATTTATCGTGCCTCTGGGGAGGAAATTGCTACCTTGGTTTTGCGTGGCCGTATAGCACCCCATTACCTACAACGTTACGAGCAATTGCTCAAAAGTAGAACTTGGATTCCTTGCCAAAATCACTTGAACCCTATGGTGAGTCAGAATTGCCAATTGTGGCTGGATCGTTTGGCAACAGAGCGGTTGCAAGAAAAAATTGTGGGCATAGAACAACAGCTAAAAGATAAGCAATATCACTGGGAGCAGGTGTTTTATCAATTTTTGGCGGCTAGTTTTGGAATGCAGCAAAACCAAGCTCCATTTGAGGCATTGGCTTTATCATTGCCCTTAAAGATATTGGCCAAGCACAAGCACAGCTCCTTGCAACTAGAGGCATTGCTCTTGGGGCAGGCAGGCTTGCTCCAACAAGCCAAAGCAACCGATGATTATGTACAAGCCCTTTGCAAAGAGTATCAGTTCTTGGCGCAAAAATATCAATTGCACCCTCTATTGGGGAGTAGTTGGAAATTTGGACGGATGCGACCCGCTAATTTTCCAACGGTGCGCTTGGCTCAATTTGCACAATTGATCCATCAATCTAGGCATTTGTTTTCCAAAATCATTCATGAACCCAATGTACAAGTCCTTCAGAAGCTTTTGGAGGTAGAACTAGGCGGCTATTGGCAAGATCATTACCTATTGGGAGTGCCCTCTAAGGCCATAAAAAAGAGTTTGGGCAAAAGAAGCATTGATTTGATTTTGATCAATACTGTTGCTCCTTTTTTGGTGGCCTATGGACGTTACAAAGGGGATAGTGATTTTATGGAACGTGCCCTAGAATTATTACAAAAAGTAGCTCCAGAAAAAAATAGCATGATAAAACAGTGGAATGATTTAAAAGTAAAAGCAAAAAATGCCTTAGATTCTCAAGCATTGTTGCAATTGAAGAAGCAGTATTGTGATAAAAAACGTTGCCTAGAGTGTCATTTTGGACACCAATTATTACAACAAAAAAAACCAGCTGCTGCTATTTCCAAAAAAGCCCGTACAGTCATGATAATGTCTAATAAATAATTGTATATTCATAGACGGCTTGTGATGGAATGGTATAATCCATTTGCTAGGATTGGTATACGAAAAATAATGTTTAAAATGATTGACTTAAAAAAGGTCTTGACAGAATACGCGGCAACTAAAGAGTTTAAAATTAAAGAATTGGACAATGGCAAATTTAGTCTGGATGTAGTGCTAAAACTCAAGGCTGGTTCCGCTCGTTATCAGTTTGTTTGGGTTTGGATAGCCGAAGGGCGTGCCAAGGGCAAGGATTGTGTTTATATTACTAGTAGGGTAGGTATTTATACCCCCAATGTTAATGTCTATCAATTGCTTAGAGAGTCGGGCTATGGTGTTTATTCTACAATTACTATTGTACCAGATAAAGATAAAGAAGGCAAACCCTGTGAGTCTATATTTATACAAGCTAGTCCTATTTTGGAGTATTTGGTAGAAGAAGAACTCATCGAAATCTTAATGGAAGTAGCCGAAATAGCCGATATTTTAGAGGAAAAGCATTTTGGAGGAGACTCTAATTAGGGGAGCATTTGTTCCAAAAAAAAAGCTTCAAATCTAATGATGATTTGAAGCTTTTTGGACTTAGATGCAGAGGTAGGACTCGAACCTACGACCTACGGGTTATGAGCCCGCCGAGCTACCGCTGCTCCACTCTGCGTTGTGTGAGTACAAAAGTACGGCTTTTTTTGGAAATTCCAAATAATTTGGCCAATTAAATAAAAAAAGCTTCAAATCTAATGATGATTTGAAGCTTTTTGGACTTAGATGCAGAGGTAGGACTCGAACCTACGACCTACGGGTTATGAGCCCGCCGAGCTACCGCTGCTCCACTCTGCGTTGTGTGAGTACAAAAGTACGGCTTTTTTTTGGAATTCCAAATTTATAAGCAATGTTTTGAAAAATTACTCAGATACTTCTACTGCAAAGGCACTTTGGCTTTTGGTAACTTTAAGCAACCGTTCAGGCACATGAACACGATAAGATAAATGCTCATGACACACCTGACCTTTGATAATTAATACATTGCTATTGGGTTGTAGGTGCAATTTGAGTAATGGACTATTGGCATCAGATGCTCCTTGGAGCTTGTAGCGATCTTTGCTGATTAAGTACTCTAGAAGTAGTTCAGAACCTCGATCAAGGTTAATAGTAGTTTCTACCGAAATTCTAGAACTCTTGGTTTTAACAATCGTCACATTATTACTAGGTAGATTTAAGTGCAAGTGAGTGATATGACTAGGAAATTGGTATACTTGAACTGTTTGCTTATTTGCCTGTGTGAGTCCTTGTTGGTTCCATAAGGTAACTAGTAGAGCAATAAATAATAAGGTGCTTTTCATAGTCAGTGTGTTAATATTGAACGAACGCATAAAAACCGTTCGTATAAAGCTAGAATGTAATTCGGGAAGAATTATAAATTCGTAAAGGTGACTATTGGGGGCTATTGTATTTCTATTCAAAGATAATATCAAATTAGATATGGCAAGTGATTATTTTTGCCAAATAATGACCCGTTTTTGCCACTTTAAGTACTTGTTAGGAGCAAAAAATTGGCTATATTTTAATGGTAGAAAAAAAATAAATTGATATACAGGTGCTTATGAGTGTTGTAATATTGAATATCTTAAAAACACCCTAAGATCGCAATGCTTTAAGTTGCTGGTACACCTGCTCCAGATTAATGGCATCCATATCATCTAATTTGGCACACAAATCCATGAGCAATTGGTCTTGACGATTGCCCAAATCTAGGGCTACTGAATAGGGAACTTGCGGCTGAAACGTCACCAAAGAATACTTGGAATGATAATCCTCATAAGTGTTTTCTAGTTGATGCTCTAGCATACGTTTTTTGCGAAAAGTAGGATCGGCCACGTGGTCACGCATTTCATAATAATTCTCTACGGCCAACCGCCCAATAGCATCGCCATTTTTTTTGCGTAAGGTTTGATAACGAGCAAAAGCAGCTTCCCAGTTGCCTAAGCCAGCTTGGTCTATACAGGCATTGAGTACCCGACAATCCTCAAAAGAAGCATTCATGCCTTGCCCATAAAAGGGTACAATGGCATGGGCAGCATCGCCAATGAGTGCCGCTTTGCCTTGGTGAACCCAAGGGTAGCAAGTCAAGGTGCCGAGCTTGCCCACGGGATTGGCTTGGTATTCGGCTTGCAAATTTTTGAGGTGCGGCACTGCATCTGCAAACTCCTCCTCAAAGAAAGCTTGTACCTTTTGGGGCGTATCTAAGCTGGCAAAACTAGGCTCCCCCTCATAAGGAAAAAATAACGTGCAAGTGAAACTTCCATCTGCATTGGGCAGTGCTATGAGCATATAGGCGCCTCTGGGCCAAATATGCAAGGCATTTTTATCGAGTGCAAACCCCTGATTTTCGGTAGCAGGGATGGATAGTTCTTTGTAGCCGTGTTCTAGCCAATCTACTTGAGCCTCATAGCCCTCTATTTGTTGTTCCATAGCTTGCCGCACGGCCGAATTGGCCCCATCGCCCCCAATAATCGTAGCCCCTTTTATAGTAGTTTGTTCTTTGCTAATAAAATCCTCTACCGTAATAGTGGTGTTATCCAAATCTACCGCTACACAACGTTTGTTAAAATGAAAAGTGACCTGTTCATACGCTTCGGCAGCCGTCATGAGCAGTTGATTGAGTCCACCTCTAGGAATGGAATTGATATACTGAGAATCATCCTTGCCATAAGGCGCAAATTGCGTTTGCCCATCTTTGGAATGCAGCATTCGGCCGGGCATTTTGACCCCTTCTTGCATCACTTGGTCTAGCACGCCCACTTCTGACAAGGCCCAACTCCCTCTATTAGATAAGGCCAAGTTGATGGAACGCCCTGCCGAAATATCTACCTGACGCATATCAGGGCGACTTTCAAATACTTCTACCGCCAAGCCTTTTTGAGCCAAATAAATGGCCATTAAAGAACCAGCCAATCCAGCTCCAACAATAATAACAGGTGCATTTTCCATAGTATATCAAATGTTTTAGATGCAATAATGGTGGTGTTACTCCTTTTTGCTGCAATATTCTTTTTGATAAGAAACAGCGGCTTCATATCCCAACTCTACGGCATTATGGATGCTTGTACAAGCTTTTTCTTTTGCGCCTAGTGCTGCTTGGGTCAAGCCCAATTGGTAGTGTGCGGCTGCTAGTGTACTATCTAGCTCAATAGCTTTTTGGTAATCGACCAAGGCACTTTTAAAATAACTACTGGCCTCAGGTCGGCCGCCCACATTGGGCAAAAACTGCCTGCCACATTCTCCACATGCCTCGGGCTTTTGGATGCTCAAACTACCCAACCGCTGTTTAAAATCGCCCAAGGCCAACCAATATTGGGCTACTTGTGGTTGCAATTGAGTGGCTGTATAATAAGCATCATAGGCCAATAAATATTCCTCAAACTCTTCCAAGCATTTGCCTTTCCAGAAATAGGCAGGCGCATACAATTCCTCTTGAGCAATAAGTTTATTGAGCAACCGCTCGGCCTTGATAAATTGTTCTTTATCAAAAGCAACAATGCTTTTTTGGAGTTGTTTATCGAGTTGGGCCACATCTTGAGCCTTGCAGGTGTAGCACCCACTTATTAGAATAATAAAAACAAACAATAGTGGATTCATATACAGATTGGGATTGTATCAGAATCTAAGAACGTTCAGATTCCAATAGATCTAAAATTCGGTTTAGATCATCTGTATCGGCAAAATTTATGACAATTTTTCCTTTGCCCTTCTCATCGGCCTTCAAATCTACCTTGGTGCTGAACAAAGAAGAGAGTTCGGATTGTACTTTTTTGTAGTTAGAAGCAAAGGGCGAGGGTGGTTTGGGGGTTGGTTTAACTTTGTCCGATTTGTATAGTTTGACCAATTCCTCGGCTTGGCGCACAGAGAGTTGTTTGTCTACAATAGACTTGAATGCCGCCATCTGGAAGGCATAATTATCGGTACCCAATAGTGCTTTGGCATGTCCCATAGTGATTTCTCCACGCTCTACACTTTTTTGAATGGTTTCGGGCAAGGAAAGCAAACGGGTAAAATTGGTAATGGTTGCTCGACCTTTGCCCACACGCTGCGCCAGTTGTTGGTGGGTGAGGTTGCACTCCTTCATCAAACGACCATAAGTAATGGCTACCTCTATAGGATTGAGCTGTTGGCGTTGAATGTTCTCAATCAAAGCCATTTCCAACATCTCTTGGTCATTGGCTAGACGAATAAAGGCAGGAATTTCCTTCAATTCTGCCATTTTGGAGGCACGCAAACGGCGTTCACCCGAAATGAGCTGAAATTTGTGGTTGCCCAAATGGCGTACTGTAATGGGCTGAATCAATCCATGCACGGCAATAGAATCCGAAAGCTCTTGCAAGGCATCGGGATCAAAATCAACCCGTGGTTGAAAAGGATTTACTTCTATATTAGACAGTGGAATAAATGCTACCGTATTGGACAAATCCTTGACGACTTCTTGCTTGTTTTTGGATGAATCAATATCTGCATCAATACTGCCCAAAAGAGCACCAATTCCTAAACCTTTATTTTTGCGCTTTGCCATATTTGTATACTATTACAATTTAGTAAGATGATAGAAAATCAACTTTTCTGCTACACAAATATACAATATCTAAGAGACAAAACGGTGATGACACTCTTTTTTTGCTGTTGTGCAACTATGGCATTCATCTGTAGGGTTTTGGAATTGGTCGAATTGTTGTATACTAATACAAATATAGGAATCTTTTTTGGTGCAAAATATGTATTTTAAGCACCTGTTAAACTCAAATAGTTCATGCCCTTGGGGCAAGGGAAGTCTAATTGTTGACCAACGTTTCCCTTCTCAAAAAAATAAAGAACCAGAATAAATTATGAAAAGAAATTACCTTTTGCTTGCCCTTGCTTGGACGGCAGGTATGGGCCAGTTGTTGGCACAAAGTTTTAGTGATTATCAATGGAAAAGCGATATGATTGTGGCCGAAAATATTCCAGCAGAATACGCCTCGGCCGAAGCGGTGATTATCAATGCCGAAACCTATACGAGAGGAACGATTTCGGGTACTTTTCCTTATTTGGACCAATTGAGCACCTTTCGCCAACAAGTGCATGTAAAGCTGCAAAGCGAGAAAGCAATAGAAGATAACCAACGGATTATTCTCAATCGTTACAAAGGTAGAATTGGCGATTTTGTACAGTATAAATATGTGGATGTACGGGTCAAAAAAGCAGCAGATGGTCAAGTTATTGACTACAAAGTGCGGGATCTCAACCAGCCCGAATTGGATATTGAGGATGATTTGTACAGCCGCAAGGACGATATTACGATTTATGAAATTCCCGATTTGGCGATTGGTGATGAGGTAGAAACCGTAACGGTCTTAGAATTTAAGTTTCCTAATCGTGGCGAAACGGTCAACTTTTACAGTGCTTATCCTACCCTAAAACGCTCCTATACCGTATCCGTGCCCCTAAAGGTTAATATAGATGGACGCAGTTACAACAATATGCCCAAGCCCACCATTCGCAACACTTCTACCAATCGGGTTATTCAGTGGGAAATGGAAAATTTGCGTGCGGTGCCAGAGGCCAACTCACAAGGAACGATTTATCAAATGGATTTGGAGTATTTTATTTACGAATTGAATTTTGATGCTTATCGTATGAATCCATTGTCGTTTAAGGTGGAGAACTACGCCGATTATTTGTTGCAGTATTCTGAGGACTACATGGACGTGCGTGTTCGCAAAAAGAAAAAACTAGAAGAGTTCTATGAGCAATTGTTTGCCGATGGGGCCAAGGCATTTGGCAAAACAGCCGATAAATTGCAGGCGGTAGAAAAAGTGTACCTACTCAATCAGTATGTTACCAAGGAGGTGCAACCGATTGTAGAAGAGTTGGAGGACTTTGAGAAGAGTGAAGGGATTGAATACTTTTTGTTGAATAAACGTGCCAACGGGCGACATATTTTACATATTTACAGAGACTTTTTTGAGCGTTTTGATATTCCTTACTTCTTGGCAGGAGGGCGCAATCGCTTGGCTGGGCCTATTGATTTGGGCTTTGTCTCGCCCACACAAATCAACAACTATTTCTTTATCTTTAAGAATGGCGATGGCTATTTGTCTATCAGTGGTTTTGGTGGTCTCAATGAATTGCCTTGGCAATATTACAACACCAAAATTTACATGCGTGATATTACCGATAGGGATGCTACGCTACAAGAAATTAATTTTGGAGATGCGCCCCTCAAGGATGCCAAAAACAACAAGCGTTTTAGCCGCAGCCAAGTACAAGTGGATTTGGCCAACAATAAAATTACCCAAAAAACAAGCACCTCGGTAAGTGGTTTGTATGCTCGTGGTGCTCGCAATGGTATTGTAGAAGGCTACAAGGCCGATACCTTGGTTCAAACCATGCAGCAATCCTATGATTTTGCTTATCGTGCTTATGATAATATCAAGGCAACGGTGAAGAGTGCCAAAGTGGATAAATATGAAATTTCGCCTGTTGTGAATTTTGATTTTAAATACAGTGTGGAGGCCGAAATTGAGGGCTTGATGAAACAGAAGGAGGGCAAGTACAAGATAGATGTAGATGAATTTTTGAGCCACAACATTCGCCGTGTCGTCAATGCAGAAAAACGTGCCTTGGATTATCATTTGCCGTTTTTGGGCACCGATACCGAAGAGTATTATTTGATTTTTGATCAGAATGTAACGATTGAGAATATGGCCGAACTCAACCAAAAACTGGATAATGAGTATGCTAGTTATCAGTGTGTGGTGACGCAGCTAAAGCCAAATATGATTCGCATACAATCCGTGTATACCACCAAGCAATTGTTCATCAAAAAAGACGAAGCCAAAAAATTGGATGCTGTAAATGAGGTTTTCAAGAAGATTCAAAAAAGCAAAATCACGATTGTACCGGCTGCTTAAGTAGGTATTATTATAATAGTTTAGTTGGTATAAATCCCCATTGTTGTAAAGCCACAGCAATGGGGATTTTGGCTTAATAAAGGCTTTTAATTTTGTTTTTTGAATAAAAATGTTATTTTAATTTTTTACTAAGCCCCAAAACCCAATTCTATTTTGCCTGATGTCCCTATGCTTCTTTTTTATAATTAGGGAGTTGAGGCTAAAATTTGCATTACAATACAATGGATAGACGAAAGTTCCTCAAATGGTCGGCTACAGCAATGGCATCTGCCAGCTTAGGCCAGCCCCAACAATTATTAGCCATGCCCAGCAATGACCCACTCACCAAGGCTGCCTTTGGCAGTGATTTTAAATGGGGCATTGCCGCCTCGGCTTATCAAATTGAAGGCGCATGGAACGAGGACGGCAAAGGCCCGTCTATTTGGGACACCTTTACCCACAATAAGCCCCACAAAATCAAGAATC
The DNA here is from genome assembly GCA_964445645.1 of uncultured Aureispira sp. GTDB lineage: Bacteria > Bacteroidota > Bacteroidia > Chitinophagales > Saprospiraceae > Aureispira. Next base: position 3,230 of record CAYULH010000046.1, on the reverse strand, counting down.
GTCACAATTCGGATGTTTCTTATGATTTTTATCATAATTATAAAGAAGACATAGCCCTCATTAAGCAGCTCAATTTTGATGTTTTTCGCTTTTCTTTCTCTTGGTCTAGGATTTTTCCTGAGGGCATTGGCCGAGTTAATCAAAAAGGGCTTGATTTTTATCACCGAGTGATTGATCGCTGCTTGGAATTGGGCTTGGAGCCTTGGGCATTGCTCTATCATTTTGATTTGCCGCAAGCCCTAGAGGACAAAGGCGGCTGGGCCAATCGGGATATTGTCCATTGGTTTGATGAATACACGCATACCGTAACCAAGGAATACGGCGATAAGGTCAAGACGTGGTTTGGGCAAAATGAACCTATTGGCTTTACTCTTGGCGGCTATTTGGCAATGTATCATGCCCCCGGTTATTATGCCCCCCAAAAGTTTTTGAGGGCCATTCACCATGCCCTGCTCTGTCAGGCTTCTTCGGGGCGTATTATGCGTCAAAATGTAAAAGATGGGCAAGTAGGAGCGGCCTTGTCTTGCGCTTATGTTAGCCCCAAAAACCAGAAAAAACGCCATACCGAAGCCGCCCACCGAATGAACATTATTCTCAATAGACTCTGTTTAGAGCCCCACTTGGGCATGGGCTATCCTACCGAGCGTTTTCCGTTTTTGGACAAAATTCACCGCTATGTGCAGGCCGATGATTTGGACAAATTGACCTTTGATTTTGATTTTATTGGCTTGCAAAACTATACCCAATTTGTAGCGCGTCATGCTATGTTGCCCTGTGTGTGGGCCTTTGAGCAAAAGCCCCACCGCCGAGGCGTACCGCCCGAAATGATTACAGAAATGGGCTGGGAGGTTTGCCCAGAGGGCATGTACAAGATTATCAAACAATATGCAGCTTATGAGAATCTGCCGCCTATTATTATTACAGAAAATGGCTGTGCTATGCCCGACGTGGTTAATGCTGAGGGCGAAGTGAAGGATCAACGAAGAGTGGATTTTTATAAGAGCTATTTGGCGCAAGTGCTCAAGGCCAAACAAGAGGGCGTGGATATTAGAGGGTATTTTGCTTGGACAATTATTGATAATTTTGAATGGGCAGAGGGCTTTGATCCACGTTTTGGATTGGTGCATGTCGATTGGGAAACCCAAAAACGAACCATTAAGCAATCGGGCTATTGGTTTCAGGAGTTTTTGAAGGGGTAATGATTGGTCTATGTTTCTAAGTAGAATAAAAGACATAGGAATGACGCAAGGCAATAAATTGGTCTGAAAAATGTAAAATTAGTAATTGTTTTATTGTAAATATGGTATAATTGTTTTAATGGTATTAAATTACAAACAAATGAATTTAATGACCATAAAATAATTCATAATGGAACAGGAGAACGACCAGCTCTACGACGAACGAGAACCAACGGGCATCAACTACCAACCAAGCACCACAGGAAATCCCAACTTGGGGGTGCCACCATCCAATCCTTTTGCCAGTCCACTTGCTCCACCGCCTTGGCAGGAGCAGTTTGCGGAACAATCTTCGCCCATTCCTGCACCAATGAGCCAAGACACAACCGCCAACCAATCGGTTGATGAGGAACAGCTTATTCCTAGCGGCATCCAACAAACATTGTCCAATCTCAGTACCGAAAGAAGCACTAGGCAGTATGCGGATGTCCATACGATTTTGGGCAATCTCCAAACCAATACATCTGCTAGTGCTACCGAAAATCAAAACCAGCAAGCACTTTTATCGGCGAATGAAGCCTCGCCCAATGCCCAAAGCTTGCAGTCGCCTTTGTTTCAACAGCATTTGCGATTGCGAAGTCTATTGGTGAATCCACAAGACCATTTTACACAAGGGTCTAGCGGACCAGCAGTGGCGGCCATCCAACAAGCCTTGGTGCAGCTCTATCCCGATGCTGCGATTGGGCAGTATGGTATTTATGGGGAACAAACCGTGGCATTGGTAGAACGATTTCAGGACGAAGAGGGATTGGGGGTTGATGGCGATTTTGGACGAAATACCTTACTAGCATTGGATCAATATAGTTTCTCTAGAACCGTGATTGGTGAGGAGGGCGAGCGGAGTGTACAACGCCAATATGAGGTTAGCGAAGAAGTGAATCGGCCTGCCAAAATTGCTGCTACAGCCGATGATATAGGCATTGCTCAGGGACAAGAAAGCCAACAACATGATGATCGGGGCGATGATACAGGGATTTATCACAACCAAGAGGTTAGTGGGGTGCGTGTTTATTCTGAACCTATTAGGAGTTCTAAACTAAAATTTACGCTACTGTATAATACTGATGTCACACTGGTGGGGGCATATCGTGATGAACCTAGTTGGTCACTCATACAGACCACCGATGGCCGAGAGGGGTGGATGAATTCTGATTATGTTACTACAGGGAATGCTCTAGCGGAGCCATTGATGGGAGAATTGGATTTGTCGATGGTTGGTGATGAGCAAGAAAATTTGGGCGATGTGGTCAATGACAACTATAGCAGTGGTTTTATTGAGGAAAACGATGCCCGACTAATTATACATGCTATTGCGCTGATGAATGAGGGGCGTGCGGCTATTTTTTATGATGACGAAGCGCATTCCTTATCTTGGTGGGAAAACTTATTACTCAATGCTACGGAGGAAGAGGCAAGAAGCATTTATCAAACCATTGGGGTGCGTGCTGACTTAAATATTCTGCTGCCTAGTGAAGCCCTCATCTTACAAATGCGTGAAGCGGGCTTGGTTAGCTCAGGGTCGATTGTGGATAACTTTGAAGGTGTCAAGGACTTTCTGTATATGTATGCAGGGTACAATGTTGGTGTATTAGAAGGCTTGTGGGAGGGCTTGGTAGGAACACTAAGGGCAATACCTGACTTGCTCCAAATGATTTGGGATGTGATAAAAGCAGCCTTTCAAGGTACGCTTGTCAGTCAATTAAGTGACATCTTATCTGGTATTTGGGAGTTTATTAAGAATCTACCCCAAAATGCCGATGCTTGGTGGCAAGAATTTCTGCAAAAGTCGCCCTTTGAGCAAGGCAAAACGATTGGTAAAGGCGTTGGTATGATTGCTTTTGAGGTGATTTTGGCTATTTTTACAGGAGGTGCAGTTAATGCTCTCAAAGCAACAGGAATCGGGGCAAGAATAGTAACCGCTTCTGCTAAAATCAACAAAGCTGTTGGGCGTTTTGGCGATGATTTGGCACGTGTATCGGAGCGTATGCTGAA
>CAYULH010000045.1:0-37639 GCA_964445645.1 uncultured Aureispira sp. | reverse complement strand
AAAATAACGCAGTAGACGCGCCAATATCGAAGAACATAATACTAATTTTGAGTATAGATTGGTATTATTTAGTTGGTGTACAAAGTCGAATGCTTTAAAGCACAAACACAAGCAGCATAATCAACAGCACAAGTCCCAAAATAAACAACAAACCTCCTATAACAATAGAGGATATAGCACGCTCTCTTTTGGGATGTATCACCTGTTCGGGGTCACGTTTGTTTTGGCTAAGGGCAAAAACGCCCATTACAATAAGGACTAGACCTGCCAGTACAGATAACAGTGCAAAAAAGAGGGCGAATGAACTAAATTCAAAAATAGCAAGAATAACAAAAAATAGTACCGACAATACAAAAGCGGGAATACCCAATATTATGCCTGCAATAGCCGCTGTTCTTCCTCGTTTGGGGTATTTCTCGGGCATTTTTTTGGAGCGTGCTTTATAAATAAAACCCCAAACAGCTGCCGCCAGACCCAAAATAGCACAAAGCAAAAATAATAATAGAGCACCAACAGAACCTGCGCCTCCAAATGCCGCAATAAGTGCCAATACCACCGCAAAAAAGAACGGCACAGGGGTTAACAAACCAGCTATTAGAGATAAAATAGAAAGGGTGTTGTCAGACTCATCATCATCCAATTCAGCAAGCTGCTGTTGCAATTTTTGTTGCCTTTTGAGGTGCAAATTTGGTCTAGTTTTGTAATAATTGAGCTGTTTTTGCAGGCGTTTTCGTTTTTGCTCTAGCCGTTGTTCTTGTTTAGTAAGGCGTGGTTTTTTTTTGATGGGGACAGCCGAAAAACTGCATAGGAACACTAGAAGCGTGAGCAACAGCAGCTTGCTTTGTGCAAAGGTTATAACTGTGATTTTCATTAGAATGCTAATAAAGGCAGTTTTAAAAATGGTCAAAAAGGTTATTGGAGCATACCACAACAAGTAGCTGGGCTACCCCTTGGATGCAGGGCTGTTAAGTTCTAAATTTAGATGCTGTAAATTGTAAACCCCGAAGGGGTGAAATAATTATAGCTTTGTTTACAAAGCAGTTTTTGAACCCTGAAAGGGTGCTATTATCGTCTTGTAGGTTAATAATGACATCCCTTCGGGATTTAAAGGCATCTTATAGGCATTATTACTACTATAATGCCATCCCTTCGGGATTTTTTCCAACAATATTCAGAGGCATTTTCTAGAACTTAACAGCCCTACCCTAAAGGGTGCTATTATCGTCTTGTAGGGGTAATAATGACACCCTTTCAGGGTTGAATTCGTATTATTTATGTTATTGCTACAATAATATCACCCCTTCGGGGTTTTTCCAGCAGCATTCATATTAGTTTTTTCCAGAACTTAACAGCCCTGCTTTGGATGGTTCTGTACGTTGTAGTTTGGTTATTATTAATAATCAATTAAATAGCAACAATAAAAAGAAAATGAAAGAACAAGGGAACAAGTAGAATGCTACTAATAATAATGCCTGTAATACCAAAACCTCGTAGTATGTAACGATCTGGATATTTACCTTGAAGGGTCAAGGAGAGAATAGAAACAACCAAGGCAGCAACTGCTAGAATAAAGCTCAAGACGAGTATACCCGGCAATTGAAGAAAGAGTGCACCAAACAAGGATACAATGGCAACCAAGCTTAATCCAAAACCGAGTACGCCAACAATAGGGCTTGGAGCTTGGTCATTTTGTTGTTGTTCTACCTGCTTAATTTTATGCTGTATACGCAGACGTTGTTGTTGATTCTTACTGTTGCTCCAGCGTTTGGATAGGCGGTAATGTTTTTTTTGAAGCCGTTTTTGGCGATGCTTATTGGATTGTTGTTCTACTGGTGGAATTGCTGCTTGTTTTTGAGGAGGTATAGCCGAAAAGCTGCACAAACTAAACCAACAAACAAGGGCAAAAAATCGAACAGTAGGTGCAGATATAATCCAAGAAAGAACTGGCATATATAGAAAATGACTAGTGAAAAATAAAATGGAATCAACGAGGTGTTTTTATTGCAAATGCAATGCCTCACTTTCTAAACGAAACCAAATCCAAAAAGGCAGCAACGGAAAAATTAAAAACCGTTAAAAAAGGAATAGAAATTAGCGACACTAGCAATAAGTAAATCTTCTTAGATAGAGCCTCCAGAATACAGAAACATCAGAAGAAAAAGCCCGATAATGCCACAACTGACCAAAAAACCTGCAATAGCAAAGCCTACACCACCGTATTTTTTAGAGTTTTTCTGAATTTTGTTCAAAACAAAAGCAGAAACAATGGTTCCGCCAACAGCTAAGAGCAGGCCAAACAGACAAAACAAAAAGACAAGTATGGTGCTGGATAAAACTTGGGTATAAAGTACAATAACAAGCAAAATAACCGCTGTTATCCCTAGACATAATCCTAAGATAGACAAGAGGGGCGATGGCTTATATTTTTGCTGTTGCTCTACCTGTCGTATTTTTTTTTGCAACCGTCTTTTTTGTTGACTGGTTTTGGCTTTGTCCAAACGTTTGATTAAATGTGTATGGCGTTTTTGAAGCCTTTGTTGCTTTTTTTGTTCAATAGTAAGCTGGTCATTTTTCTTTTGGATAGGAACAAGGGAGAAACTAGATAAACCAACTAACAGGAAGATTAAGAGCAGTTTAGGGACTAGTGCTTGAACTGGCTCCACTTATAAAATACGGATTTTTGCTAGACACATTATAAGAATATAATAATAACTAAAGCCCATAAGTCCTAAATAATTATCAATAATGATTATCAAAAAGCCAAGTGTACACCAATAAAATAGTGCCTGCTGTTCTGCGAGTCAAATTATTATAATAAATCCTAATTCTTTCCAACTTACAAAAATAAGATAAACAATAAAATAAAAATCAGCAAGACACCCACCATAATACCCCCAATAATAGCCCCTGTAAGACCAAATGGTTTGGATAGGACATCATCTGGATTTGCTTTGCCTTTAGCCAGTCCAACAGCAGAAAAGACTACGGCCAAAATAGCTATAATGAAACTTAATAAATAGAATAAAAGTGCTGTAGAGGGGGCGAAAATTCTTCCTGTACCCAAAATTCCCAATACAAAAATTAGAATAGAAAGCAGTGCGAATGAAAAGCCAAGAACAGCCCATATCGTAGAAGGTTTGCTATCCTGCTGGCGTTCTACTTGTTGAATTTTTTTCTGCAAACGCCTTTGTTGTTGGCTATTTTTGGCTTGGTCAAAACGTTGAAGCAGGCGTGCATGGCGTTTTTGCAGGCGTTTTTGTTTTTTTTGCTCAATAGATGGTTGGGCATTTTTTTTTTGTGGAGGAGCAAGGGAGAAACTACATAAATGACCAACAAAAAGGAGTAATAAAATTCTTACAAGCATTGGTATAGGCATTTATTAAAATTGTAAAAGAAGATGGAAGAGTAACGTTTAAAACAGGAGGATAACAGTCACACCATTATCCTCCTGAAAGAATATTCTAAGCAAAAATATAAAAAATCATCACAGCAATAGCCAAAATTAGCATAAAGGTACTGCCCACAATGATTCCTGCAATCCCAAAACCGGGTAAGTTGTGTTGCTCAGGCTTGGTACTTGTCAATACCAAAGAAACAATAGAAACCACCAATCCAGCCGTAGCACTTACCAAACCAGCTACATACAGTAGCCCAGCACCTGCTGTAGAGGCTGTCATCCCCATAGCAATGGCTCTAGCGGCTGCACCTAAAGCTGCTATTGCAGCAATAAATAGGAAAAAAGAAAGAACACCCAAGACAAGCCCTATAATACCCACAACAGGAGAGGGGCCACCATCTTGCTGGCGCTCTATTGTTCGGATTTTCTTTTGCAAACGAACACGTTGTTTGGTATTAGTCGTTTTGTCAAAACGTGCGCTGAGGCGATTGTAACGCTTATTGAGGCGCGCTTTACGGCGATTTTCTTTGGTTTTTTCTACAGGCGGGTTGTCATCTCGGCCATCCACCACAGGAACAGACGAAAAACTAGACAAGAAAAATAAACTGCTAATTAACAATAAAAGAAAAGTAGATGTACTCCATACTTTTTTCATAATAAGGTTGGTTTTTGTTAAATTAATAACCTAAGATAACTGCCTTATTTAATATACGCAAACTACTGCCCAAAGCTTTTTGATTGGAGCAGTAACTAAATAGAAAAAGCTGTCCATACGTGCATATAGACAGCTTTGAAAAAATATAGTACGACCTATTTTATTTATTGAGCAAAGGAGGCAAGGGCTTCTTTGGAGAAACGTTTGGTACGTTGTTTCATAATAGCAATGGCTTCTTCATCAGAGGCAAAGGTAGTTCCATTGATATTGACCAAGTGTTTGGCCAGCACATCATAACGTTTGAACATCAATAAAACCCATACCAATTGGAAATCCAATCCCTCAAAAATCAAGGATTTATTGTCGGCATATTTTTGTAGGTTTTTTTGCAATTCACCGGGCATATCTGTCCAGTGCATGTTGGGCACCAAGTGGTGTCCTATATGATACCCATCATTAAAACATTGTCTATTATAACCACTATTGATGCAAGTAATGCTACTGGTATAATCATTGTCAGGCTCTGTGGCATCTACAAAGGCATGTTGCCCCCAATTGCCCGACATCATCGCCAAACGAATAATAATTAGCGGCAAAATAAATACAGTCATAGTAGCACCCATATTTACAAAACCAGCCAATAAGCCCAAAACGAGCAAGTAACTCAATTCTAATCGGACAGCCTTGATACCAAGGGCATTGCGTTTTTTACCAAAAAAATATTGCATCAATTCTATGACACCAATAAATAAAAAACGGAAATAATAGTGCAAAAAGTCCAAGAAACTATCTCGCTGAAAAGGCATGGTAGAACTTTTATCATCGGGCATATTGCCCTCATTGTGGTGCATTCCCATGTGGTGAATGAAGTACAAATCAGGCGATTGTCCCAAGAATGGCCCTAGCACCCAAGGAATATACTTATTCCAAATATCATGTTGCTTCTTAAAGAATGGACGATGGCTGGTATTGTGCAACATCAAGGTATAGGGCCCTAAGAAAACACCAATCACCAATACCAAGTGCAGGGCAGCCCATGCCCACCACCATGCGCCTGTTAGCACATTGCTGTACAAAATCACCGCTGAGGGCAAAACAATGACACTGAGTTTAATCATTAGATAAATGAAGGGCAAATCACGCTCATCTCTAATTTTTTGGAGGAAATATTGATTGAGTTTGGTCTGTTCCTTTGGGGTATGAATAGGATCCGTAATTACTGGAAAATCTCTCATAATTCTTTTGAAATTAATGTAAAAAGGAAGTCTAGAGCTCCCAACCACTTTGATGGTGGTTATTTTAGCGGCAAAGGTATTACTTTTTTAGTGAACCCTTGGATTGTGGTTTATAAATTCTACTTTTCTTACACTAGTTTGATGCCCATAGTCCATCTTTCCCCCCATTACAATCAAGCCAATTGACAAAAAAAGGAGAGAAGCACAAACAAAAATTCTATTTTGCCTGTCTTGATAATAAAGTTTTAGAACATGACCGAAATGCCAACACAGCCTACGCCCAAGATCCAGCCCGAAGATATAGCCTTTGACCGAAAGCATCTTTGGCATCCCTATACCTCCCTTACTGCTCCTTTGCCTGTTTATCCAGTAGAGCGAGCCAAAGGAACGAAGCTTTACCTGAGCGATGGCCGACAGCTTGTAGATGGCATGTCGAGCTGGTGGGCGGCCATACATGGCTACAATCACCCTGTACTGAATGCAGCCATCCAAAAACAACTCCAATCCATGTCACACGTAATGTTTGGAGGCATTACCCATCAGCCCGCTATTGCCTTGGGCCAGCTCTTGGTAGCGCACACGCCCAGTCAGCTCAATCGGGTTTTTTTGTGCGATAGTGGGTCTATTTCGGTAGAAGTAGCTATGAAAATGGCCTTGCAGTACCAACATGCCCGAGGACAAGCCCACCGTTCCAAATTTTTGACCTTAGCCAAAGGCTATCATGGAGATACTACTGGAGCCATGTCCGTATGTGACCCTGTATCGGGAATGCACCAGTTGTTTCGTGGATTTTTGCCCGAGCATTATTTTATGAAAGAACCCCAGCAAGGCTTTGATTTGCCCTTGAGCCAGGAAGAAAAAAAGCGTTTGACTTTATTTTTTGAAGAATATGCTTCAAAAGCGGCAGCATTTATTTTGGAGCCTATTGTACAGGGGGCAGGCGGAATGCGAATTTATTCCCCTGCTTATTTGGTGCTTATCAAGGAGCTTTGTGAGCAACATGACTTGCTGCTCATTGCCGATGAAATTGCGACAGGATTTGGCCGAACAGGGAAGTTGTTTGCTGTAGAACATGCCCAAATACAACCCGATATTATGTGCTTGGGCAAGGCTATTACAGGGGGCTACTTGACCTTAGCCGCTACTTTATGCACCAACCATGTTGCACAAGTTATTGGGCAAGGAGCAGCAGGTGTACTTATGCACGGGCCTACTTTTATGGGCAATCCATTGGCTTGTGCTGTCGCTGTTGCGAGTATCCAATTGTTGTTGAAATCACCTTGGCAAGCTACTATTCGGCAAATTGAAACACAATTGAAAGCCGTTTTAAAACCAGCAGCCAAGCACCCAAGAGTGGCTGATGTGCGTGTATTGGGGGCTATAGGGGTTATTGAAACCACCACAGTAGTTAAAGTGGCCGAAGCACAAGCGTTTTTTGTAGAACAAGGGGTTTGGATTCGTCCTTTTAGAACATTGATTTACATCATGCCTCCATTTTGTAGCAGTACAGAAGATTTGGAATTGTTGGGCCGTGCTATGTGTGCTGTTTTGGATTTAGAACATTGTTTTGAGTAAGAATAATCAATTTGTATTTACTCTTTTGATAATTAATTTTACTCATTCAATGTTTTATTGATTGTCCTTCGAATAAAAACTAAGCTAGTAAACTAGTTTTTAGAATTTCTTACCAAAGAGTCCTGAAAGGACGTAATAACAAAGTCCTTCCGATTTTCCGAAGAAAAGAAAGAACGTTATGATATAGGAATCTTAAGCAACCAATTGCACCCCAGCTTTTTCCAAGGCATCAAATATAGCTTCATCGTCCTTATCACTATCCAAATTAGCCGCAGCACACAAACCTTTGACCACAGTAACCTGATAACCCAATTGAAGCGCATCCAAAGCCGTATGATACACCGAAAATTCAGTAAAAAAACCACCCAAGATCAAGGAACTAATTTTGTTTTCGGATAAATAAGCATGTAAATCAAAACTACTAGCAGGGGAGAAGCAGCTATAAGGCGCAAGTTGGGCATCCATGCCTTTTTGCAAGACTTTATCCAATTGTTCTACAGGAAAACCCATCATCCAATCTGCTCCAAAACTTTCTTGCACCCCATAAATAGGCCAGAGGCGTTCTTCCTTTTTATTGATGGTAACAATTTGCTTAGGATAACGAAAATAATGATTGGCTGCAAAAAAAGTATGATTGGCGGGAATCCAGTTTTGGCTGCCAATACACAAGTCAAAATCTTGTTGCAAATAATGCTGTGCTTCTTGCAATACCATAGTAGCATTAGCTGTAGCTAAAGCCCCAAAACCACTAAAATCTTGTTGAAAATCAATCAATAATAAAGCCTTCATAAAACAAAATTACCATTCTAGTAAAAGTATCTACCTACAAGACAAAAAAATACTAGATTGGTTGTGCAAGTTAGGAATCAACGCCCCCCACTAAAGCAAAGCGTACAAGGTGGGTTGGCTCGGGGTGGCATCGTTCTCAAAAGCAGCGACCTGCAAATTGAGCAAATACAAGCCATCAGCAACAGCATTGGGTACATAAATCAGCTCTGTAATAGTGGCATCCAAGCGCGGTGCATCAGGATAATTCCAAAAAGCATGGTGGGCGGCCAATACCCCCTCATCTTCCTCTCGATCTACAGAGGGCGTATCAATCAGAATATGCCGAATGCCCTGCTCGTAGAGCCAAGCTGCTGCTGCCGCCTCCATATAAGGCGGATTGGTATTGCTGTATTGACGTTGTTTTTTTTCGTCAGAATTGGGCAAGGTACGGATGACAAGGGCTTCTAAATGAGGTTTTTGTAACAAGGCCGCACGCACTTGTGCCAAGCTAATAATTTCATCTGTTGCCTGTTGCTCGGGCTGTACTGTCCACACTTGCGCCAAGAAAAAAAAACGCTGCAATACCTGATGAATGGAGTAAAACTCCTTAGCAATATGCCCCACACATTCGGTATGCGTACCATTGCCATGCGGATTAAATTGCACATCCCTAAAATTAACCGCACCACCCAAGGCAACCGAACCCACAAACTGCTCGGTCATTACAGGCGTTATTTGTGTCGGCCCACAATACCAAGCACTGGCAGCCTCTGGCGCAGCCTGTACAGGCAAGGCCAAACTAATGGGCTGTGCCAAATCTACCGTAATATTTTCCGAACCCAATACAAGATTAGCCTTCATGGGCAGCACTTTTAGGCTTTCCTCTATGGTCCAATTGCTTCCAACGTCGCTTGGCATACATGCCCAAAATAAACCAACCAATAATAGGAATAAAGTAAGCCAATGTGATTGGATTGCGCCAAATCAAAATAAAAATAGCCCCCCAACCCATCGGAATATCTACAGGCTCTCCCGTTTCAAACTTGCGCTCAAAGGCCCATTGGCGTTCAAACTCGTGGAAAATAAAGGGCCAAAACATCGGCAAATTATAAGGGAACTTACTTTTGTGTTCCCACATTTTTTGCACCAACTCTTTGAAATTATAAGGAGAATGCCCATATTTCTCTACCGCCTCATCCAAGTCCTTTTGCATCATATCATGCACCCGATCCCTGACCGCATTAATCTCCTCGGCCGTCAATTCCTCATAGGGCTTATCCACCCATTTGTAAGGACTCAAACGCTTGCCCTTCACAAAGTGCATCTTGGCCGGAAAAGCCAAGTAAAAAGCCCAAGGAAACACCAAGAAAAGCGTAAAAACACCCAAGGCCATATAAGGCACGCCCACTTTCTGAAACTGCTTGTCTACCCAATCTATACTATACATGAATGGCACAATGTATTCCCCATTCACCGTAGAATAGGGCAAAATATCGGTTTTGTGCTTCAAACTCATCTTAATAAAAGAGGTAGCAAAACGTTGCAGTTGGTATTTTCTATTAAATCCCTTGCCAATGCCCGGCACACCCTCGGGGTAAATGAGCAAATGCCCATTGGGATATTGCAGCATGGTTTCAAAATTCAAAAAAGTAGCATCAATGCCCCCCGGAGTATGCCACGAACCTTTCATAAAGAAGGGGTGCATAGGAGGGATGCCCGACAATTGCGGCGATACAATGGGTCTAAATATCTTATCAGGATGATAATCAAACTGCTTCATCAATCGCGCACTAAATACCATCCCATCCCAAGGAAAAGCCATTCCAGAGTGATTGCTCGCCATAATAACAGGATGATCGGGATCATTGCGCTCTGGCATTTCCTCAAACCCTATAAACACGGTCCTAAAATAAGAAGCATCCAAAAAATCAAATATGTTGTTGTTCATTTGCTTCACATAATTGACATCAAACAAGTCATAAATATGCTTGTTGGCATCAATATCTTCTTGCGTATACTCTCTACGTTTGGATGTTTTTGGTGGTTGCTCTTCCTGCATTTTTGGAAGCGAGGAAGCTGTTTTGGTAGGTTTAGGAGCAGATGACTTATCCATAAGAGATTTGTTTTTGTCGTAAAAAGGCGAATACGGTTTTAAGATAGCAAAACTTAACTAAATAACAATTGTCAAGCATAATTTTGTAAAGATTGGAAGGGTTTTATTTCAGAATTATTGGGCGTGTTTAATTGGATTGGCAACAATTATATTGTCCCTTCACTACTGCTTCCTATTGGCTGATTTATGGTACGTACTTCTGCGTATTAGATGCCTCCCCAATTATCGTCTTCCTACCACCTATTTTATTCTTTTGCTGTAAATCATTGGCTATCAATTTGTACCATTTTGACCCCAAAAAAAAGCAACTTTTTTTGACCAAAAGCTTGCACAGCCCAACTATCTGCGCTATATTTGCACAGCACGAATAAAACGTGCCTACCAAGGTCGCCCGGATGGTGGAATTGGTAGACACGCAGGACTTAAAATCCTGTTCCCGTTGAGGGAGTGCGGGTTCGATTCCCGCTCCGGGCACCAACTAGCCTCGCAATCTTTGGATTGCGGGGCTTTTTTTGTTTTATAGAATTAAGTAATAGTTCGGAAATTTTTACTCATGGTGAACTAAATCAAAAAAACAGTTATTTTTGTAGAAAAGAACTAAGTTGTCATAACATGTACAGAGAAAAAGGAAAATACATTAATCCATTAACTGATTTTGGATTTAAGAAGCTGTTTGGAACAGAACCCAATAAAGCACTACTCATTGATTTCCTCAATCAAATACTGCCAGATCGTACTATCAAGGATTTGAGTTATTCTTCAGGAGAGAAGCAAGGATTAACAGAGTTAGATCGAAAGGCTATTTTTGATTTGTATTGTATTGGGGATAAGGGGGAACGATTTATTGTTGAAATGCAGAAAGCCAAGCAGAATTACTTCAAGGATAGAAGTGTTTTTTATGCTTCCTTTCCTATTCAAGAGCAAGGCAAAAAGAACCAATGGGACTATAAATTAGATCCTGTTTATTCTGTAGGAATATTGGATTTTGTTTTTGATGACCACAAGGAGCAGGAGGATATATTACATGTTGTTGAATTGAAAAATCAACGCGGCGAGGTGTTTTATGATAAGTTGAAGTTTGTATATCTAGAACTACCTAAGTTCACGAAAACAGAAGAAGAACTCGAAACACATTTTGATAAATGGCTCTATGTGTTTACACACTTGGCTCAATTACAAGATCGCCCCCAAAAGCTACAAGAACGTGTTTTTGCACAGCTTTTTGAGGCAGCCGAAATCGCTAAGTTTACCCCCAAAGAACGAGAAGCCTATGAAGAGAGTTTAAAGTACTATCGAGATATTAAGAATGTCGTGGATACCTCAAGAGCTGAGGGACTTAAAGAAGGAATTGAGCAAACTGCCAAAAAGATGAAAACAGAGGGCTTTAGTAAGGAACAAATACAGCTCATCACTGGTTTGACCGAGGAGGAGATTGATCGGTTATAAGATATAGCTTAAATATAATTTTTTGGAGAACTTCAATACTTAAATGAGGATGATTACGTGTTATTGTCTGAATGTAAATGCAAAAGTAAGATGACTGAAAAATCCTATCAGGAACATGTTGAAAAAATGGAAGAAGGTGCTTGGCCAAATGATTATCGTTTTGTTTTGACTCAAATAATTCAAAAAAAATAACCACTTTAATTCTAAGGTATGTCTAAAGAAGATATAAAAAGATATATTCCTGTAGATGTTCGAAGAATATTAAGAAAGGAGGTAAATTATGGCTGCCCTGTATTGAATTGTGGTAGTCCTTTTCTTAGTTATCATCATTTTGATCCTCCTTGGCATCAAAAGAACCATCATAATCCCAATGGAATGATAGCATTATGTTTACATCATCATAAAGCTGCTGATAATGGTGCTTTCACGATTAACCAGCTAAAACAAATGAAGAAAAAGCCTTTTCTTTCTCAAAAAAGTTTATTGAGAGGACAAATTGCATGGAGAAGAAAACATATTTTATTTGATGTAGGGAGTAACTATTACATTGGAGCCAATAACATATTTATTAGAGGAGAAGAAAGGTTAATTTGGTTAAGTCGTAATCAAAAGGGAGAAATCATGATAAATTTTGATATTAGAGATAAGAATGGTATAGTAGTTTTTTCTATGAGAAATAATGATTGGATAGCTTCAACTTCGTTGAAAGATATAGAAAGTCCTCCTGCTATGAAATATATAAAAATTAAGGATAAGAATAGCGGTGTGAGATTATCAATAAGATTTAGAGATCTAAAAAGAGACTTATATGATGATATTAAGGAAAGAATTTTAGGCTTTCCAAGTTTAGGGAATATGGATGAAGAGAATTTAAGAAAATTATTTCCAGAAAATGAAATGGCATTATGTACAGTTAGAGGTCTTCTAAAGCATCCGTTTCATATTCACTTTAAGGATGGAATTACAGAAATGAAAAATTTAGTTGGACCAGTCAAGATTTCAGGACTGTTTAATTTTCAAAAAGGAGCTAAGGTGGGAAATTTCGAGCTAGGAAATTCCCTATTTATTGGGGAAAAACCATTTTTAGGATAAGAATAAGTGTTTATATTAGCATAATATTTTTTGTTTTATAACATAAATAAGGGGGGGGTAAAAAAGAGATTTTTTATATACAACTAATTGTTTATGAGAAAATTAGGTGCTATTTTAGCCACAGTATAAGAACAAGCCACCATCACTTATTCCAAAACAACCATTCGTATCAATTGCGAGGCAGCATTAGAACCAGCAATATGACAAAAATATACACCTGCTTCCCATTGTTGGGCATCAATTACAAAGGTAGAAGGCAATGGATCACCTTCAAAAGAAGCAATAGTTTGACCCACAGCATTGTAAATGGTAATGTTGTCAATGGAAATCTCCTTAGATTGCAGAGTAAATACATTGGCACTAGGGTTGGGAAACACGGTAACATCCAATGTTGGAGCTTTGGTGTCCTTTAATCCCGTGGTAGGATTCAAATATTCAGTTGCACCTATGTCATAACTGCCGATTTGAGGGCGTGTAACTTGGTCTAAATCAACTGTAACATCATTAACAAGGCTTGTACCCATATCAACAACAGAAGGAATATTATTGGCTAAACGCAAATTGCCCGATGTTGCATCAACAAACCATGATCCCATGGCACCAGTGTTGTTTGTTGTTAAAGTTGCTGTGCCTCCATTTCTTGATCGAATCAATTGATTGGTAAGGTTGTTAGTTATGATAATATTGGTAGTTGTTGCAAAACGGTATTCAATAGCATTGGGGTATTGTATGAAAATAGAGTTATTGTAAACTTCTGTATTGGGCGAAGATTCAAGGCCGATTCCAACATCAGCAAATAAGTTAGATCCATCATTGGTAATCATATTGTTTTTGATTACACCTCTAGTATTGGGGCTGCTTCCTAAACCAAAACCTATTCCTCTATCACAATTAACTATTTTATTTCTTTCGACTACATTATCTTCTGAGGAATCCCAAAAATGAACAGCATGTTCTGCCACAGCAACAGAGGGGCTAGCAATATCATAAAAAACATTGTCACTTACATTCCAATTGATGCCTGTGTGAATGTCTAAGCCACCAATATACCATTGTGGGCCAATTCCATTAGTATACTCAAACAAACTACATTTTACAGTGCCATTATTTATTCCACCTGCTGTACTATTTCCCTTAATCATTTGTTCATAAGTATCCTGAATTTTTACATTGTACACGTACAGATTATCTCCAGTAACAGCTATCCCATGATTTCCTACATCTTTAATCGTCAAATCTGCAATGGTTATATTGTCACCAACAGCATAAATACCTATTTCTGTCCCAGATGTAGCAGCCATTCCAGTCCCTGTGAGAATAACAGCATCTCTATTGCCCGAAAGGCTTTTAAAAACAATATTATTAGCAGTAATATATGGATACCAAGAAGGAGATGCTATTTGATAGGTTCCATCTGCTATCAAAATAGTCCTATTTCCGCCACTACTATTAGCTTGACTCACTGCATTTCTAAACTCTGTTGCATTTGTCACAGTGTCCAATGTACCAATGGTATAATTGCAAGGGCTAACTGTATTGGTTTCTACTTCTGATATTAGACAACTGCAGGTTTGAGCATATCCTAGATGTTTGAAATAAATAATGAATATAAAAACAATAAATACATTGCTGTGTTTCATGCTTTTAGTTTGATGAATTTTAATTGAAATGAATACCCCTGTATGCAGATTAGACATAGAAGTTGTTTAAAAACACCCAAATAGTTGTTAAACGTGCTAGAGCTTTTACTTACGTGAGCCCTGCCCTTCGGGGGTGTGCCTTTTTGGCACAAGCTTACCCGATTGAAAGCCAAATACTTACTTGCGTGAGTTAGTTCACTTCGTTCATGAGCTTGCTTCGCTTCTATCTCGAATTTTTAAACAACTTCATAATGAAGATAAGCTATTCCAAAATAAAATTACATAGTTTGGCAGTAATTATTTTTTAATCTAATAGCAATATTTGTGACTTTATTATTCTTTAACTTATTGTTATAATGCAATGTATTTCAGAAGAGAACTGCAATATATTATCAAATTTTTGTTATTCATACAAAAAAGGCATCAAGCACCCAAAAAGCACCTGACACCCAATATTCATCCACAATTATACAATTAAACCTAATTCAAACGCTCCAACAAAGTCTCGGCCACCAACTCCGAAGAAGCAGGATTCTGCCCTGTAATCAATAGGCCATCCTCTACAGCATAAGGTGTCCAATCATCAGCCTTGGAGTAAATACCCTCCTTGCTTTGGAGCATATCCTCTACCAAAAACGGCACCACATTGGTCAAGGCCACTGCCTCCTCCTCAGTATTAGAAAAACCAGTCACCTTTTTGCCACTGACCAAAGGAGTGCCTTGTGCATCCTTGGTGTGTTTGAATACAGCAGGCGCATGGCAAACAGCCGCCACGGGCTTGTTCTGCTTATAAAAATCCTCTATCAAGGCAATAGAATGCTGATCTTCGGCCAAATCCCACAAAGGCCCATGACCACCGGGGTAAAAAATAGCATCATAATCGGCCGCTTTTACATTTTCTAACTTTAGGGTATTGGCCAATACTGCTTGCAGTTCTTTATCCTCCCCAAAACGAACAGTCGCAGGAGTCTGAAAATCAGGGGCGTTGCTTTTGGGATCAATAGGCGGCTGTCCACCCTTGGGCGAGGCCAAAGTGATGGCCACATTGTTATCTTTTAGCAAGTAATAAGGCGCCGCAAATTCCTCTATCCAAAAACCCGTTTTTTCACCCGTATCACCCAAATCCTCATGGCTGGTCAATACAAACAATACTTTTTTCATTTGTTCTTTTATTTTTCAGTTATGATAGTGACCTTACTTCGCTGGAAATCGTATCTAATTGATTATCAATTTATTACAGGAAAAATAAATAAAATCATAAAAGATTGATAATCAATTAGATACAAGATGCTTTTTTAGCTTTTTTGTACTCGCAAAGCGATCTGACTTCCTTTGTACAGTGTACAAAGGAATCAGTAAAGTAAAAAACCGAGCAACGCGAGCTCATAAGCCAACGGCGCACTAATCCACGAAGTATTAATAGTAAATTACTATACAAATTTACAGGGTACATTGTTGCAAAAAACAAGCAGAGGAGGATAAATTTTCCTTCTAATCCAACAGAAATAGGCTGCCCTTGAACTTTTCAGTGCTTTAGTTTTTGTTATTTTGTATGCTTTATGAATAACAATTGTCCAAATTTGGTGTATTGATAGTATCATTCAAAACAATAACCAAATCATGTCTAAAGAATTGATGTACGAATCCCTTTTTATCCCATTAAATACCCCTCAAAATGATGTGCTGCATGTCAAACGGATTGTGGCCGTGGGGGCCGGTGGTCGTGGGGGTCGTAGTAGTGACAAGGCATGCCTTGTCACTACTACGACAACGCCCCCCACGGCTCTTTTGGTGCATGGTGCAATGGAGCATGGCCGTATTTTTTATTCCCTGAATGGCAAAGGCTTGGCCGTGTATTTGGCAGAGCATGGTTTTGATGTTTTTGTGGCGGATTTGAGAGGCAAGGGGCAGAGCCAGCCAAAGGTAAATTCTCAATCAGATTTTGGACAAATGGAATATATTGTAGAGGATTTGCCCGCTATTGTTGAGCGCATCAAATCCATAAAAGGCCATTATCCCAGTTATATTTTGGCCCATTCGTGGGGCGGTGTGTTGGTGTTGCCTTTTTTGTTGAGAATGCCTGAGATGCGGGCGGCGGTTAAGAAAATGGTGTTTTTTGGCAGCAAGCGTAGAATTAGAACTAGGAGTTGGGAGAAGTTTATAAAAATAGACTTGATCTGGAATTACTTGGGCAAAATTTCTAGTAAGCTATGGGGTTATTTTCCGATTACAAAATTGGGAACAGGAACAGATGACGAAAGTCGGCTATTTCTAAAAGAGTGCAACGAGTGGGTGTATAAAGACGAATGGATAGATCGGGATGGTTGGGATTATCAACTTGAATTTCAACGCATTAAAAAAGAACAAGAATACTTTCCATCTACCTTGCATATAGCAGCCATTAATGACAGGGTGTTGGGCAATCCCAACGATGTCAGATTGCTGATGCAAGAAGTGGATAATGCCACCGATGAATACCGCTTGTTATCCAAGGCCAATAACAATGCCCATGATTATGACCACAACAATATGCTGACGCACAAAGATGCGGTTCATGATCATTTTCCTGAAATATTGGAATGGTTGAAAATATGATTATTCCAACCCTGTTTTTCCCAACAATTCCGTAAAATAAGCCTTGCTTGTCTTGCCAACCGAGGGCAACACATATTCATCCTGCATCAAATTCCAGCAGGTCAGGTGCGCCATCAAATTGACCTCTGCTGCATCTAAGTGCAGTTGTTTGCCTGTAGAATAATTGGGGAAGGTTTTGAACTGTTTGGAATGCTTGTTTAGTTTTTCTTGTAATTCGGGCGTGAGTTGGTTGAACCAATTTTTGGCATTATTCAAATACACCCAAACTACAGTCACCTCCTCGCCAGCATCCACATCAAAAATAGCATTCTCTACAGTAGTCAATTGTTGAGCATAAACTACCGGGCCACCAGCCTGTTTGGCCTCCCACAAGCCACTTTGCACAACTGCAAAAGCCTCACTAGGAAACACTTGATTGTTTTGGAATCCAGCATTGGCTGTAGCAATTTTTGGGGCATCTTTGTAGCGCACATAATGGGCATCATCTCCCAATGGCATGTACCCAAATAGAGCAGCTACCTGATAATCTACAACCACCAGCCCACTGTCATTTTGAACCAAATCCTCGGCTGCATGTACAAAGGCCACCACTGTAGACACTTTTCGAGACAGCAAGGCATTCACACCTGTATCTTCCAAATTGCCACCATCAGCAAACCAATTGACAGTAGCTTGGTTACGAGTTTCCTCCAAATTGGCTACTGGCCAATAATTGTATTTGGGAATAAAGGTCTTGAATTCTCGTTTGCTGGCCTCAAATATTTCTGCAAAGGTAGCACTGCTCAAACCTACAATATCCGACAAGGCAAAACGGGCAGCTTCTTTGGTTGCTATTACTCCCTCTTCTGTTTTCTTTTGGGCCTTGCTCCCAAATGAAAAAGGAGGGATGTAGCCCCCGCCAATATCTCGGCCATCAATGCCCTTGCCCAAAAAAGTACCTCGAATACCCATGCCCAAGGGGGTGGATTCTACAGGCAACAACGTTGCGCCCTTAGTAGTGGTTTCAAACATGGCGGTGTTCATAATCAAAAATGGACGCTGTTTTTGTACCAGATGAAAATCTGAAAGACTGAGTTGAGGATTCAAGTCAATGAGTCGCTGTGCCGAGGTTTCATTGAGGGAATAATACCTGCTAGGTTTGCCAAATTTGTCTGCATTCTTAGAGTCTTCATATACTTTGGACAAGCCATAAGGCTCCAAGACCAATTTTCCAATGGCTCTGGCCCAAGCCTCGTCTAGTGGATAGTGGTATTTTGCTTTTTGCTCGGCAGCCGTTTCGGCTAGTTTGTTTAGTCCCAAACGGCTAGGCACATGGCCCATGTTGTTGGCAGTTAGGTAATTGAGATTGGCTGGATGGGCATCATTGGCCTCGCCCCAATACAATTGGCTAGGGTCCAATACTACTTGTCCCAAAAAATCTTCATCCTCAATAGAGGTGGGTAAGTAAGTATACAAGGCAGAAGCCCAGCAACCGCCCGATACAGCAGAAATATAACGAATATTGCTCATAAGCCCCAAATTGGTCAATCCACGATATTCACCCAAAGCGGCTGTTAAGGCTCTAGAGCCACCACCACTAAAGGCTATACCAATATTGCCTGTATTGGATGCCGAAACAACAGCTTGTTCCTCATCAGAAATATAGGAATTGTCCTTCAACTCCGTATAGGTGGTTTTCAGGGGTTCATAATCAAAGGCTTCTTTTTTTGAAAAAAAGACAAAATAAACAATTGCAGCGATAATTGCTGCACCTGCCAAGATGTAGAGTAGGTATTTCATTGATTGGTGATATAGTGTTGTGATTGGTAATGTGCGTCTACTCTAATGTAACAATCTTTGCTTATACGCCCAAAATAGATTTGTTTCTTTTGGAAAAGGGGAATAGAAAATAGTGGCTGAGGGCAGGGCTGTTAAGTTCTGGAAAATGAAACCGAATGCTGCTAGAAAAAATCCCGAAGGGATGATATTATAGTAGTAATAATGCCTATAAAGCACGATTGAACCCTGAAAGGGTGCCATTATTAGCCCTACAAGATGATAATAGCACCCTTTCAGGGTTCAAAAATACGCTTTGTAAACAAAGCTATAATCATATCATCCCTTCGGGATTAACAATTTGCAGTATCAACAATTAGAACTTAACAGCCCTACCCTTCGGGATTCCTAAAACCATGGTGTAAAAACTAAAAAAGTTAGAACTTAACAGCCCTAGGCTGAGGGTTTTATTGTAATTATAAGGAATAAAAAAAGACACACTCCCAAAGGAAGCATGTCTTGTGTATTATATCTCAAGAAAGAACCAATGCTCTACTCATAACTATCATTATGCACCGCCTTAATAGCTCTACCCGAAGGCTCATTGACGGCACTAAAGGCAGCATCCCAAGCTAGGGCAGTAGGTGTACTACAAGCAATAGAAGGCACCGAAGGCACGGTAGAAGCCGCACTATCAGAAGGGAAGTGTTCTTCAAAAATGGTTCTGTAATAATATTCCTCTTTGTTGAGGGGAGGATTGACAGAGAAACGGAATTCTCTTTGCGCCATTTGCTCGTCCGTTACTTTTTCCTCTACAACCTGCTTCAAGGTATCAATCCAGCTGTAGCCCACACCATCCGAGAATTGCTCTTTTTGTCTCCAAGCCACACTTGCTGGAATGTAATCTTCAAAAGCTTTACGCAAAATCCATTTTTCTATTCTGCCATCCGATGCCATTTTATCTTTAGGATTGATGGTCATAGCAATATCCATAAACTCTTTGTCCAAGAAAGGTACACGCCCTTCTACTCCCCAAGCAGCAAGTGATTTGTTGGCACGGTTGCAATCATACAAGTGCAGTTTGTCCAATTTTCTTACGGTTTCTTTGTGGAATTCCTCGGCATTGGGGGCTTTGTGGAAGTACAAATACCCGCCAAAAATTTCGTCAGCTCCTTCGCCAGACAACACCATCTTGATGCCCATAGACTTAATGACACGCGCCATCAAATACATAGGCGTAGAGGCTCTAATGGTGGTCACATCATAGGTTTCCAAATGATAAATTACATCTCTAATGGCATCCAAGCCCTCCTGAATGGTAAAGTGAATTTCGTGGTGTACCGTACCAATATGCTTGGCTACTTCTTTAGCATGTTTCAAATCTGGAGAACCTTGAAGCCCTACCGAAAAAGAGTGTAACTGGGGGTACCAAGCTTCCTGCAAGTCATTGGCTTCTACCCGTCTGGAGGCATATTTTTTGGCAATGGCAGAAATGATAGACGAATCCAAACCGCCCGAGAGCAACACCCCATAAGGCACATCCGACATCAATTGTCTGTGTACAGCCTCTTCCAAACCCTTTCTCAATTTTTTGATGTCTGTTTCATTGTCTTGGACAGCAGCATAATCCATCCAGTCACGCTCATACCATTTTTGGAGGCCTTCCTCTTCGCTAAATAGATAATGCCCTGGTACGAACGTTTCTATTTTTTTGCACACGCCTTCCAAGGATTTCAGTTCAGAAGCCACATAGTAGTTGCCTTCTTGATCCCAACCTTGGTAAAGTGGAATAATGCCCATGTGGTCTCTAGCAATCAAGTAGCAATCTTTTTGTTTGTCGTATAAGGCAAAAGCAAAAATACCATTCAAATCCTCGATAAAATCAATGCCTTTTTCTTGATACAAGGCCAAGATCACTTCACAGTCAGACTCCGTTAAGAATTCGTATTTATCTTTGAGTTCTTCTCTGATTTCTTGGTGATTATATATTTCCCCATTAACAGCAAGAATCAAATTACCATCCTTGCTAATCAAGGGCTGCCCACCCGATTTGGGGTCAACAATGGCGAGTCTTTCGTGCGAGATCAATACCTTGTCGATACAGTAGATGCCAGACCAATCGGGGCCCCTGTGACGAATTTTTTTAGACATCTCTAGGAGCTGTTGCCTAAATTCTTTATCGTTTTTTTCTCTTTTAAATAGTGCTACAATTCCACACATGAATTATTGATTTTTTGGTGATGTTTAAACAACTTAGCTAGAAGCTTTTATTAAATCAATTTGGTGCAATTACCCAGCATTCTACCCATAGATGATGGTCAACCAAATCCCAAAACACCTCTTTCTAACGCCTATTGTTTTAAATAAGACAGCAATATAGGCAAGAATTGTTGCTCTTGCTACTTTAGTAGCAGCTTTTTTAGTAGCACTCTTTATACTTTATGATTAGTTAATATTTCTATATTCCAAGGGACTCATTCCTGTTTTGGATTTAAATAGATTGCTAAAGTGTTGTGGGTATTTAAATCCCAAGGAATACCCAATTTCGCTAATGCTATCTTTAGAACCCAACAAGTCGATTTTTGCCTTCTCAATAATGTAAAGATGGATGTGTTCTTGAGCTGTTTTACCTGTTTCTTTTTTTAGTAAGTCACTGAGGTATTTTTTGGATAAATTAAGTGCTTGGGCACAATAACCAACAGTTGGGAGGCCACTGTCATAGTTTACTGCCGTGTTATAGTAGTGCTTGAGTATTTTTTCGAAGGCAGAAATGACATCTATATTTAGATTTTTTCTGGTGTAAAACTGCCGGTCATAAAATCGGAGGCAGTAATCTAAGACTAGTTCTATATTAGAGTTAATTAAATGTTGGCTGTGTTTATCGAGGTTCTGGCTGTATTCCTTCTCAATTTTAGCTAATAACTCCTCAATGGTTTGTCGTTCCTCTGTAGAGAGATGCAATGCTTCATGCACTTCATAGTTAAAGAAGTTATAACTATTTATTTTCTCGCCCAAATCAGAACTTCTTATCAAATCTGGATGAAAAAAAAGAAGCCAGCCATCTTGGTCGTTGGTATCTTGCTCATGAGCTTCTTGAAACTGCATGACTTGACCCGGAGCAGTAAAAATAATTGTTCCCTGTTGATAATCATAAGAATTGCGACCATAGTTCATAGCTCCACAGCTACCTTTTTTGAACATGGCTTGGAACAAATTTAGTACGATTTTGACATTGTAAAATTGTCCAACAGACTGAATTTCATTAGCTTGGATAATTGTAATCAAGGGATGTTGGGGGGTGGATAGACCTAGAAACTCATGTATTTGATGGACTGAATTTAAAGAAATAGTCTTAGTCATAAATGGAAATCTATTTTTATATAAAACACAATTTATTGCATGGTTGTTAGCAACCCAACCACTTCATTAAGTACAGTGTAACAAAAATTATCAAACAACCCAAGTTATTTTTATATGCCAACGATGGCATAGTTTTTTGCAATTGTCTATTTACTTTTGTTACACTGTAATTACCTACCAGACACCCTACCAGACAAATGGCTTAGGGTAGATTAAGTACTCTAAAATCCGAAGTTAGTTTGTAGTACTTTAAAAAAGTCTTTGTCATTCATAGCTTTTCGGGCGGCAAGTGTTTGTTCTGCATCTGGTCCTATAATATAACGAAAGGTATCACTTTCATCAGTTGCCACTCCAAAAAGAACATCTGCAGCCTTATCAGCTGCAACCATATTGTTTGGATCTTGTGATTGGGCAAATGCTTTTGTAAAGGTCTGAAAAAAATCATTGTATTCTGTCATTGCTGGATTGTACTGCATATCCATAGAACGACCACCAAAATCTGTTATTACAGCACCTGGTTCTACAAGCTTTACTTTTATGCCTATTTGTTCCAATTCCCAACGCAAACCTTCACTAAACCCTTCTACCGCAAATTTGCTAGAATTATACAGGGATAGGAATGGAAAAGCTACCTTGCCACCAACAGAAGAAATATTGATAAACATTCCACTTTTGTTTTTTCTGAAGTGAGGGAGTACTTTTTGGGTTACATCAAATAAACCTTGCACATTGACTCCAAATTGGCGAATCATATTTTCGCGAGGAGTGGATTCAAATACACCTGCCAAACCATAACCAGCATTATTTAATACTACATCTATTTTTCCAAATCTTTCTATGCCAGCAGCAATAGCATTATCTATACTCTCCAAGTCAAGTACATCTAGTTTTGTTACTAACACCTTGTCGAGTTTATGCAGTTCTTCCTCTTTTTCTGGTGTACGCATGGTCGCAATTACATTCCATTTTTCTTTGTGAAACTTAAGTGCTGTTGCTTTTCCAATACCTGAACTCGCCCCTGTAATTAAAATTGTCTTATTCATCTTTATAGGTTGATTTATTCAATAAATTCTTTCTACAAAGATAGGTGTCCAATGTATCTGCCGCTTATAGATTTTTCTGAAAGTCTAAAGGATTGTGCCGAATTTATGCGGTTGAAGTTTTTAACACTTGCTTTTAGATTATCATTTATAATAAAATAAAAACAACAATTAAAATTGAATTTTCGAGCTTTATTCTTTGTTTTTAATAATAATCGAAATAACTATAAATTATAGTAAGTAGCCCATAATGAATGAAGGAGATCAATACCCAATTGCAACAATTAATTGCTACCAGCCGCCAGCCGCCCAACCACTCAAAACTGTTGCAACAGCCTAGCAAAACCCCCGAAAAATATGGCCATTCCAGCACAGCACCACACCCTACACAGGACACTACTGCTGTACCCACACCGCCCAAACAAAAAATTGGGTCAATTTACAATTTTACAATTAGGCAATAGCCTCTTTAACTCCACAAGATTCTGCTCATCAATAGGGGCTGCTTTGGCATCAAGAACAATTAGATTTTTCAACTTTCCCAGTTCCAAAGGAAGCTGTTCTAGCCCCATATTTTTACCTACTGTAATGCCTCGGAGATTACTAATTTTTGCAACAGATAAAGGTATTTGGGTCAATTCATTCTTGTGGGCAAATAGTTCTTCCAATTTCTTTAATTGGCCAATATCTTCAGGCAATTCTTTTAGGGCATTAGAGCTAACATCCAAGACTTGTAAATGCACCAAGTTGGAGATGCTTTTGGGCAAGACGGTTAGTTTATTTTTGTACAAATGCAATTCTTTCAACTGCTCCAAATCGCCAATAGACTCTGGCAATACTTTCACTTGTGTATTTCTAATGGTGAGTTTTCGCAAGTTTTTAAATTGTCCAATAGTGCTGGGTAGCTCCTTTATTTTTCTGTCATACAACTCCAAGATATATACCAAGTCAGGTTCTTCCAAGGCAGCTTCCCAAGAATCGTAATAACCTTCCTCCGATTCTTCAAAAATAAACTCTGTATCATCGAAGTCGTCAAAAGCTTGATCGTCTTGTGCAAAGATAGTTCCCACAAAGAAGAAACCAATAAAAATCAATAGTTTATCCATAGTAGCAGAGGTGTTGGAGTATTGAATTGGTGATTGATTTTGCTAGTGATAAGTGTAAGAATGTAGTAATATATCCTTTTAGAAAAGCATTAGCAAAAAAAATACGATTAAAAAACATTGTCAGTGCTTCTTAATCGTACTCTTATGTGTTATTCACTGTAAGACAGTATATTATTTAGATTAATCAGACATAGCTGCAAAAGCTTGATCCAAGTCAGCCTTGAGGTCATCAATATGCTCAATACCCACACACAGACGAATCAAATCTTGTGTTACCCCTGCTTTTGCTTGTTCCTCTTCGGTGAGCTGGCGGTGTGTCGTACTGGCAGGGTGACAAGCCAATGATTTGGTGTCTCCAATATTTACCAAACGCTTGAACAAGCCCAAGGCATCATAGAATTTTACGGCTTGTTCATAGCCGCCTTTGATACCAAAGGTTAGGAGCGATGAAGGGGTGCCATTGCAATATTTTTGAGCCAACGCATGGTATTTGCTGCTGGGTAAACCACCATATTGTACCCATTCTACATGCTCACTAGCTTCCAAATATTCGGCAACAGCCAAGGCATTTTCACAATGTCTTTCCATACGCAAAGGCAGGGTTTCTAGCCCTTGTAGAATCTGAAAAGCAGATAGAGCAGGCAAGCAAGAACCCGTGTTACGCAAAGCTACAGTACGTGCTCTGGCAATATAGGCCGCAGCCCCCATTGCTTCGGTATATACTACCCCGTGATAACTTGGTTCGGGCTGCGAAAATTGAGGGAAGCGCTCGGCATGTTTGGTCCAATCAAATTTGCCACTGTCAATGATAACCCCAGCAATGGTGGTTCCGTGTCCACCTACATACTTGGTCAGAGAATGCACCACAATATCCACACCATGCTCAATTGGTTGAATCAAGGCAGGCGAAGCTACTGTATTGTCACAAACCACAGGCACACCTTTGGCATGAGCCGCCTTGGCAATAGCTTCCAAATCACAAATATTTCCAGCAGGATTGCCAATACTCTCACAATAAACGCCTTTGGTCTTATCATCTACCAAGGCCATCAAATCCTCGGCACTATCGCTTTTGGCAAAACGAACCTCAATGCCCAATTGGGGGAGCATGTGTGCAAAAAGCGTATAGGTGCCACCATACAATTGTGGGGTCGATACAATGTTATCCCCTGCTGCTGCTAGGTTGATGATGGCATAATGAATGGCCGCACTACCAGCACTAACTGCCAAACCTGCAATTCCTCCTTCCATGGCTGCCATGCGTTGTTCGAGTACATCAACAGTTGGGTTCATGATTCTACTGTAGATATTGCCCGGTACAGCCAAGTTGAATAGGTCGGCACCATGTTGTGCATTATCAAATTCATAAGCAACGGTTTGATAAATTGGCACAGCCACAGCTTTGGTAGTAGGTTCTGTTGAATAGCCAGCGTGAATCGCTAAAGTTTCCTTTTTCATACAATTTTTTTTGCTTAGATATTTTTATTAAAAGCCTCCTGTTGGTCTTATTAGACTTTTGTATCCTTTTCACTAAGATGAATATTTTTCATTAGAAAAGCATCATATTTACGTAGATATTTAATTTTTTGGTTGAAAGGGTTTAAAAACCTGCTATTCCTATTCTACAATCAGTAGCTATTTCTTGATTTTAATTATTTTTTTTACTATGAATGTTTTGACTGTACAGTAATAATGTCTAGTACTCGGAACTACAATTGTTCTTTCTATTGGCGGAATCTTACACCGAACCCCAACACTAATCCTCTATCAAACCCTGCCCTTCATGATCCAATTCCACCTTGGAGTAATAATTAGGCTCCACCAATTCTACATATTTAGTTGCTCGAATTTTATCTACAAAATCTGGATAATTGGAATCTATAATGGGCTTAGATACTTGATAAAATAGGATTTGCCCTTGTTCATTATGCAGTTTCAGATCCAAATCCTTGAGGTGAGCTTTGGCGTT
This sequence comes from uncultured Aureispira sp., assembly GCA_964445645.1. GTDB lineage: Bacteria > Bacteroidota > Bacteroidia > Chitinophagales > Saprospiraceae > Aureispira. The sequence goes on along the minus strand of CAYULH010000045.1, from coordinate 11,893 downwards.
GTGGATATTGTAAGGATCGAGTACGAGCGTGATGGAGGGGGCAAAGAAGGTGAGTGGGGCATTTTCATTATAAAACTGCACAGTTTGAGACAAAGCTCTGATTTCGGGTTCTTTTATGAGTTGTTCCAAGATGCTGTAGGAAACTTTTTTCCCGTCTTTTCCAATAATCATAAAAGCTGCTGGCCATTCAGGCTCAAATACATAAAATGCTACAGTGGGGTATTTTATTTCAAGTCTCTGGATGGTCTTGGTGACATCAATGGGTGGTTTTTGCCGCTCATAAAAGTATTTCCAATTCCACTCAATAGCATAATAAGCATTCCAAATGAGCGGAATTTCTTGTTTCCCGATAGTAATAGAATTGTACTCCTTGGGTTGTGCCTGAGCTGTGGCAACTCCAAGCATGATACATAAGATAAGGAGGGTTTTGGTGGGGGCGAAGTGCTGGTTCATGTTGGTGAATAGTGTGTTGTACAATGCTGCAATCTACTGAACTAAGATGCAGCCAACTATCAATTTGGCGTAAGCCCTTGGTAAAACTAAGTTAATCAACATCATTTTTTATTCTATATCTTCAAGTTGCTTATTTATCCACACTGTATACTGTTGGTGGCGAAAGTCAAACCACGATTGCGCCAGTGCCTCATCAGATTCAACGATATGCTTAAAATTCCGAAAGGGCTTGCGCTGATTCAAAAGATCAAAAAGCTTTTCTTGTAAACTAATCTGCTTAATGTTTTTTGTGAAATCGAGCATAATTTGATAGGTTTCTCTCGAAGACATCTTTTCGATTTTAATGTATTGATCCCTATTGTTATTGATTTCGTCTAAGTCTTCTTGCCACAGTGCCAAACTATCAGCAGCAAAAGGATCGGTATCGTCAATTACATACTTGGGAACGCCTGTTTGCTTGTGGAGAAAGCAAACCATTCCAATTTCCAATTCAGAGACAATTTCTTTGGTCGTTTTTTTATCCAAGCTCATTTGAAGTATTTAATATATTTATATTATTAAGGGGGTGAATTTATCGCTCTCCAATCAGCACACGCTTGATGCTGCCATTTTCTTTATTGATTAAGAACAGCAGATAAGGAGCAAAGACAATAATCCCCAAAATACTTGCTGCACTAGCCATCAAAATTCCCACCCAACTAAACTGGTTGCGCCAAGCAATCCAGAGGGCAGACAAGATGAGATAACAACCAAAATCTAGCGCAAATTGCCCTATCCACTGCATGGTTTGTACAAATTCGAGGGCGCGTTTTAGGAACACAAAGCCTTCATTCTGAATAGTAATAATGGTATAAATAAGCACAGCAATGGTTTGTAATAAGAGTAAGCTTTTGAGAAAGTACTGAGGTTGTGAAGTCGTGGTCATAATATCTTTATTTTGAATTGATTTATTCTAATAATCACAAAAATAAAGCACGGCTCGCTCAATTTTTAGACACTTCCGTCTATTACAATGTATTTAGTTTAATGGAGCTACTGCTTGCCTTAAACTGCTGCACCATCCTTGTAATGGTATTAAAATAAGTTCTCAACCAATCCCTGTTCAATGTTTCGTCTGTAATCTGCAAAAAGAAATTTTCCAAGCTCAATCTATACACCATTTCTGCCAAATAATGCTGGTTGTCCAAGCCTATAATTTTTTTCCAAACAGGCATAATAGTAGGCTCCGAACGTTCATTGGCCTTAGTAAAGCAGGCACTAAATTCCTTGTTCGTTCTGTGAATTCTCAATTGTCGATTGAATAAAAAATCAATCTTATGTTCCAGTAAAATATCAATCAACGCCTCCGCATTCTCTGCCACCGCTTCCTTGGCTGTAATCACCTCCACTTGCTCCAAATGAAAGGCCAACAATTGAGTAGTGAACAAATCCAAATCTGCAAAATAATGATAAAAAGAAGATTTATTCTTTCCCACTGCTTTTGATAATCGTTCCACTTTTAGCCCAAGAGGCCCTTCATAGGCAAAGGTTTTGTAGCCTGTTTGTAGCCAAATCAACTGCTTGTTCATTGTTCCTTACTTTGATGTTGGTTTAAAACCAAAAGATAACACTAATTACTGTCGTATATTCAGCAATTCTGCCTCCAATGCTGCTTTGGCCGTCATTTGAGCAGTAGTCAAGGTGCCATTCAGCAAGTTGTTTTGCTCATAAGGATCACTGCCCAAGTCGTACAACTCTTCATTGCCATTGGCATTTACAATCAACTTATACACCCCATTGCTAATCGTCCAGCTATTATTGGTACCACTATCCATTTCGGCATATTGATAATTTCTAATGGTCGCCGTTTGAGAAAACAAGTTTTTGAAGCTTTGGCTATCGTGGATTTGCTCTATGGCAATTCCTGCTGTGGCGGCGATGGTGGCAAACAAATCCGAACTGCTAAGGAGGTTGTCGTCTGTTCCTGTTCTGGAAACACCCTTGCCCGCTATAACAAGCGGCACATTAATACCGCCTTGGTACAAGGTACCTTTTGCATTGGCGTTGTCATACGGAGCTTGCGCCACTTGTACAGGCGTGCCATTATCCCCCATAAAAATAATGATAGAATTGTCTCGTTCCTCTTGAGGAATACTATTTAATAAGCGTCCAATTTCCGCATCCATAGCCTCAATGGCAGCCATATAATACGGCACTGCATTCATGCCAGCCATGTAGGGGGGCAAATTACCTTGCGAGTGCAGATTGGTTGGGGGCAGATGAAAAGGCGTGTGTGGGGCATTGTAGGCCAACCACATCAACCAAGGTTTGTTTTGGTTATTGATCCAATCTATAGCCAAATTGGTAAACTTACTCGTTGTATATTCTGTACTAGTTGTATTGCTTCCATCTTCTGTCAAAGACCAACTGTAGTAGTCTGCAACAGCCCCCGTTATCAAACCAGCATAATAATCAATGCCCATTGTTTCGGGGTTGAACGTTCGATTGCTGCCCGACAAATGCCACTTGCCCACTATTGCAGTAGCATAAGCATTATTAGTATGGTCATTAATATACTTTTGCAAGGTAGTTTCACTAGTAGACAACACATCACTGGCCCACTTAACGCCTGTACGATAGCCATATTTGCCTGTAATAATGGATGCTCTGGTGGGTGAACAAGTAGGATAAGACCAAAAATTATTAAACGTAATGCCACTAGTTCTCAAAGCATCCAGATTGGGCGTATTGGGCTTGATACTGCCCTCTGCATAGCCACGTAGAGCATCCTTGCCCAAATCATCTGCAATAATCAATAGAATATTTGGAGTAGTTGGATCTTGGGCAATGGGGAGGTCATCGCCATTTTTACAAGCCCACAAGAATAGAACAAACAGCAGGCAATGTATTTTTATATTATTCATGATGACTTTTTTAAGACGAATTAAGCGTATGTAAGATAAGACGGCTGCATTTAAGGAAGGTTTAATTTATTACAAAAAAAAATGGTTGACCTGTAAAAGCCAACCATCTGGATACTCTTATGAAGCAAAGCACTACTTGCTATATTTTTCTTTCCAGTCTTTGACGATTTGGGGGAGTTCTGCGCCTTCCTCTACAAATAGGAGCGAGGCCGAATTCATGCAATAACGCAAGCCTGTGGGGGCTGGCCCATCATTAAATACATGCCCCAAATGGGAGCCACTGCCGCTATCTACTACTTCTGTACGCACCATACCGTGGCTTTTGTCTACAATTTCTATTACTGCACCTTCCTCGATGGGCTTATAAAAGCTCGGCCAGCCCGTACCCGATTTGAACTTGTGCTCCGAGCTAAACAAGGGCTGCCCTGTAGCAGCCGAATAATAAATGCCTTTTTTCTTGTTGTCCCAATACGCCCCCGAAAAGGCATACTCAGTCCCCTGTTGGCGTAGGATATAAAATTGCTCCTTAGAGAGCATTTGTTTCCATTCTTCCTCTGTTTTTTGAATGGGATAAGATTGGAGGGCTTCTGCTGAAGTGGTTTCTTTGGAATTGGCAGTGGTCTGGCAAGAAGCTGTGGCAAAGGAAAGGATAAGCGCTAGAAAAAGTGAGAATCTCATAATTTTTGTTTGCTTTTGATAATCAAAAAGTTAAGTTGTTCATTTAGAAAAATAATGGATTGATCTAGGGTGTAATAATTACTGTACTATTTAACAAAAAAAAGACCAATATTAAGTTCAAAGTTGGTTTATGATTTTCTTAATAGTACCTTGCCCTAGTTGATTATCATCTCCAAGACTTGCGAAGCAATCTGTTTTATTTGATACAGTGTATCAGATAAAACAGCATCAACTAAAGCAAGCCACAGTACTTAGTATGGCTTATTTATTTTAAACCCCAAAGAATGCTTTACTGTTTTCCATTCCCGATCAATGATTGAAAAGACAACCGTATCTCGCAAATTACCCATTTTATCAAATTTGTGGTTGCGTAACACCCCATCCTGCTTGGCACCCAGCTTGGCAATGGCGGTCCTAGAGGGCAGATTGTGCCAATGGGTTCTAAACTCCACCGCAATACACTCCAAAGTTTCAAAAGCATATTCCAATAGCAGATACTTACACAAGGTATTGATGCCTGTTTGTTGGGCAGATTTGGCATACCAAGTATGTCCAATTTCAATTCTTTTATTAATAGCATCAGCATTCATCAGTCGGGTAGTGCCCACTACTTGATTGCTTTGGGTATTGATGACAGCAAAAGGCAAGGATTGGCCTTGCTCCAATTCTTGGAGGGCTTGGCTGATGTATTGCTCCACTTGCTGGGGTGTGGGCGCAGAAGTGTACCACAATTGCCACAATCTGCCGTCTGCTACAGCATGGCTAATGCCCTCTGCATGGGCTAGGCTTAGGGGTTCTAATTTTACTTTTCCTCTTTCTAATTCAATGGGGTGTAGCCATTTGTTCATTGGTTGTTGTTTTGTTTTTTGGATGCTGTAGGGTGGCAGTTGGCAAGAGGCTCTGAATTGTGCTAAGTTGATGGGTTTTTGCTGTTTGTTTCTTAGCGCAAAGGCTTATTCTGGTGCTCCAAGAGGCTTGGGCAGCAAGGTTTAGGGTGGTGGCTAGGAGGAGGAGGGGAGTAGTGGTTTCATTTTTGGTTGGGGTTAGAATTCTATTTTGAAGGTTTTTGCTTGTTCTATGGTGAGTTCTCTGCTTAGGTGGTAGTAGAAGTAATAGAGTCTTAGGTATAAGTTGCTTATTATAAAAGCTTTTCTACGTTTATCTTGGATCATTGATGAAATGAGTACATTATACAATGTATTTTTTAATACTTCTTCTGATGTGTCAGTTTTTCTGCTTCTTCGAAGTATTAACTGTTTTTCTTTTTTACTAGATAATTCCTTTACTAAAGAAAAAAATAAATGATTTAATTTTTCAAATCTGTAATTAAATTTTTCAAACCTGTGATTAGATTTTTCAAATCTTTGATTAAATATTTCAAATCTGTGATTAAATTCTTCAAGTTCGGGATTAAATTTTTCAAATCTGTGATTAAATTTTTCAAATCTGTGATTAAATTCAATTTCAAATCTGTGATTAAATTCTTCAAATCTGTGATTAAATTCAATTTCAAATCTGTGATTGAATTCTTCAAATCTGCGATTAAATTCAATTTCAAATCTGTGATTGAATTTTTCTTTTACATTCTTATCATCCAATTCAGTAATAAACATGTTTATACATTTGAACAATAATCTGAACATGTCTTTAAAATCTATATTCAGTACATTTTTACCCTCTGGTGGTCTAAGACTAACTAAAATATTATCCTTATCACCTGAATTGATAGACAAAGCAAAAAGCTTACTTTTTAAACGGAGTAAGGCAGTTTGATCTAAATCATTCTGAGCAAAAAAACGATAGATATTGTCAAGAGCAACTAAAGGTAGTTCACTTTTATTTTCTTTAGTATCCTCTATCAATTCCTCGGCTTGCGCTGCAAGTATCAAGAGAGCCTTCTCTGGTTCAAAGTATTTATTTTTAAATTGTAGTATTTGCTCTCTTGCCACATCCAATTCCAGATAAGAGGAAGGGAAATTATAGTATTTTGTAGAGTAAGGATATCTAAAAAAACGTCTAGAAGCACTGGAAAGCCTAATACCAGAATTGAGAAAAACTTCGGGTTCGTCTTGCCCAGATGGATGGATTGGAAAGTCAATTAAGAGCCCAAATGGATATTTATCAATGAATTTCCTTGTTTTAATATCACTCTTCCAAGATATTTCTTTTATTCCATGATCTGTTAAAGGAAGAAATAATGTCAATGAATTTTTCTGTCTAATATGATGAGCTTTCCAAATTTCAGAGACATTATTTATGGTATCTTCTATTTTAATATCTAGTGAAAAATCTAGTATTGTCCTCTTAATATAGATGACTATCTTATCAAAATCGAGTAGTTTCCTTTCATCCTCGTACAAGGTAATAGTAGTTCCTACTGAATAATGCTCCTCTTGAGTAATAAAAAAGCAACCATCAAAGTTGGGAATTTCAATTTTGAGTCCTGTATCCTTGTCATAACTTCTAGTCTCTACCTTGATCTCTTTACTCACCATAAAGGCCGACAAAAAGCCAATACCAAAATTACTAATAGGACGGTATTCAATGTCCTCATTTTTCTGCAACTCCTCAAACTCATCCGAGACATAAAAACTCCTGCCCACACTGGTAAAGTATCTTTCTATTCTAAACTCATCCATGCCCACTCCCTGATCAGCAATCTTTAGAAATTTTCGCCATTTTCCATCTTTAGGATTTTGTTCTTCCCCATAGGTGATTCTGATGGTTTTATCAATTTCACCAGCATTGGCCTTATCCACTTTTTCGCGTAATAGGATGGCATCCAAGGAATTTTGGAGCAATTCTCTTATAAATACCTCTTTTTGTTTGTACAAATTATCACCAGTAAGCAGGGGTAAAAGAGTGGGGATGTATGCCTCAAAATTAAAATTCTCTAGGTCATAATTATTTTTCTCAATCTTGGCATTTAGGTAGTAGATTTTTAGATCCAGCAGCTTAAAACTATCTTCAATTTTATTGATCTTTTTCTCAAACTCCTTTACAATGAGCACAGCTATTTTGTGTACAGTGGGGTTCTTGCACTTAAACTGCACCAAGGATGATCTACGTTCTACATCACTGCTAATTTGGATGGTAGTAACAGGTATATTGCTATGAAAGGTATCATCCTCCAACTTGATATTGGCATTGAGTTTTTCCTGTTTGTAATAAAACTCCCCATACTGGCTAAGCGTCAGATACAAATCAGTAAAAAAGACAGCAATGGTGCTGTAAGCGGTTAGTCTTTTCTCTTGGCTAGAGGCATTTTTTTCAATATGTCCATAGTTTTCCTCAAATTCCTTGTTGGTGCTGGATGCCAGCAATTGAAACAGCTTTGGCTCATAAGTAGGCAACCCTATAAGCTCATGCAGAGCTTGTTGAAGCTTATCAATGATTGTTTGGGAGGTCTTTTGGCTGGAATGGTGTAGGTTTAGGGCATTGATTCTGTAGTGAATGGATAGGAGCAGGGTCAATACATATTGGGAGGAATTTTTTAGGTCTTTTTTTACAGCATCAAATAAAGTAATGGTTTGGCTGATGTTTTGGATGATTTGATCTATTTTGAAGCCCTGTGCCACATTATCCAACTCATATATTTCTTGGTAATTCTTAGATTCCTCATAAAACTCTTCTTGGAGCATTTCCAGCAATAGGACATAGTCGTTTTTTTCGTATTTTCTCTTGGGTGGAAAACAGAAAGATTCGAGCTTGTCCAGTGTTTCTTGTTTGTAATTAAATCGGTGTACTTCTGCAATTTTTTGATGGTCAGGACTGTGTACCTCCACGATCTGAAAGGAACGATTGGTGACATCTTTTTTGCCTGCACTTCCAGCCGAAAATACATAGAGCATGGCATTGGAATCAGTGAGGTACTTTTGGTTGGTTACAGGGCGAATAATAGGCAGGTGCTTGTGCCCGTGCAGTACCACTTTTACTTTGTTCCTCAATAGAGTATCTATAACATTGGAGAAGTTTCTGATAAGGCTGCTGTCTCCATACTTGTCGTAAATTTCAGGAAAGGGATAAAAGTGGTGATGAAAACAGGCTACAAGGGTGTACTCTTCTGGGGCTTTTAAGGCTTGTTTCAATTGAGAAAAAGCGGCACGCAATTGACTTTTGCTGATTTCTCCATAATCGTCCCATTTTTCCTCAGCACAGAGTTTTTCGATTATTTGTTGTTTGATAGCTTCTTTGTCAACTCCTTCACTCAATGGAACAGCATCCAATACCTGCCTAGCTTTTTTATCCAATTTCTGTTTAGTCCTGTCATCTAATAAGGGCTGTGTTTCAATCATACAGGAATTCAAACCAATGAGTGCCACCTTTTTGTCTTCAAAGACTTTGATGGTAAACAAATGCTCTTGGTCATACTGCTCCTCAAAATAATTATTGGGATAAAAGGCGTTTAGAAATTCCCTAAATCTTTGTAAGGTATCTCCACCCTCTTCTGGTTTTATTCTAATTTGGTCATGATTGCCTGGCACAAAAAAGAAGTCTGTGCGCTCAAGATTGTTGGCACAATTTCTATTCAATTCTTTATGCAAGGTCTCAAAGAATGCTAGAGCATCCTGCATGTCCTGTTTTTTGGTCTTGGACAAACCATCAAATATATCTCCTGTTACTACCACATAATCTACTTTTTTGTCGTGCTCTTCCATAGCTTCCACCAAGGAAATGGCAAGGTCACTAACATTGGAGTATACAAAATTACCTATATGCAGATCAGAAATGTGGAGAAGTTTTAGTTTGCCCATAGTTGGTAGATTTTGTTCACGCTTAAGTGGATAATCATCTCCAAGATGATAATCCACTCAAGCAAAGATATTGCACACAAACAATTAGATACCCCTATAATACAAAAAAAGTCTCATGTTTTTTAGAAAAAGGGGAATACTTCTATCCAATTAGAATCGGGTACAGGTGTTCTCACAAAAAAGACACTCCCCAAAAGAAGAGTATCTGGAAAAAGTTTGTTAGAGGATACAGCCCACTAAAACTGAATATTGTATTTGGCCTCAAACGGTGGTGGAATGTTGGCTTTATCCTCGCCCAAATTTTGGCGCAAATCTATTTCGATGCCCCGTGCTATGGTAGAAATTGGAACATCATTGGAGGTGCCCTCAAAAGGATTTTCGCCTGTTCGGCCTATTCTTTCCATAGTGTGGAATATCCACGCCACAATCACATAAAATGGAATGCTGAACCAAACAAACAAGTTACCAATAAGTGGATAACTGCTGGCAAATTCTTGGCCTATTTCTGCAAATTGGGGAATAAGCCCCAAGGGAAGGAGCAAGATAAAGAGCCACATAAAATAGTGGTTGAGGGTGGCAAATTGTCGGGGATAGGGAAAGTTTTTGATGCGCTCGCTTTTGCCTTGCAAGGTGAACAACTCTTGTACAACGCCCTCCAATTCTAAGAAAGAAAACTCCCAAATAACCCCTTGTTCTTTTAGTTTTCTTAGGTGGTGCGATTGCAGGTAGAGCAAGGCCGTTTGTTTGTTGTTTTTGTCCAATACATATTCCAAATCCTTTTCAGAAAGATAGCCCTTGAGGTCTGCCTCCAAGGAGGATTCTCGCTCGGGTGGTTGAATGCCCCATTCTGTATCTGTTTTGTTGTCCAAAATGGTTTCCCAAGGTTTGGGCATACGCATCGCATGGCGCAAGGCTGTCATCCAAGCAATGTGGCGATAAGTAAGGGTTTTGATTTCGTGCTGAATTTCTTCTTCAGATAAGGGGAGCTTGCTATGTTCATTGGTAACCATATCTTGTACATACATGCCAAAGGTTCGGGAAGTATTGACAATGCCGCCCCAAATTTTGCGTGCTTCCCAGATGCGTTCATAAGCAGAATTGTTCTGAAAACCAATCACAAAAGCCACGGCTGTACCAATGAGTGCCAAGGGTGTCCAAGGTATTTTGAGCCAGTATATTTTTAGAAAATAAAACAAGGCGACCCAAGCAATAGCCATAAGTAAGAAGAGTGAAAACTCAAATCGTGTCCATGCGGCCAATTCAATAAAGGAGTATCTTTTTTTTGTTTGCATAATTTAATGGAGTGTTCTTTTGAAAGGATTGGATTGGAATGGTTATTTGTTGTATGCTTAAAGTTACAATTTTTGAGAATTCTTTTGCTTTTTCTAAATCACTCTTCTAGCATTTCAAGAATAAATTGATTCACTATGTCCTTTCTGGTAATGTGTGCCTCATGGCCTGTATTGGGCAAAATAAGCAAATGACTGTTGGGTATATTTTGGTGTATATAAACTTGATGTTCAATTTTTATAATATCATTTTCACCGGCAACAACCAGCACAGGGCAGCTTATGTTTTGCAAATCTGCATCACTCAGATGGGGTTCCTCTAGCCAAAGCGTTTGCATCTTTTTTACAAAAGTAGGGAGTTTCTTAGGAGCAGGGTAATTGGGGAAAGTCGTTTGGAGCTCGGTCGCCATTTGCGCTACATCCATGTTTTGCACCCATTCAATATCAGAAGGATAAATGGCCGTGCTATCTGGAACCGTATTGGTGCCAATGACCACTAGATTTTTTACCTTTTCTGGATGTTGTTGGGCCAATATCAGCCCTGTAATGCCCCCATCACTAAAACCAACAACCACAGCACTATCGACCCCCAATGCTTCCAGAACAGCATAAGTATCCTCAGCAAAAAGCTCATAACTAAAGGGCTTTTTATTAAAGGTAGATTGGCCATGCCCTCGGGTATCTAGGGTTATAATTCTGTAGTCTTTGGCAAAGGCGCTGAATTGATGCTCAAAGTGTGCATCACTCGTGCCAAATCCTCCATGCAGAAAAAGCATGGGCGTGCCTTTTCCTGCTTCTTTGTAAAACAAACGAACGCCATTCACTTGCAAGTAGCCTGATTGGAAGGCAATGGGGGCACTTGGAGTAGAAGGTTGTTGGGCAAGTGTGGAATAAGAAAGGTTGGTTAGTATCAGAATGACTAGCCCTATGAGGCTTGAGGGTGTCTTTGGTTGAATTTGGTGGTTCATAGTTTTTGATTGGAATGACTGATGTGTGTGAAAGATGTTCTAAAATACAAAATTTAAGGTCTACCATTGGTCAACAGCATCCACAAGGTATTATCATTCAAAAAAAGAGTACAAGAATCTTGTTTGAACCCGTCAAAATAAGCTAGTTCATTGTCTTCCACTTCGTGAGTCCCTTTCAAGAAATTGGGCTTTAGTCCAAAAAATAACCAATCTGCTGGTTGCTCTATTAAGGCAGTTAAAAAATTCGTCACCAGTTCTTTGCTGTGTATTGGATTAGAAAACCAACAAGGAAATAAATAATTGTATTGTAATAAATTGCAGAGATGCTGTTCCAGCTTGGCATAGCTCAGGGCTGTTAATTGTAACTCAAAATCTGTTTTGAAAAAATCACTATTGGGAATATAATCGTATACTTGGATTTGGTCTTCTTGGCTGTAATCTACTTCATGATAATTGTACCAATTTCGCTCTATATCAGCTTGTAACATCAATTGCTTGAAGGTGGCTGATTGGATAAAGGCAGTCAATTCTGCTTTTAGCTTACTTGGCTGTAGCTGGATCGTTGCTTGTAGCAAAAAGGTATTGCTATTGAAGGATTGGTCAAATGCTTCTAATAGATTGTTGATGTGTTCGGAAGGGTGATGAAGGTTGTTTGGTGGTGTCATAATAGCGATTATTCCCCAAAAATGTATAATACAAAAAACAACCAAGATATGAATCACTCACCAACAAAAAAAGACACGCTCCTTTTTTGGGAGCGTGCCTTACAAACAAGATGATTGCTTGTATTGGCCTATTAAGTAGTCTTAAAACCGACCGTAGGGAACTCACAAACACTCGTGAAACGA
>CAYULH010000044.1:0-37741 GCA_964445645.1 uncultured Aureispira sp. | reverse complement strand
TTACTTCGTTGGAAATCGTATCTAATTGATTATCAGTTTATTACAGAAAATAAACTAAAATCATAAAAGGCTGATAATCAATTAGATACAAGATGCTTTTTTAGCTTACTGATTAGTCTGTACACTGTACAAACTAAGTCAGATCGCTTTGCGAGTGTAAAAAAAGTAAAAAACCGAACCGTAGGTGAGCTCACGAGCGAAGCGAGCTAATCCACGAAGTATTACAATATACAACGATTTATAATAGTGTTTAGTTGCTGTTTTGTTAAAAGCTTGGATAAAACATAAAAAAGCAGTTTGCTCATAGAACAAACTGCTTTTTGTAAGTTATTTTGATGAAGTTCTAAAGCCACTTCAAGCGCTGGAATTACAGACGTTTTACGCCTTCTTCTTCTTCCTCTACATCTTCGTATTTTTCTTCGGGTTCTTTTTCCTCATGAGACGAAGAACTACGGCCACCTGTCATCATTTTTTCGGCATTGTCTAGGATAAACTGTAGGGCATTGGTATTTTTGTCCTTGAGTTTTACATACAAGTTGTTTTGGAAACCTTCGTTTTCTGGACTCATGCTTTTGACTTCGATTTTGTCCAATACTTTTTCCAATTCCATGATTTCATTAGGTACGCCCCCTTCTTGTTTGGCATAAGCCTTTTGGGCCACTTCACTAATTTTGGTGGCATCCAACATAGCATACATCACATAGCCCGACCATTCATTGACAGTAGCGGCAGGCAATTGCTTAGAAGCAGGAAAGCCTTTGAGGTTTTTGGCTACTTGGTCATCGTTAGTTATCATTAGAATACCATCGGTGAGAATGATGAAGACTTCTGTACCGGCTTTTTCTTTGATTTCAGGAACAATCCAAACGCCTTCTTGTTTTTTCTCCAATCCACCTACATTTACTGCCAAATCAATAAAGTGGCGAATATTGGTTTCATTGCCATAGGCCATCATCAAATTCATAACAGGCATCACTTCTTCGACCATTTCGGTTTGCTCTTCCCAGTCATTGGTTTCTTCGTTGTATTGAAAATCCGATACCTCACGCTTGGTTACACGCATATCCGTCAAGGCAATCATCATATCACCAGTGAGCAATTCGTAGGTTTCTTCTTCATCCAAGAAAATATCTACAATATCCATCAAATTCATGGCTATACGGGTCTCCTTGGTATCTTGCTCTTTGAGTACACGGTGAATTTCTTGGCCGTAGGTCATCATAAACCCTTTCAAATCCATAGAGAAGGTATACAAGCCCATTAGGTTGGTTTTGTCAATGTACTTGAAGAACTTTTTGTTCATGCCCCCTTTGCCATAAGCCGCATCGGTTACCCGCTTCATGCTTTCGTTCATAGACATAGAAGTCTTGATCTGTGCCTCTCCTTGCTTGAAGTATCCTTGACCTGTAAAAATAGTTTTGTCAGTTAGTTTGGATAAGGCTTCAAACAAACCACGGGCTTCTCTAGGCATCATACTAGGATCCATTATCAAATTGCCATAATCTGCCCAAAAGCTCATATCCGCTTCTTTATCTAACGAAGCTGCAAAACTCTTGTCGCCTTCCAATGATTGTTTGGGGTCTAGTTTGATTAAGTCTTCTACGTGCATGGTCAAGGCACTGCTGCGACGCATTTTGTACTCGTCATAGTCTTCAAAGAAATTGTGTTCCATGGTTGTACCCGCAATAATAACACGCTCACTATTCCAAGTAGCAATCACATCGTTTCTCAAAACCATAGAATTCTTACCTTTGGTAACAATATCTTTTTTGCTGTCTGCGGACATGATTTCTTCTAGAAAACTCTCAAATTTCTTGCTATTGGTAACAGGAATAACGGTATTAACCATCATCACATTGACATCAGATGATTTGTACAACTCCTCAGAGCGTGTAGTAGGGCGTTGTCCCCACATATAAACATCATCTTTGATATTGATGCCCACTTTGCTTGGATCTTCCAATTGAGCGGCTACTTTTTTTACCAATTCTTCGGAGGGTTGGCCGCCTGCAAATTGAAGAAGCATTGGGGCAATCACCTCGTTGATTTTATACTTATCTTTGGTCTCTTTATTGAGTTTATCGTAGGTCGAGCCGGGGTGCATGTTCATGACAAAAACAACTTGTTCTTTGTCAATAAAGCGTTGCATCGTTGATTGTTGGGAAAAGGCCATAGAGGTCCATAATAGGGCCAATAGTGTTAGTGCAAAATTTTTAATCATTGTTGTTGGTTGTTGATAATATTTAAAAGGAAGTTCTACTATAAACTTCTATTAGGTTGGGATAGCTAAATCTATGTTTTAAGACTAGATGCTACTTATTTAATGTCTTTTTTCTTCGGTTTGTGAATAGCAAAGTCGTGTTTTATTTTTTTAATAGGAAAACAGTCTGCTAAAGTTGCATGATGTTTTGTTGGGGTGTTTGGGTCATTCTTATGTAAGATGTACAAAAATAAAAGGAAATAGGTTCCTATACAAACATTTTTTGCCTTAGAATTTTAGCAATGCTATTCTAAGCGGTACAAAAAATAGATTAAAGGACTACAATTGCATCAGGAGCCAAAAATAAGCTGTTACTTTGTGGTTATTCGTAGACTATTTCAACTATAAATGATGCAAAAGCCTTTGCAGATCGCCGTTATTGGCTTTGGATATTGGGGGCCCAACTTGGTACGCAATTTTGAAGCACATCCTCACGCAAATGTGCGCTGTGTGGTAGATGCTCGCCCAGAACGCCTGCAACAATTGAAGCAACAATATCCAGCTATTCACACCAGTACACAAGCCTTGGAGGTAATTAGAGATACCCAAATTGATGCGGTGGTTATTGCCACACCTGTTTTTACCCACTTTGAATTGGCCAAAGCTGCCCTAGAGGCAGGCAAGCATGTACTAGTAGAAAAGCCTATGGTTACTTCTGTAAAGGAAGCGGATATTCTAATAGAAATAGCTACCCAACGAAAATTGACCTTGATGGTGGATCATACTTATTTGTATACGGGGGCAGTGGAAATTATCAAGGACTATGTAGATGAGGGTAAAATTGGTAACTTGCAATACATTGATTCTACCAGAATTAATTTGGGTTTGTTTCAGCCCGATGTGAATGTGCTGTGGGATTTGGCCCCCCATGATATTTCTATTTTGCAACACTTGGTCAAGGAAGCCCCTTATAGTGTTCAAGCCACAGGCATTTCTCATACCAATAATGGCATAGAAAATATTGCTTATCTCACGGTCAATTATCAAAGCAATAGAATTGCACATTTTAATTGTTCTTGGACATCGCCAGTCAAGATTCGTAAGTTTTTGATTGGGGGCGATGAGAAAATGATTGTGTTTGACGATACGGAGCCAACGGAAAAAATCAGGGTATACGACACCCGTTATCACTACACGGAGCGGCGCAGCGATGAGGACAAACGAAAAGTATTGGTGGATTATAGGGTAGGGGACATACACATTCCCAAAGTGCCACTCAAAGAGGCATTGGCAGGCGTAGCGGCTGATTTTATCCATGCTATTCTCCATCAGGTAGCACCCTTGTCTAGTGCTTGGTCGGGGCGGCAAGTGGTTCAATTATTGGAAGCTTCCCAACAATCGATCAAAAATGGTGGCAAGGAAATCATTCTTTAAACAACTTCTTTCATAGCAATTAGTATTGCGCCTCACAAAAAACTATCTTTGGGTATAATCTATTGCTCAAACACCAAACTACCGTTAAATTGTCAAATTATCCCCAACAAAGTTGGTCTATTATCATTTTGTGCTACAATGAAGTGGGCAATATTGGTCGTGTTTTGCAGACCGTTGCCACTGTGTTGCCTCAATTGTCTACTAGTGGAGGGGAATTGCTAGTGGTGAACGATGGCAGTACCGATGGGAGCCATGAGAAGATTGTGCAATTTATGACCGAATTTCCAGCTGTGCCTGTGCAGTATATACAGCATGAGCGCAATTTGGGTATTGGTGCGGCTTTGCACAAAGGCTATGCTTGTGCCAAGGCCGAGAATGTGGTGATGATTCCGGGCGATGGGCAGTTTGATGTAGAAGAATTGTTGCCGTATAAGAATTTGACTCCCAAAACTATTGTAGCTTTTTACAGAGTAGAAAACATGACCTACACCCTGACACGCAATATTTTGTCTTGGTTTAATAGCTGGCTCAATCGCCTATTTATTGGGCTGACCCTCAAAGATGTCAATTGGGTAAAAGCCTATAAAACTGCAGCCGTTCAAGATTTATTCTTAGAGGTAAACAGCTCTTTGGTAGAATCAGAAATTTGCAGCAAATTACTGTATTTGGGGCATCGGGCTATAGAGGTAGAGTCCAAGTATTGGCCTCGCCAAACAGGCACCAGCAAAGGGGCTTCTTGGGCAATTGTTCGCCAAGCACTGTACGATATACCAATTTTGATACGAGCATTTAGAAGATTCAGAAAAAAACAATAATTTTGGGGAATTGAGCACTCATTTCAAACTAAACAACTATACATAGCACTCTAGTCCTTTCAAATATAGCAGCATGTCTAACAAAAAAAAGAAGCCTCGTGTTGGGGCGGCCTCTGGTAAACCAACAAATGCCATCCCTGCTCACAATTATACAGGAAAACTTTCGTTGATTATTCCTTTGTACAATGAGGTGGAGCGTTTTCCACGAATGGTCAAGACTTTACGTAAGTTTGAACAATATTGGAAGGTGGCTTATGAAGTACTGCTGGTGAATGATGGTAGTAGTGACAATACCCTAGAGTTGTTGCAAGAAGAGTTTGGTACGCCAGCAAGCGAGGAGCAGTTAGTGACCTATCGAGTTATTAATCAAGAAAAAAATGCGGGCAAGGGGCATGCACTCAAAAGAGGAATTGCAGAGGCAGAAGGCGATCATTTGCTGACTTTAGATGCCGATATGGCCTGCAGTCCCATGACCTTGCTTTCTTGGCTCAAGCAATTGCCCGAACAAACATTTGAGGACGAAACCATTTATATTGGTTCCAGAGAGCATGAGGAATCGGTACTAGAGGCCAATGCCAAACGCCGTGTGTTGGGGCGTTTGTTTAATGGTTGGGTGCAGTTGCTCACAGGAAGCAACAGCTATGATACACAGTGTGGCTTTAAGCTGTATCCCAAGGCATTGGGCAAGTGGTTGTTTGGGCAAATGGCAGTAAAGGGCTGGGCACACGATGTAGAGCTATTGCACCATGCAGGGCTGTATAATGTACCAGTAGTAGAAATGCCTGTGAAATGGCAAGAGGTAGACGATTCCAAAGTTTCGGTTTGGTTCGATGGCATCAAGATGGGCATGAGTGCATTTTTGTTGGTTTGGGCCAATATGTTTCGTTTTTTCTTTGTGCAGCCGTTCAAAGAACAAAAATTGGGCTTGGCCTTGAATTCTACCAAGGAGGCACCTATTTATCGCTTTTTGTTTGGGGTTTTAGCAGTGGTTTTGCTATTTCTAATGCCTTATTTGAGTTTTGATTATGGAATCACGGCCGATGAGGAGGTGCAGCGAATTTATGGGGGGCATGTACTCGATTATTTTGAGTCAGATGCTGTGGACGGAGAAGCCTTGACCTTTCAGAATTTATATTTGTACGGTGGTTTGTTTGATTACTGCATGGCATGGCTGCACAAGTATATCTTCCCTGAATGGGATATTTACGAAATGCGCCATCTATTCAATGCCTTGCTGGGGGCATTCTTATTGATATTTACAGGTTTGTTGGCCAAATCCGTGTCTCAACGTTGGCAGGTTGCCTTCTGGACCTTGGTATTTATGACCTTATCCCCTCGTATTTTTGGGCATTCTATGAACAACCCCAAGGATATTCCATTTGCCTTTAGTTATGTATTTACCTTGTACTTTTTGATGAATTTTGTGCGACAGCTTCCCCGTCCATCTTTTCAATCTATTGCAGGGCTAATTGTAGGTATTTCTATTAGTATCAATATTCGTGTCGGGGGTATTCTGCTCATTCCATACTTGTTCTTATTTACAGGAGGGGCTTATGTGGTCGAAAGTCGCTTGCGCCCACTGTTGAGCAATTTTTTGGGCTTATTCCGATTGGGCTTGCTTTTATTGGTCATAGCAGTGTTGGGTTATTTGGGCGGTTCTTTGTTCTGGCCTTTTGCCCAAGAAGATCCGATTGGAGGACCCCGATTGGCCTTGGCCGAGATGTCCAATTTTACGACCGGTATTAGAATGGTTTGGGGCGGTCAGCATTATTGGTCGGATTTTTTACCTTGGAATTATATCATCAAATGGTTTAGTATTGCTACCCCTGCCTTGATTCTTGTGGGGAGTGTAGCGGCTATTTATCCTATTCTCAAAGACGAAAAAAATCGCTGGTTGTTTTTGATGGTCATTTTTACAGGCGTATTTCCTGTTGCTTATGCCATTTATCAGGATTCTGCTTTGTATGATGGAATGCGCCACTTCTTGTTTGTGTACCCTATTTTGGCGGTTATGGCGGCTTATGGATTGCAATATGCAGTGGTTCAAGCCCAAAACAAGATGGTTACACTAGGAGTAGCGGTGGTGTTGTTATTGGGTTTGTATTCGCCTATTCGTTGGATGATTGTCAGTCATCCCAACCAGTATATGTATTTTAATGAGTTTTTTGGTGGAATCGCTCCTGCTTATAATGATTATGAGACCGATTATTGGATGAATTCTACCAAGGAAGCAGCCAATTGGGCCATTGAGAATTTGCCAGAAATCAAGGCAGGACAGCCCGTAAAAATTGCCACCCAAGCCCACAAGCCTGTTCGCCATTATTTTGCGCCTTATGAAAATGTACAAGCAGTATATACCCGTTATCATGAGCGTATCAAGCACGATTGGGATTATGGCCTGTACATTACCCGTTTTGTTAATCGAGATTTTATTGAGAATGGCTTGTTTCCTCCGGGGGAGGAGTTGATTGCTAGTAGAGAAATTGACGGCACACTGATTTGGGCAATTACCAAGCGTTCTGAAACCAATAAAGCAGCCCACGAGGCCGATGAGGCTTTTAAAAACAAAGAAAACGACAAGGCTTTGGGCTTGCTCCAAGCAGCCGTTGCAGACAACCCCAAGGATGAAAGTGCGTGGCTCTTGTTGGCACAATATCACTTGCAGCTAGGGCAAATGCCCGAAGCCAAAACGGCACTCGATACCTTAATTGGCTATTCGCCTAGTTATTCCAATAGTTTGGGACTGATGGGAATGTATTATCTAAATATGAAGAAAATACCAGAGGCAGAGGAATATTTGAGACGTGCTACGGAATCTAATATCAAGTATGTGTTTGGGCATTATAATTTGGCTAGAATTTATGCCAGCCAAGGCAAAATGCAAGAAGCATTGGAGCGTTTGGAGCTATTTGACCGCTATGGCAGTCGTCCTATTCAGGGCTATGATTTGGCCATTCAGATAGCCACTAGTATGCAAAATGATGCGGTCAAGAGTTATTTTACGGCCAAAAAGTTTACACTTTCAGGCAATTGGAATGCGGCCTTGCCCGAACTGAATCGCACGTTGGCTATTTTGCCTGATTATGCCCCTGCTTTGAGGCTAAAATCTGATTATGACAAAGCGGTAGCCAATCAACGCCGCCAAATGGCTCGGGAAGCGCGTTTGAGAAAAGCGGGAAAGATTAAGTAAGTAGCATTCTCAAAATGCTGAATTACCAACTAAAAATGTAAAAAAAACAATGGATTATAAAGATTATGAAGCGGGGCAAACGGCAGATAATTTTTGGTTTAGAGCCAAGTATGGTCTGATTGAGCTGTTGATGGAAAAGAACAGCCAAAAGCAAGGGGAGGAGCCACTCAAAATATTGAGCATTGGCACAGGCACAGGCGATGATCTAAAAATCTTGAAGCAGTTTGGCAACAACTATGTCACCGATATTTTGCCACAAGCTTTGGCCGTGGTGCCCGATGAGGATTGTTTTGAAAAACGCATAGCAGATGCCACCAATTTGCCTTATGAAGAGGGCTTTTTTGATATTGTGGTGTCTTTTGATGTGTTTGAGCATATTGAGGACGACCAAAAAGCAGTAGCAGAGGTGTATCGGGTGCTCAAGAAAGGTGGCTCTTTGGTGTACTCGGTGCCTGCTGGACCGGGCTTGTTTAGCAGCCATGATGTAGCCTTAGAACATTTCAGACGTTACGACAAAAAAATGGTGAAGGAGTTGTTCAAGGATTTTAAAGAGGTAAAAGTATACTCTTGGAATTCATTGCTTTACCCTTTGATTGCTGCTTCCAGAATTAAAAACAAAAACAGAGCACCACAAGTGGATCATCCTAAGTTTCCTGCCATTGTGGATAATATTTTTTGTGGTTTGTTGCGTTTTGATAATTTCCTTATTCGTAGGGGCATGAGCTTGCCAGTAGGGGTGAGCATTGCGGGCTGGTGTGAGAAGTAGGGGGGCAAAGTTTATTCTTCTTCTATTATTCTAAATAGCTTATCTTTTTCAGACAATTTCAGAATAAAAAACGCCTCCTTATTTAGTTCAGTCGGTAATTTATCTTTTAAAATACTCGCAACAAATTGGATGTTGTTCGCACTGATAAGGTTTGCAATTTTAGTTAATTGATTATCGTGCATCAATTCTTTTTTATCATTCAATAAAAAGTGCATACATGAAATATTTTCCTCGTCTGCAAAAAGTGTATAAGCAATATCAAAGCAGGATATTTCACCCTGTTTCTTGCCCGAACTGAAGTTGGAATTAAAGGAGCTGAATTTATACAAACGTTGCCCTTTTTTGTTAGTTATTTTATCATATTTGAGCAAGTACTTTTCATTGTAAAGAATATCGGAAACAGAGGAAAAGTGTTGGTTAAATTTAGCCAATTGAGCTTTTACGATATTTTCAAAACCTTCAGAGAAAATTTCATCATCAATAGATTTTAATATATTGTTATATCCTTGGATATTAGATTCAACCTCATTCAGTTGTTGAATAATACTTTCATACTCTCCTTTAAGTTTAAACTTGGTATTGAGTTCGTCAATTAGCACTTCCAGTTCCTCAAAGGAATGACTCTTGGAAACCTTTTTAGAAAGCTTACGCTCTTGTTCTAATAACGCAGTGAGTTCTGCTTTATTTTGGGCAATTTTCTGGTTTAGATCAGGCAATTCCTTGGTTAAGAATTCAGCCTTTTTGGTAATCATTTGGTTGTGAAATACGACAAGCTCCTCAAATGATTTTTGAATGGTTTTGATATGCTTAGTAGCCTGTTGATAAATCAATTGCAGTTGATTTATATCAATAGCAGCCTTATTAGTATTTAAATCTTGTTCGGCTTCATGAATTAAATCCCGTCTAAGATTCAATTTGCTGATTTCAGAGCTTTTGCGATTGATTTGGTATTTGTACTGATTGAGCAAATCCAAGTCCTTCTCAAAGTTTTCATTGATATTGAGTGTCTCTTTTTTCTTTTTGAGTTCTTCTATCTCATTATCAACCAAAGATAAAGCCGCTTCAAATGCTGATTTGGTTTGCTTCTTTTCAAGTCTTTTTTTGAAAGAATCTTCTTGTTTGATTTTTTCTACAATCTCTTGTTTAGTATCTCCACCTTTAAAATCACACCCCAAAAGATATAGGTATAATGTCTCATACTCCACATCATTTGTATATCTGCTCAGTGTTTTAAGCGTTTGGGTTAAACTTAAATCTCTGTAACGTATATTATGTGATATTAATTGGCGAAAAGTTGGTTTGGCTGCGGTATGTTCAGGAAAAAACGTAGTAACTAACATCTTTTCAAATTCCTCCTCAATGTATTGAATGCCATTTATTTTTCGGATATGTTTATTTCGACCCAAAAAATTCCTTTCAATCGTTACAACCTCAGCAGTCTCATCATCGAGGTCTGGAGTGAGTATTAAGGTAATGAGTACCTGATTTTCTACTAAGAAATCTTTAACCAGTTTATTGATGTCTTTCTTAGATTCAGGGTCTTCATAAATGATTTTTGGTTTGGCTCCAAAACAAAAATCTACCAATTTAAGAACGGTTGTTTTGCCTACATTATTTCCTGTAATATCTCCATGACTCTCATCAACAATGAGATTCATACCTTTCTTAAAAGAAATTTCTCTAATGATTTCTTTTTCAGTTGATATAGTAAGAGATTTTAAGAACATAGCTCAATTTTTCCGTCTTCTTGTTTGATAATATCTATTAAATAAAGCCAATCTAAGCACAAGGTAAATATAGAAAAGGACATTTTGGAGATTTCCTTTACCTCTTGAAAAAGCTCCAACAATTCAATTTTCTTCTTCTTCTGTAAAATTTGCAAAACAAAAGCACCATTGTAATAAATGCTATGTTCTGGATGAATATTATCGGGCAATAGCATTGTTAAGTTACGTGATTATCAGGTTTTTTAAATATTTTGCAACGAACAAAGGCATCCACAACTAGAATATGAACACACAACTCTAATTCATCGTATGGGATTTTTTTAAAATTTTTGCTTTTTTGTACTATGTCACAAATTTTGTCAAAAACATCAAAGAAAGTTTTATCAGGATTTGTATTGTCAGTTAGCTTAATATATTCGTTGCGAATTTTAGCCAATACAGATATACTCTTATTAACACCCATTTTATCAAACTCTGCATATTTGGCATCTACTTTATGGTGAAAGAGAAAATAATCCTCGATGATGTATTTTGCTTTTTCTAGTTGATTGTACGATATTTTTTTATCTATTTCAAAAGGAGTAACATTGGTTATTGTCTCGGAATCATCCCATTGTTCCTTGGAAAGCAAGTTAATGATTGTTGCTAGGTTGGAATCTAATTTTACAACATCTACATCACCCCCAAGTTCATCTTTAATGAATTGGTATATAGCCTTTTGTTTTGTAATACTTGCTCCATTTATGACATTTAGAATAGACGTAACATCATATATATCCTTCGAAGGATCAAAACTTATATTGTAGGGATTCTTGAACGAATTTTTTCTTTGATAATTGGCATCTTTAGATATAGAAATGAATTTAAAGGTATAACCAGTAGCATATTGTTGTATGATACCTTTACTCAATGCGCCCTCAATTTTTGATTTAGAGCAGGTGGCTGATACTTGAATAAGTAGCTTATTTGTATCATCTATTAAATCTATAGCCTCTACATTTTGTTGTGAATCATTGAGATTTCTAAGATCAAAACCATACAATAAGTTAAAAAAATGAAGATAAAAATTTTCAGAGTGCATGTGCAAATGGAGCATGTTAAGCTTCCCATTTGTCTCAATTCGATGTGCTAAAGTATGCAGCTTCTCATCTATATAATTGTATAGTGGCACTCTATTCATGGTCGTTTGCTTTAAGTAGTAAAAACAAAGATAAACCAAATTGTTTTAGTATTCAATATTTAGATGAATTTAATCTATTATCATAGCAATAAAATTACCATTTGCTTATTTGTGAATTTAGTCAGACGCTTGCTTGAAGAATAACACGTTTTTTCAAACAAAAAAAACAAAAAACACCATTAATCTTAAAAATTGTATTATCTTCGCATCTGCAATTGCCCCATCGGGTGGCCTCCTAGATAATTAATAACCGTTATTTTAAAAATATAGTCATGAAAAAAGACCTTCATCCAGCAAGCAACCGTGTGGTTTGTTTTAGAGACATTTCTACTGATACTACTTTTTTGATGAAGTCGTCTGCGCCTTCTAGTGAAACCATTGAAGTAGAGGGAACAGAGTATCCGTTGGTAAAAGTAGAGATTAGTTCTGCTTCTCACCCTTTTTATACTGGTAAAATGCAGTTTGTGGATACTGCTGGACGTATTGACAAGTTTAACAAGAAGTTTGCTAAATTTGACAAATACACTGCTAAAAAAGAAGATTAGTAAATTGTTTCTTTCTTAGAAAGTAAGAATTACTTGCCTTATATTGTAAAGGTTAATCAATGATGTGTATTGATTAACCTTTACTTGTTTTATTTATCCGCCAAATTATTACCACGCATGTACAATCGCCGCGCTTTTTTGGGCAGACTGGGGCAATACGCCTTAGTGGCAGGTGGCACTACACTAGTGCCTAGCTATTTATCCGCAGAAACTTTTACAACAGAAGAAGGCCGTTTACACCAGTTGACCATTTTGCATACCAATGATGTACACAGCCGAATCGAACCCTTCCCAATGGACGGTGGGCGCAATGAAGGGCGTGGCGGAATTGCCAAGCGAGCTGCTTTGATTAACAAAATTAGGCAAGAGGAGGAAAATGTGTTGTTGTTAGATGCTGGCGATATGTTTCAGGGTACGCCTTATTTTAATTATTTTAAGGGGGAGCTAGAAATCAAACTCATGAGCCAAATGGGCTATGATGCTGGCACGATTGGCAATCATGATTTTGATGCTGGCATCGAAAATCTAAAACAACAAACAGCCGCCCATGCTACTTTTCCTTTAATCAACTGCAATTACGATTTTTCGGATACCATATTGCACGACCAAGTAAAGCCTTATAAGATTTTTCAGAAAGGGGCTATTAAGGTAGGGGTAATTGGTGTAGGAATAGAACTAGATGGTTTGGTGGTCAAGGAATTGTATAAAAATACGCATTACTTAGATCCCATTGTACAGGCCAACCAGTATGCTGCCTTACTCAAACACGATGAGGGCTGTCATTATGTGATTTGTCTCTCTCATTTGGGCTACCAGTATAGCAGCAATAAAGTCTCGGATCGAGTATTGGCGGAGCGCAGCAAGAATATCAATTTGATTATTGGTGGACACACGCACACGTACTTAGATACGCCGGCCCTAATCAAAAATCAAGACCAAGAGGAGGTTTGGGTAACACAAGTAGGCTGGGCAGGCATGACACTAGGGCGTTTGGACATTTATTTTGAGCAAAACTTTAGTGAACGTGCTATGCAGTGCAATAATCAGGCAGTTGGCTAGTGTAAAAGCATCTTCAACGTCAATAGATGCTGTTTTATTGCAAAAGAAGGTTTCATTTTATCTCTTTGAGCAAAGACTTTTTTCTATGGGCGAATAATTAATTTTTGTCAGGGACAAGGGCTTGTTTTTTTTATTTTTTGACTTTTTTTAACGACCTTAGCCAAACTTCCATTGTCAACAATATTGACTTATAGTACATTAGTTTCATTTATTTGCTATTGTATAAATAAAACTCATTTAGCTATTACCCTAATGGCTATTTATACAAGGAAGTTTTTATGAGCATGAACTGTTTTAGGCTCGCAAACCACTAATCTTTTTTTCATCCTATCAGGTATAGCCCGTATGAGTTTAGACCACGTACAAATTTGGCAACAATGTCTGGCAAGAATCAAGGAACAAGTAAATCCCCAAAGCTTTACTACTTGGTTTGAACCTATTCGACCCCTGCGTTTAGAAGGGTCGGTGTTGACCATACAAGTACCCAATAAGTTTTTTTATGAGTGGCTAGAAGAACACTATGTGGTTATTCTCAAAGATGCAATCCAAGTAGAAATTGGAACAGATGCCCAATTGGAATACCTGATTCCCAAAAAAACGGTACTGCCCAAAGTGCCTTCCTTTACCAAGGATTCTAATAATTCTAGTACTGGCAAAAGTGGCTTGAAAGGCGGCAAAATCAAGAACCCTTTTGTTATCCCTGGTATTCAAAAACTAAAAATAGACTCCCAGCTCAATCCCAACTACACCTTTGAGCATTTTATAGAAGGAGATTGTAATCGCTTGGCTCGTTCGGCAGGATTAGCCATTGCCAAGCGTCCGGGCAAGACGGCTTTTAATCCCTTGATGATATTTGGAGATGTGGGACTAGGCAAAACACACTTGGCACAAGCTATAGGCAACGAAGTACTCCATACCTTTCCTGAAAAAGTGGTATTGTATGTTTCCTCCGAGCGTTTTACCAATCAATTTATTGAGGCATTGCGAAACAATGCCATCAGCGATTTTGTAAAGTTCTACCAGATGGTGGATTTGCTGATTGTCGATGATATTCAGTTCTTGGAGAACAAACAGAAAACGCAAGATATTTTCTTCTCTATTTTTAATCACCTGCACCAAGGAGGCAAGCAATTGATCCTGACTTCGGATCGTCCACCCAAGGAAATGGCAGGCATTGAGGAGCGTTTGATTTCTCGTTTTAAATGGGGGCTTTCAGCCGATTTGCAAATTCCTTCCTTAGAAACAAGAATGGCTATTATCCAAATGAAAATGGATAATGATGGGGTAGACTTGCCGCCCAATGTCTTGGAATTTATATCCTATAATGTACGCACCAATGTACGTGAAATGGAAGGGGTCTTGATTTCGATTATCGCACAAGCAGCCCTCAACCAGCGCGATATTGATTTGGACTTGGCCAAGGAGGTCATCAGCAAGTTTGTGGACAATATCTCTAGTGAAATTACAGTAGAATTGATTCAGAAAATTGTAGCCGAACACTACGATTTGCCTGTCGAAAAGCTGAAAGAAAAAACTAGAAAACGTTTTGTAGTACGTGCCCGCCAATTGTCGATGTACTTGGCCAAACAGTTGAGCAATAAGTCCTTAAAACATATCGGCAATGCTTTTGGAGGGCGTGATCACAGCACGGTTATTCATGCTTGCCGCTCTATCGAAACGCTACTCGAAAATGATACCCGTTTCAAAACAGAGGTATCAGACATCGCCAAACGCCTCAAATCTACAGGCATTTAAGACTACTTAATTCAGTCTCTCAACTCCTGCACAACAAGGTTATTTTGTAACCGAATTGATATTTATTTGTAAAAAAATAAAAAAAAACAAGTTTTCTCTAAACAATTTATGTTTTTTGTTTGTTTATATAGTGTATGTAATCAGTCACATAATAGTGATGAAGATTTAAAACCGATTATTAAACTTATAAAAATACTGATAAATAGATGTCAACCTATACCGTTGTAAAAGAAGATTATGATTTTTTGAACAGAATAAAAAAATATGGTTTTGCCGTATTTAATGGAATAATGCTAGTTTGGTTAGCTATTGCCTACATGGTAGGTGTAGCCGAAGAACCGGGCGCAAAAGTATTGGCCGAAGAGCCAGCTTATGGTGCCAGCGTAGGATTATTTTACATAGGTATTATCTGGTTGGTAGGGAATATTATTTTAGCGTTCTTGGCGTGGTATCTCGATTCCAAAACACCAGATAGTATGCACACCACAAAGCTATAATATTCATCATAAAAGATGTTATACAGTTAATAAATAACAACAAACGCCTTCCTGACATAGCGTCAGGAAGGCGTTCTTTATGTAACATTAAGCTTGAGCTTAATCTCTTCTATTGTTGCGGTAGTTTCCACCCCCTCTACGATCACCACCACGACGGTCGCCACCACGACGATCATTGCGGTCATTGCGGTCGCCACGTGGTTTGCGTGGACGCTCTACATAACCTTCTGGTTTGTCCATCAAAATTTTGCGTGACAATTTGTATTTGCCAGTACGCTCATCAATGGCTAGTAATTTTACTTTGAGCACATCGCCTGCAGAAACTGCATCTTCAACATTCTCAATTCTAGACCAAGAAATTTCAGAAACGTGCAATAGCCCTTCTTTACCAGGCATAAATTCTACAAAAGCACCATAAGGCATAATGCTTACTACTTTGGCATCGTATACTTCTCCTACTTCTGCCTCGGCAGCAATACCCTTAATGATTGTTAAGGCAGCATCTACGGTTTCTTTGCCTACACCAGAGATAAATACAATACCTTTGTTATTTTCTTCCTCAATGGTAATAGTAGCACCCGTATCTGATTGAATACCTTGAATGATCTTACCACCTGGTCCGATAACAGCACCAATTTTATCACCCGGAATCTCATAGCGAACAATACGTGGCGCATGTGGCTTCAATTCCTCATTGTGTGTTGGAATGGTCTCGTTCATTAGGTTGAGAATGTGCAAACGCCCTTTGCGAGCCTGCTCCAATGCCTCTGCCAATAAATTGTAGTCCAAGCCATCAATTTTAATATCCATCTGGCAAGCACAAATACCATCGGCTGTACCTGTTACTTTAAAATCCATATCCCCCAAGTGATCTTCATCGCCCAAAATATCAGACAATACTACAGCGCGTTCTCCGTCAGAGATCAAACCCATAGCAATACCCGAAACAGGTGCTTTTAGTGGTACACCTGCATCCATCAAGGCCATAGAACCCGAACAAACAGAAGCCATTGAAGAGGAACCATTCGATTCTAACACATCAGAAGTAACCCGTACCGTATATGGGTAATCTGTTGGGAATACCATCTCCAACGAACGGCGAGCTAAGTTACCGTGTCCTACCTCACGACGAGAAACACCACCTACACGTTTTACCTCATTGGTACAGAAAGGAGGAAAGCTGTAGTGCAAGAAGAATTTGTCATAACGCTGCTCCATAGCTGTATCAACCATAGGTTGATCTAGTTTAGAACCCAAGGTTACAGTAGCCAAGGCTTGTGTTTCGCCACGATTGAAGATAGAAGAACCGTGTGGCGAAGGAAGCGAATCTACCTCGCACCAAATCGGGCGAATTTCATCAGGCTTACGACCGTCCAAGCGCACTTTTTCAGCCAAGACCATTTCACGAATGGTATTTTTCATATTCTCATAGAAGTACTCACTGACAAATTTGCCATTTTCCTCCATGTACTCTTCTCCATACTTCTCTAGCAAGTCCTCTTTGAGCTGATCTTTGATGGCAGAAAAACCATCTTTGCGATCTTTTTTGCTCATCGAACCTTTGGCTATAGCATAAATCTTATCGCGAGTAGCTTCGTTGATTTCGGCTTGTAGCTCAGGGTTAGAAGGCTGTTCTTCTACAGGGCGGTTTTCGGTAATATTGAGTGCTTGGCGCAATTCTAGTTGCAATTGGCACTGCTCCTTGATGGCCTCGTGGCCTACTTTGATGGCTTCAATCAAATCTGCCTCTGAACACTGCTTGGCTTCACCTTCTACCATAGCAATGTTATCTAGTGTACCCCCAACAATAAAGCTCATATCTGCCGTTTCTAGGTCAGAGCGGCTAGGATTGATAACAAAGTTGCCATTGATGCGTGCTACACGTACTTCCGAAATTGGATTTTCAAACGCAATTTCTGAAGCCATCAAGGCGGCAGAGGCTGCAAAAGCGGCATAGCAATCAGGCATAATCTCTTTGTCACCAGAAATTAGGTAAACAAAAATTTGTGTTTCATTCATGTAACCATCAGGAAACATAGGACGAATAACACGGTCGATTAAACGACACACTAAAACTTCACTGTCTGATAAACGTGCTTCACGTTTAAAAAAGTTGCCCGGAATACGGCCAGCAGAAGAGAATTTTTCTCTGTACTCTACTGTCAAAGGAAAAAAGCTTTGGTCTGGTTTGGCTTCGGTAGCCGAAACTGCCGTGGCGAGGAGCCACATATCTCCGTGGCGTAAAACAACGGAACCATCTGCTAGAGCTGCTAACTTTCCGCTTTCAAGCGTGATTTCTTGTCCTGCAACTGTTTTGGTTACCCTTGTTGGAATTTGCTTACCCATGTTGGTAATTGTTTAAAATATTAATAATATAATCCATCCCACTATACCGTTTGCATAGTAGGTCATCTAATACCAATCGCTGTTAAGATAGGCGATTAGTTGGCCCACTTTAAGTGGGCTTATTGCCTGTTTTGTCAAATGTTATTACAGGCTATTAGCTGTGCTAAATTTCAATTCGTATCCTTCTTCATTAGAAGGCGAAAAAAAGAAAGTGCTTCACGAGGAAGCACTTCTTTTAAAAGTTAAATCTGGTATCTTTATTTGTTCTTACCTAGAACGTCTCTGATGCCCAAAGATTTGATAAGTTCACGGTATTTTACAACGTCTTTATCGGCAA
Organism: uncultured Aureispira sp.; assembly: GCA_964445645.1. Classification (GTDB taxonomy): domain Bacteria; phylum Bacteroidota; class Bacteroidia; order Chitinophagales; family Saprospiraceae; genus Aureispira. The sequence continues at coordinate 19,890 of CAYULH010000044.1, read as the reverse complement.
GATAACCTAATAGAGAGCGACGATGACCAACCATTTTTAACAAAGAACGTCGAGTAGAGTGGTCTTTGTGGTTAGCTTTTAGATGCTCTGATAAATTTTGAATTCTGTAAGTCAACAATGCAATTTGACCTTCTGTTGAGCCAGTATTTTTGGCATCACCACCGTATTGAGTAAAGATTTCGGCAGTTTTTTCTTTGGTTAGGTAAACACCCATTTCTTAATTTGTTATTTGTATTGATTACTAATCAAGATGTTCTAAATCATATTTTAGCCCTGCAAAAGTACGTTTTTTTTAGACAAAAACAAGATTCTGTTAAAAAAATCTACCATTTTTGTGATATATTTACCGCTAACCTAATTTTTATAACAAAGGATTTTGGAGAAAACCCATTATACAACCAACACGAACTATTACTGTAGAGCATTATGGCAAAATCAGGACAAGCGAGAAAATTATACTATATAGATTCTTTTAAGAACCAAGTAAAAGCATTGCAAGAGTGCGAGACAATGGTGCGCTATGCACAATCGCAGGGCAAAAAAGTGCCACAGCATGTGCTCAAACAACTGGCTGATCTCAATGCTATTGCCCACGAATTGGAGCAAGATGCAGCAGCAGGCAATACACAAAACTTGGATCCACGCTCGCTTAATATGGCTTTGTTGGGCGAATTGCACCGAGAGATGGCGGCGGTTATTGCGCCTGCTACGCCTGCCACGGTTTTGTTGATGGAGGAGAATAGACGCAAGGGGGTATCGGGAATATTGGGGCCTGTGCCTTTGGTGCGCCGACTCAATATTATTACGCTGCTTTGCCTTTTGACCTTTTTTGCCTTGTTTGCTGTAGATTGGCAGATGCAGGAGGATATTATCAATTCTTTTACTATTAATGGGGATATTTTCTCTTATAGTGGGTGGAAATTTGTGGTAAATGAGTTGGTTATTGTTTGTATGGCCGCTTTAGGGGCTTCTTTTTATGCCTTGTTTGAGGTGTATAAGTATATTACTAAGAATTCTTATGATCCCAAGTATGATTCTATTTATTGGATTCGATTTGTATTGGGAATTGTTTCTGGGGTTATTTTGGCACAGTTTATTTTTGTAGATCCTGCTATTTTGGGTGATCCTGATCAGATAGCCGAGGAGATGCGTAAATCAAGAGAATTGGGTGGTTTTATTACCTACAAACCTCTATTGGCTTTTTTGGGTGGGTTTTCTGCTCGTGTTGTACACAAAATACTCAATTCTATGGTAGAGGCCATCGAAACCTTTATCAGTGGCTCTACTAGAGATATGGTAGCGGCTCGTGAGGAAGCGGCCAAGGTCAAAATGGAACAACAAATTAGTGCTATCAAGCGAAACAATGCTCAAGCTGCGACTGCTCAACGAATGGAGGCTACTGTAAAATTGATGCAGCTCAAGGAAGAAATGGCACAAGGAACAGCCAGCCAACAAGATATTGCTTTCCGCCTCAGTCAATTGATGAACGAATACATGGAGCCAGTAAGCAATACCAATATTAATTTTCACACGCCTCATCCCAATGCAGGGCCTACTTTTCACAATCCAGTAGATCCTAGCAATCCGCCTAGCTCTGTGGATAATGTACCTGTAGTAGATAATTACCAGCCCGGTGTCAATGACTTTCAGGATCCTATTGTAAATGACAATGGTGGTTCGGTTCATATACATGATGTGGATGAAATAGATATACCCGATTTTCCAGAAGATTTGGACAATCCCGATTTTCCAATGCCGGGTGATGTAGAGGACAATCCCGATTTTACCAATAATAAGCTAGATCCAGACCAATAAATGAAAATAAGGTTCTTATTGATATTATGCTTTTTAATAGGATATGGCAAAAGTTGGGCACAAGCAACAACTGAAGCGCCGCTTATTCTGTCGTTGGAACGCACGACTTGTTATGGCAATTGCCCCTATTACAGCATTGAGATTTATGCAGATGGCCGGGCAGTATATGAAGGAAAAAAGAACGTAGAATTGCTGGGCAAATACACCGCTACGGCTCCGCCTGACTTGGTGCAAACATTATTAGAAAAAGCAATTGCTATTAATTATGTAAATCTACAGCCTAAATATCCCATTCGAGGCTTAGGAATCATTGATTTTCCAGTTTGTATCAGTAGCGTGCGCCAAAATGGGCTGCTCAAAACCATCTACAATCGCAATGATGCCCCAGCCTCCTTGGTGGCTTATGAGCAATTGTTTGATGAACTAACAGAAAATTTGCCTTGGCAAGCCCAATAAATCAATTAGTTAGCCATAGGATAGAAAAATAATGCTAAAAAAAGCAAGCCAAAACTTGTATCCCCCTAACTAATGTCTTATATTTGCAGTCGAACGAAACGAAGGGTCGGGTGGCCGAGCGGTTAGGCTGGGCTCTGCAAAAGCTCCTACAGCGGTTCGAATCCGCTTCCGACCTCAAATACACTCCACAAACTATATTTGATAGTTTGTGGTTTTTTTTGTTTACCCCTATTCAAATCAGATAGTTAATATTTAGCAAAAAACACTTTGAACCATATTAATTTCCCTTTGTTATCCTTGTTAAACCCCTAGAATATCCCTATCATTGTGGTTAATGGTTGGACTAGCTAATAGACGATTAAACAGGCTACTACTATCCACTAGGAACTACTTCAAAACACTAACAACTACCTCAAAATCGACTACAAGCAGGCATGACACGAAACAGATCTAAGTATCGACTGCTGGCAAGAATAATTGTAGAAAGCAAGTGGTTTACAATAGGAATCATGTTTCTCATCATTCTTAACGGTTTACTGATTGGAGTTCAGACCTATGACGGTGCACCCGAGTACATACGCATTATACAACTCTGTATTCTGTTTGTATTCTTCATGGAAATTGTCTTACGTTGGACAGCACGGCGCACCAATCAAGAATATACCAGTGATTGGTGGAATTGGTTTGATATTTTTATTTTGGTTATTGGTATAATTCCTGAGGTGGGCGATATGCTTTTAGAAGGAGGGGAAGGCCAAACCCATATTTTATCAACACTCCGAATTTTGAGGGTAGTACAACTTACCCGTTCTATTCGTGCTATTGGAGAATTACAACTTCTAATAGGGGTATTAATCCGCTCCATTCGCTCGCTCTCTTATATTGCGGTTTTGTTTCTACTGGTCATGTATATCTATGCCATTATTGGAGTAACGCTGTTCCGAAATCGAGAATACAAACAATCTGAACATTTAAAATTAACCATTAGCAACCCCGATCCTTATGGTGATTTGGGGGAGGCATTTTTTACCTTATTTAGAATCTTGACAGGGGAGGACTGGACGGATTTGCGTTATAATTTGTTGAGCAACGAGCATATCAATGGCACCTCTCCTAAGGTATCTAATGTAGTGGTTACGATTTATCATGTATCTTGGATGGTTATAGCGGCTTATTTGTTAATCAACTTGGTAATTGGAGCCATTGTTAACAACTTTCAAGTGGTGTTGGATGCCCAACGAGAGGAGGAATTTAAGGTACTTGGACTTTCCTCCAACCAAGATGATGGTAATAACTCTGATGATGATAAGGACAAGAAGGGGCCAGAAGAAACAAGACGGCGTTTTATCAAGCGGCCTAAAATCTAGCTAACTGGCTGTCTCCAACAAATACTCATAAACCTTTCGCCAGCCTTTCCATTGCCAGGCTTCGCACAGCGAGCTGTTGTGCCAAACAGAAATAAAATGTCCATGTACCGCTTTACTGCGTTGTATTAAAGGCAACAGAGCTGCCATCGCTTGCTCACTATCCAATTGCAGATAAGTATTGAGCGTTACATCCATTACAGCAAAAGGATAAATAGTTAGGGCCGTGGCTTCCTCTCGTTCCAAATCATACCAAGCAAATGGCGTGGCTATACTTGCCCGAAATCCCAAAGCACGTGCATAGCCCATAGAATAATCCTGTTGAATACCCAAGTGGAGCAAACGCCGATAAGTTGCTGGCAAATGTAAGCGCAAATAATGTTGCCGGCTGTATTGTATGGGTTCTTGGAGTATATCTTGGAGTCGATTTACTTCTTTTTCTAATTGCTTGGTGTAATCATTAGAGGCAAAAGAAGGGTGAATGCCTGTTTGGCCATACTTGTGTTGTGCATGGATAAGCTTTTTCATGATGGGCAGGTGAGGGGGCAAGTTTTTATCATGTGGGCCATAATCGCCCAACAACCAAAAAAAGAGGGGCTGGTGGCGGTATTGTTGTGTCAATTGCTCTATATAAGGATAGACATAATACGGGTCATCTGTTGTGTTTTGACGGGTAAATTGGCGCAATTGCAAACTCTCTTGGTCTTTTTGCCAAATATTGCGTGCCCAAGCGCCTACTTGTCGCCACCAAGGCTTAAAAGCAAAGGCAAAAGCATGGTCAATATCATAACTAGGCGTAAAAATGTAGGGCTTGGGATTAAAGGATAGTGCAGGATAAAAACGTTGCAAATGCTTGGCCCAATCCCATACCCATTCATTAACAATAGGCTGTTCCAAAAAATGATATTGAAAGGCTACACTACTCGTAGCAGGAAAGCGTCCCCAGTCATCGGCCTCAAATGGCAAGTACTCCTCATAGCGACTAACCAAATAAAAAATCCAAGATAATAGGTCAAAAGGATAACTTTGTTCTTCAGAATGTTGTTTGGATTGAACAAAAAAAGCTGCCATGCGTCCTTGATATAATTGAGGTTGTACAGACAAAGGCATAATTTCCTTTTTCCAGAGCAATCCCTGTGGTAATAACTGAGGAATTTGTTGTAGTGTTTGTTGGCTATAGTTGATTTTGGCAAGAGCATTAGCGGCTAAAAATTCATCCAAATTGAGTGTTAATTTCCAATTGGAGACGCCCAAAATTTGGTCAAATATAAGCCCTAAGGTATACCGAAGTCTAGAACTATCTTGAGTACTATAAATTAGAATATAGTTCATTAGGGTAGTAGTTTTTAATGTAAATCATTGATTATCATAGAAAAAATAGAGTAAAAAGCCTGCTTGGTAGTAAATCAAATACAGATATGCAGGGCAAATACTAGCTTTTTGTTGTAGAAGCCTTATATTTGCTTGCATCTTTTTAACAAGTAATATGTTTGCTTTTGTTAAAAAGAGCACTTGAAACGAAAATTACACTTTTTACATAAACTAGCAAAACAGTGGCGACAACATCTGACATCCGCAAGGGCATGTGTTTAGAACACAATGGCCAAACATACATTATAGTAGAATTCCAGCATGTAAAACCGGGCAAAGGCAATGCTTTTGTACGTACAAAACTCAAAAACCTATCTAATGGCAAAGTAGTAGACAATACTTTTCCTGCTGGGCACAAAATTGATGACGTTCGTGTAGAGCGCAGAACGTATCAATATCTATATGATGATGCCGAACGTCTATACTTTATGAACAATGAGACTTATGAGCAATTGGATATGGCAAAAGAAATGGTTGACAATATCCAGTTCTTGAAGGAAGGGATGGATATAGAGGTATTGTTTCATGCCGAAAAGGAAATTCCATTAGCTTGCTCTTTGCCTCAGTATATTGTTTTGACAGTGACAGAGGTAGAACCGGGAGCCAAAGGCAACACGGCAACCAATACCCTAACACCTGCTACTGTAGAAACAGGAGCTGAAGTACGTGTACCTCTTTTTATCAAAGAAGGGGACAAAATCCGTATTGATTCAGAAACAGGTGCTTACATGGAGCGTATGAAATAAATAGATCATACCTCTATTAATTGCTCTAAAGTCCAAGTATATATTGTGTACAAAAAATCTTTGTGCTTGATTCTTATAAGAACCCATAACTGATGGTTGTGTGTAGATGAAATTCACAAAGTATTAACTGTATTATTATAGAAACGTAATTGTAGATCCAATAAAAACGAACGTATTATGGAGTTTGAGAAAATCAAAGAACTCATCAAGTTGATTCAAAAGTCAAAAATTACCGAGTTTAAGTATGAAGATGAGTTGTCCAAAATTAGCATTCGCACCAAAAGCTACGCTGCTCAACGTGAAGTAGTGGTACAACCGTCTGTTATACCTAGTGTGCCTATGCCAGCCCAACCAGCTGCTCCTGCTGCTCCTGCTGCTAGTACAGCACCTGCTCCAGCAGAAGAAACTCCTAAGCAAGAAGAGGCCAACAATTATTTGGAAATCAAATCGCCTATGGTTGGTACATTCTATCGTTCGGCTGCACCCGAAAAACCTGCTTTTGTCAAAGTAGGAGATAGTGTAACGGCTGACAGCAATGTATGTTTGATTGAGGCAATGAAATTGTTTAATGAAGTAAAATCTGAGGTAGAAGGTCGTATTGTGAAAGTAATGGTAGAAGATGCTAGCCCTGTAGAGTATGGACAAGTATTATTCTTGGTAGAACCCGCATAAGAAAGCTCTTATCAGCTATCTATAAAATGTAGTTTGCTCACCCACGGACAAGTTGTTGAAAATTATAACAACTAGAATCTGACTGTAAAAAACAATACTATGTTCAAAAAAATATTAATCGCCAATAGAGGCGAGATTGCTTTGCGTGTTATCAGAACATGTAAGGAAATGGGAATTAAAACAGTAGCGATTTACTCCTCTGCTGATGCAGATAGTTTGCACGTACGTTTTGCTGATGAGGCCGTATGTGTTGGACCACCTTCTAGTAGTTTATCCTATCTGAATATTCCAAACATTATGGCAGCAGTAGAAATTACCAATGCTGATGCTGTGCATCCCGGTTATGGATTTTTGGCAGAGAATGCTGAATTCGCAGAAATTTGTTCTCAAACTGGTGTCAAATTTATAGGCCCTTCTCCGGAGCACATTCGCAAAATGGGTGATAAAATTACAGCCAAAGAGACAATGGTGGCTGCAGGTGTACCTGTAATACCGGGTTCTGATGGTTTGGTCCAAGATTTTGAGGATGCCAAGGAGATTGCCAATGAGGTTGGTTATCCTATTATGCTCAAGGCAACTGCTGGAGGTGGAGGAAAAGGAATGCGTTTGGTTTGGAACGAGGAAGAACTGGAATCTAGTCTTAGCTCTGCCCAAAACGAAGCACGTGCCGCATTTGGTAATGATGGCATGTACATTGAAAAATTTGTAGAAGAACCTCGCCACATCGAAATCCAAATTGCAGGCGATCAATATGGAGAAGTTTGTCACTTATCCGAACGCGAGTGCTCTATTCAACGTCGTCACCAAAAATTGGTAGAAGAATCACCTTCTCCTTATTTGGACGATCAATTGCGTGAGGAAATGGGCCAAGCGGCTATTGCTGCAGGAAAAGCGATTGGTTATGAGGGGGTAGGTACAGTAGAGTTTTTGGTAGATAAATACCGCAAGTTCTATTTTATGGAAATGAATACTCGGATTCAAGTAGAGCACACCGTAACCGAAGAAGTGGTGGATTATGACTTGATTTGTGAGCAAATCAAAATTGCAGCAGGGGAGCGGATTTCAGGTGAAAATTACTACCCGACTATGCACGCTATTGAGTGTCGTATCAATGCAGAAGATTCTTTTGAGAACTTCCGTCCTTGCCCTGGAAAAATTACTTCCTTTCACAGCCCCAAAGGGCATGGCATTAGGGTAGATACCCATGTTTATGCTGGGTATACCATTTCTCCGTATTACGATTCTATGATTGCCAAGCTAATTTGCAAAGCAAGAACTAGAGAGGAGTGTATTGCCAAAATGCGTCGTGCATTGGATGAATTTATTGTAGAAGGTATCAAAACTACCGTTCCTTTTCATCGTATGCTAATGGATGAAGAAAAATTCATCACAGGAGATTTTACCACTAAGTTTATTGATTCTATGGATTTGACTTCTAAGAAACCAAAAGAAGCATAGAATACATTGAAAATAGATTAGATGTTAGGCAGCTCATTCTTTTTGTAAGGATGAGCTGTTTTTTGTCAAAATGATGTCTAGAAAACCTTTAGATTTATAATAGATAAGAGTAGAAGCTAGGTTCATTTAGAATGATTTGTCTTTCTTGTCCAACTTCGTTATATTGATTCTAATAATCAAGTCCTTTCCCAATACTGACCAAACCAAATTTATCATTTTCCTACTTAGTTAAAACATGGCTCGTTTTTACCTATTCTTATCTTGGCTCTTCTTACTAGCATTGTCTACAGCACAAGCGCAGCAGACTAAGGTATTGATAGATACTATCTCAACCGAAAAGGGCTTGTCTAATCGCTTTGTTCGCAGTATTTACCAAGACTCTAAGGGATTTATATGGGCTGGTACAAAGATTGGCCTCAATCGTTATGATGGGTATAATTTTAAGGTGTTTAATACTAGAAACTCCGCCTTGCAAGGAGACCATATAAATAGAATATGGGAAGATGCAGATAGTAATTTATGGATTGGACATGGGCCCAATAGTGGATTATTCAAACCGTTCAGAGAGATTGATATACTCAATATTAATACTTTCAAGGTGCAATCTCTACAAGCCTATTTAGGCGATGCTCTGCCCATTGCCGTGGAAGATATTTATGGTATTCACAGCCAAAAAGGTCACAAAGAACTCTATCTTACTACTACCAACGGAATGGTCTACATTTACAAGGGAAAAGGTGTTTTTGAGGTATTTTATGACCAAAGAGAAAACGTCAAAATTTATGATTTGTATTTTGACGACCAGTACACATGGATTTGTAGTGATAATCAGTTGGTGGCACTCAACAAAAAACGGCAAGTTATCTATAAGCAGCGGCTACATGTGCCTGAAAATAGACAAGTAGAGTTTTATAGGAAGCTAGATAGCAATACTATATTAATCTCTATAAATGATGGAAGTTATTCGGCTCAAGTTTGGGAGTGGCAAGCTGCTAGACATGAACTCATACTACAACAAGACCATAAATTTTTGGGACTGCCTTTTGGAAATCCAAGGGAGGAAAATCATGCTCAAGATGGATTTCGATTATTTTGCAATATATACACCCTCAAAATTTATGATAACAACGATAATATACTTCATCAGGAATCCTTTCACAAAGATCCTCTGTACGCTATCTATGTCGATCAACAAAAAAATATATGGTTAGCTATTGGTTCAAGAGGTCTAACTAAAATTTCTATAGGCAAAAAACGATTTGATACTTATCTAAAAGGTATTTCTACTCGTGCAGTAATTGAACACAAAAAAGGCAAAGAATTGCTTATTGGTAGTTATAGTGGACATTGTATAGTAGATATGACTACCTTGGAGGATACAATAGCAACGAAAGGTTATACTCATGTTATAGAACCTTCACAATTTGGCCATTATTGGATGGCGGATCGGCCTTATGTACGAAAAGTTAATCCAAATAACTTACAGATTGAACAAATCTATTATTATGAAAGGACTATAGAAGAACAGATAGGAATTCAACTTTTAAGTATATGGGCCTTGCACGAAGATAGTACAGGTAGGCTTTGGGTAGGTTTTGATAATGGATTGGGATATTTGGATGTTGGTGCAGATTCTATTAAACGTTATAAGGTAGAAAAAAACTATGAGGCTCTTAATAGCAGTATTATTTATGATTTTCATAAGAATAAACAGGGCTTGTGGATAGCAACATCGTTAGGTTTGTACCTAAAAAAAGCAGGGGGAAAAGGCTGGGCAGTATACAATCATTCGGCTGCACCGCCCTATCATTTACCATTTGATTATTTATTTGATATTAATGAGGATCGGCAAGGTAATTTGTGGCTGGCTACTCAAGGAGGTGGTGTTTTATGTTTGCAACCCAATACAGGTGTTTGCGAGCAATGGACAACGCAACAAGGATTATCTCACAATGTAACGTATGCCACTTTAGAAGATGCGTATGGCTATATCTGGATTAGTAGCAACAAAGGTTTGATGCGTATGGATCCCACTACCCATCTAGTCAATACCTATTTGCCAGAAAATGGAATACCCCACGAGGAATTCAATCGAAAATCCTATTATAAAGGATCTAATGGTCGACTGTATTTTGGGGGGCTAGGTGGAGTAATAAGTTTTGATGGAAAAGATTTTATAGATACAACTACTTTTATTCCCCCATTACACCTTATCAATTACCAATATTTTGATGGCAACAGGGGGAGTTTATCAGATGGCACTAGTCGTTTGTTAAGAGAAAAGGTCATAGACCTAAGTTATAATGATCGCTTTTTTATTCTTCAAATGGCTTTGTTGGATTTTAAAATCAATGCCCCCAAAACCTATGCTTACCAAATTGAAGGATTACAAGACGAGTGGATATTTACAACTAATCCTACCATTAGAGTGGACGGTCTCCGTCCAGGGTTGTACACCTTGCGTGTAAAAGCAGAATCGAGTTCAGGCAATTGGTCGCCTGTTTTGTTAGAATTGCCCATATTGGTGCGCCAACCCTTTTATCTGCAATGGCCCTTTATTGTGGTGGTGCTATTTTTAACTTTATTGTTTGGGTTTGTTTATATTAAAATACGAGAAAAACGCTTGCAAGAAGCCCAATTATTACTAGAAAAACGTGTTCGAAAGCGTACGAGTGTAATAGAGGAGCAGACCACTGCACTCAGAGAACTAGATGAAATGAAAACGCGTTTCTTTGCCAATATTTCTCATGAGCTCCGAACTCCCTTAACGCTTATTTTGGGGCCAGTAGAAGCTGCTCTTAACAAAGAAGAACCTCAAACCCCAGAAGAAGTACAAGCCTTATTGCTCTTGATTCGTCGTCATAGCCTCAAACTCAATCAATTGGTAGAGGAAATCTTAAGCTTATCAAAGCTCGAAGCCAATCAATTGGCATTGGAGGAACACCCTCGAAAATTGGCGGCAGTGCTCAAGAGTTTTTGGTCAAATTTTGAGGAGCAGGCAGCGTTGGAGGGCATACATTGGGTTATCGATCAGGAGATTCCAGACGACTTAATAGTATTGATGGATGTAGATAAACTAGAGAAGATTATTAATAATTTATTGAGTAATGCTCTAAAATACACGCCTAAGGGAGAACATGTGGGAATGAGTACTCGTTGGGATCAGGCCACTCAATGTCTTTACTTGAATGTCAATGATACGGGCAAAGGAATTGCACCAGAAGATTTACCGCATATTTTTAAGCGTTTTTATCAAGCCAAAGAAGGCAAAGCAACAGGTGGTACAGGAATTGGCCTAGCATTGGCTTCTGAACTAGCCCAGTTGATGGGGGGGGATATTCAGGCAGCTAGTATTTTGGGAACAGGCAGTACGTTTATGCTAACTGTTCCGTTCAAAGCATTGCAAAAAAAGGAGGAACCCAAAGAAGAGGTGGAAGACTTTGTACCGCCTTCCTTGGTGTCCGACTCTTCGGCAACTATTCTTATTGTAGAGGATTTGATGGATATGCGCCTATTCTTGAGTGTGTTGTTGAGTCAGTATTACAATGTAAAAACAGCAGAAAATGGTCAACAAGCTTTGCTATTGTTAGAGGAAAATAATAATGAAGTGGATTTAATTATTTCTGATGTTATGATGCCTGTTATGGATGGCTTTGAATTCTTAGAAAAACTAAAAAATAACCCTCAAAGAGCACAAATACCCGTTATTATGCTGACAGCGCGTACCGCTGAACGAGACAAACTAAAAGCGCTGAAAATTGGCGTAGATGATTATTTGCAAAAACCATTTTCCAATAGAGAATTATTGGCACGAATCGAGAACTTATTGGAGCATTACCAACAGCTACAATATTGGGATAAGCAGGATAAGCCTGCCAGCAATGAGCAGCAACAAGAAACTCCAAAAGAAGCACCACTAAATAGCAATGTCGATTCTTGGGTAGAAAATTTGGAAAAAATTGTAAAACGAGAAGTAGGCAATACACAATTTAATATAACCAGTTTGGCGTATGATCTCAACTTGAGTGAGCGACAATTGCGCCGAAAAATTAAAGCCAAAACAGGCTTGACTCCCAATCAGTATTTCCGTGGTGTGAAGTTGGATGTAGCGCGCCACCTATTAGAAACCAGACGTTTTGAGACGGTATCTGAAGTAGCACATCATGTTGGTTTTTCCAATGTTCATTATTTCTCTAAGCTCTACGTAGCAGAGTATGGCCGCAAACCTGTAGATTATCTGCGGTCTTGATTGTAATTGGGGTAAGATTATATGACAGAGAACAGGGCCACTACCAAAATGAGTAGCAAAACCAAAAACACAATGGCTTTGTAATTGCTATTGTCTTTGTAAAACTCATACATAATGGCTAAAAAATCTGGCCACTCGGTATTTTTAGGTATCTTTTTAGAAATCAAAAACCTTTCAGAAACCAAAAACAGATAAGGACTTTTGTACCCTTTAGAATCGTGATTGCCGTGTTTTTTGAGAATAAAAAAGTTTTCGTTGAGAAAAACCAGCTCAAATAGCTCATGCTCTCCTGCAAATTGCAAGACAATACCTTCCAAATCGTGTTCCCAATTCCCTTGGCCCACATCGCCATCTATAATGTGCAAGTATTCGCCTTGCTCCTTAAAAACATGCAGCACCGCCTCTTGAAATTCTATATCATCCCGCACTTCCATCCAACGTTTCTTGAGGTAAAATTCATAATCAACCAAACCCTCACTGTAAGGGCGCAAATAACGCATCAAGAAAATAATCCCTTCATCTAGATTATTGAATTCGGGCAAGGCATCATTCGTAGAAGACAATAGATTACTGAGAAAACTCATAAAAAACAGCAGTAATGAAGTAAGAATAGTTGAACTCTAATTATCTTATAAAGATAGGCTTTTTGTAAGGTAAAAACAATGTTGATAAGTTGATTTTAGTATTCTAATCCTTCTCTTAGAGATTTTGAAGCCCTCTGCTTCCTAAAACAAGTACATTGTTGTACTTTGCTGCTCCTTTATGTTAGCGTTCAACGTTTAAGTAGGTGCAAAAAAGAAAGCGTACAATAAAAAAGGAGAGGTTTTGTGCTAGATCAAGGCGAAAAACAAAGCTGTAACGGGTTACAGCGCGTATTTTCAACGCCGAGCTAGTGCAAAAGAATCCTTTTTTAGCCCGTTTACTTTTTTAAGGCTACTTAATTATAACAACAACTATGTCTACCAATTTACCACTTGTATCAATTATTACCATTTGTTATAATGCTGCTGCCACCATTGAAAAAACCTTGCAGAGTGTAGCCCAACAAGATTATCCACACATAGAGTACTTAATCATTGATGGTAAATCTAAAGATGAAACCCTGCGAATAGTAGGCAAATACGAAGAAGTGGTGAGTCGAGTTATCAGTGAACCCGACAAGGGGATTTATGATGCCATGAACAAAGGTTTGCAATACGCTACAGGAGAATATATTTGGTATGTACATGCCGATGACCAGATTTACGCCCCCGATACGCTCAGTAAGATTATGGCCAATCACCAAAATGAAGATTTTATTTATGGCAAGGCTTTACTAGTGAATGAGCAAGGGGTAGAACGCAGCTTGGAAACCCGCAAACCACACCCCAATGCAGCCGAACTGACTTGGAAAACCATGAAACAGGGCATGGCTATCAGTCACCAATCTATGCTGGTGCGCCGCACTTTGGCACCCCAATACGACCTACAGTATCGTTATGTGGCAGATTTTGATTGGTTGATTCGGGTACTCAAAAAAAGTCAATCGGTACGGGATACAGGAACGTATTGGTGTCGTTTTGCAGAAGGGGGCATCTCTACCCAGCATAGAAATGCCTCGCTCAAAGAGCGTTTTGCTATTTTGCGTAAGCATTTTGGGTTACTCCCTACGGTGTGGCAGCATGTATGGATTACGCTCCAAGCGATTAAGCGCGGGTCTATGAGTTAGAATTACAATCAGAAAGACCCAAGCATTATCCAAATCTAGTAGGGCCAATAGCTGTATGCTAAGAAATGCCTTTGATTTAAAATTAAAAACACTAAAAAACATGAAAGCAATAGAAATACTAGACGAAAGTGAATTGCGTCCTAGCGGAAAAGTATACACAGAAACAATGGTAGTAATGGCGGCCTTTTTTGGAAGCCCCTTGGCGGCCGGTTATCTGTTTGCTGAGAATTACAAGGCACTCCAACAGCCCCACAAGGTGCAAGGTACTTGGGCAGTAGCCATAGGCGGCACGATTGCATTGTTTGTCTTGACGTATGCAATAGAATACTTTATAGAATTGCCCACCGTAGGCTTGGGGATAGGCATTGCCTTTGCTACAAGAGGGATTTTTAGGAGTGAGCAGGCAGCTGCCGTGACCGAACACATTGCTAAGGGGGGCGAATTGCACAGTGCTTGGCGAGCTTTTGGCGTGACCTTGGCGGTATTTGGGGTGATAGCTGCGATAGTGCTTGCCATAACGTTGTTTAGTGTTTACCCGAGTGAGCCAGAGCAGGCATTAGTGGTAGAAGCACCTGAAATCAGTACCACTATTGAGGCAGATTTTCAAACACAGAGCTATGGAGATGCAGGGCACGTTATTGTTTATAATCGGGCCGATATTAGCGATGAGGAGATTGATGCCATAGCAGCAGAGTTAACTACTGTGGGCTTTTTTGACAAGGTCAATTCCAAAACTGTTTATTTAGAAATAAATGGCGGACAATACACCTTTACGGTGACGCAAGCTGATGTAGATCCCTCTGATTCGGCTACGCAAGCCCTTTACAACAATGCCAAAGCACAGCTAGAGGCTTTTGTGGAGGGAACCACTGTGGAGCTTATCTTAATGGATGAAGATTTAGAATATACCTTGTCTACGTTTTAACCCTAATTATCATGTCTACCGATCCTATTTTAGATGAAGTAACGATTAAACCCAAAGTTTACAGCCAGCGGATGGTTAGTTTTGGAGCTTTTTTGGGTGGCCCACTGGGCGCAGGCTATCTGCTTGCCAACAATTACAAAGCACTGGGGCAGGAGGAAAAAGTAGGGATTACTTGGGCCATGTCTATTTTGGGAATGCTGGTGTATGTTGGAACGGCTGTAGCAATTGGGTACTATGTGTATGAATTGCCCGATGTGCTTTATGGGCTGTTGAGTTATGGTGTAACCCGTGTGATATACAAGAAGGAACAAGCGGAGGCCGTCCAACAATATGTAGCGGAAGGCGGTGCTTTTCATAGCGGTTGGCAGGTGTTTAAGATAATTGCAATGATTTTTCTTGCAATATTTATGGTATCTATGGCCGTAGGAGCAATGTTTTACTGGCTCAATGAGCAAGAGTTGATGCCGCCATCGCCACCACCACCACCACAGGTACAAATACCTGAACAAGACCGCACCTCGGGCATAACCAGTGCTTTTTATGGCGGCTTAGAACATGTTATTTCTTATGACCGCTCACAGTGGACTACGGAACAAATTAATGCACTAGGAGCGCGTTTTATGAACATCGGTTATTTCAGTCGAAGCGTACAGCGACAGGTCTATGCCGAAAGACTGGAGGATGTGTATATTTTTTCGATGGTAGAGGTAGCCAGCCAAGCGCAAGACCCCGACATTCAAGCCATCTATACACGCATCAAAAACTCTTTAGAAAAATTTCTGAATACCTCCGAGGTGCAACTTATCTTAGTGGATGAGTCTTGGGATATAGAGTATGTACGTTTTTGAGACATTTCTAATAAAAAACAAAATTCATGTCTACCGATTCTATTTTAGATGAAATCAAGGTTGTTACAGGCGGCAGGGTATATAATGACAAAATGTTATTTTTTGCAGCATTTTTTGGTGGCCCATTGGCTGCAGGTTATTTGATGATAAGCAATTATAGATCACTTGGGCAGTACGAAAAAGTATCGTTTGCTTGGTTAACTACTATTCTTAGCACTTTTTTGTATATGATAGCGATTATTGTTGTGGAGAGCTATATCATTGAATTGCCGGGCTTATTGTACAGTTTATTGTGTGTGTTTGCCAGCAAAGCCGTGTTTGCGAATACACAAGAGGCGGCAGTAGTAGCACACTTAGAGGAAGGAGGCACTTTGCACAGCAATTGGCGAGTAGCAGGCATTATTGCTACGGCATTTATGATTATACTCATGCTATCCGTAGCCGTATTATCTCTTTTGGAACGGGGCAATGAATTCGCAAGCGCAGATGAAACAGTGACAACAGAAGTTGCTACAGAGGCAGGCGATGACACAGAAGCAGTTATTAGTCGTACGTATGGAGATTTGGATCATGTTATCACCTTTGACCGTACTCAAATTAACCCTGCAATGGTCAATGAACTGGCCAACAAGTTGTTTGATTTAGAGTTTCTTGGGCAATCCCAACAGCGTCAAATCTACTTGGATGTAGATGTGGATAATTATATGTTTTTTATTGTGGAAACAGAAGAACAAGCCGCTAATCTTGCCGTACAACAGCGTTATACTACACTCAAAAATGAACTAATAAGGTGGTTAAATGCTAATTCTTTAGTTATACTATTGGTAGACGAAACTTGGCAAAAGCAATATGTAAGCCTTTAAGTCCTCACATTAGGATAATTTTCCTCAAACCAAGCTACTGTTTTCTGAAGCCCTTCATACAGTGGCGTATACCGAAAATCGGGCAGGTATTTTTCCAGTTTAGAATTGTCGCTCGGCTTTCTAAATTGCCCATCGGGTTTATCGCTACGCCAAATTAACTTGCCTTTGAATTGCAACAACTCCGCAACCATTTCCACCAAATCCTTGATGCTCGTCTCTTCGGAAGTAGAAAAAATAATAGGCTCTGCTTCGTCATAATTTTCAAGCGCCCATTCCGATAATTTGGCTACATCTTCTGCGTAGATGAACTCCCTCAACGGGCTTCCCGAACCCCAAACTTCTAAATCCTCACCACGCTCGCGCGCCAAATAACAACGATGAATAAGAGCAGGCACCACATGGCCATTTTCTAAGTCAAACAAGTCATTGGGACCATAAATATTGGTAGGAATAACCGATACATATTGCAAGCCATATTGCTCCCGATAAGCACGAATTTGAACATCGGTCATGCGTTTGGCGTAAGCATAAGCATCATTGGAAGTGTGGGGTGGCCCCAGATGAATTTTGTTTTCAGATAGGGGATAAGTGACTTGATCGGGAAAAACACAGGTAGACAGGAAAGCCACCAAGCGTTTGACACCATGCAGGCGTGCCGCCTCAATGACATGAGTATTCATGAGAATATTCTCTCTAAAAAAATCCCCTTTATAATTCATATTGCCCCAAATACCACCCACTTTGGCCGCACAGTGAATCACCTCTTCGGGCTGGTGTTGTGCAAAAAAAGCATTCACCGCCTCCCAATTGCCCAAATCACAATCCTTGCGCCCAATTTTGAGGTCTGCCTGAATGGCACTGCCCACCATGCCCGTGCCGCCTGTTACCAATCGTTTTGCCATTGCTACGCTTTTTTATAAAAATCCAACCAATACTGCACCATTTCATCCATCATAGTTTCAAAAGTATACACGGGTTCCCAGCCCAATGTTTCACGCATCTTGGTACTATCCCCCTTCAAGTCGTGCAATTCTTCGGGGCGCATGTAGCGTTCTGCGGTAGAAACATACTGCTTGGGGTCTAGCCCAATAGAATCAAACACATAATCGACCAAGTACTGCACCGAGTGCGAAACGCCTGTTGCACATACAAAATCATCGGCCTTATCGTGTTGCAACATCATCCACATAGCTTTGACATAATCCTTGGCATGTCCCCAATCGCGGGTAGCTTGGGTATTGCCCAATACCAACTGTTGCGACAAGCCCAGCTTGATTCTAGCCGCTTCCTTGGCTACTTTGTTGGTCACAAAGTTAGAACCACGTCTAGGTGATTCATGGTTGAACAAAATTCCGTTGCTAATAAAAAGGTTGTACGAATTTCGGTAGTTGTTACAAATATTATAAGAAAATACCTTGGCACAACCATAGGGCGATACGGGACTCATCGGAGTGGTTTCACGCTGGTAGCCGTCAGAATCAATGTTATTGCCAAACATTTCGGAAGAGGAAGCCTGATAAAAACGTGCTTTGGGGCAAATCAAACGCATGGCCTCTAGCAAATTGAGCGTGCCAATACCCGTGACTTGAGCCGTGTAAATAGGCTGGTCAAAACTGATGCGTACATGTGACTGTGCCGCTAGATTGTAAATCTCATCGGGCTGGGCGCGCTGCAATACATTGACCAACGAAGCCAAATCAATAAGATCACCGTATACCAATTTTAGGTTGGGGTGATTGCGAATTTGGTCAATGCGATACGTTTGATTTTCGGCCACAGAATTGCGCTTGAGAATCCCCCAAACCACATAGCCTTTCTCAATTAAAAATTCGGCCAAATAAGAGCCATCTTGTCCATTAATACCGGTAATAAATGCTGTTTTAGTCATCTGTTGTACTGTCGTAATAGCGTTGGTAAAAACCTTTTAAGGCCCTAAATTTACTATAAAAAATGAAGATGTCTTGTCTCGGTAACAGTTATTCAAAAAAAAAGCTATCCCATACTCCAACCAAAGCTGGAGCAGGAATAGCTCATATAAAAGGTACATAAATATCTTAAACGTACAAGTGCAGTCTGTACTATTCATCAAAATTCGGCATTGCCCCTGGCGATAGTAGACAAGTTGAAAGTGGATAATGTTGTCATTATAACCGTACAAGCTGCTACTAATAACATTTAAAATCAGGACAGTAAGTAGTCGTTCAAAATTCTTTACAACAAAAAACGGATATTTTACTTCGTGAGCCCTTCGGGGTTCCTCCAGCTCATCGTTGAAAATACTCGCCTTAGCCCGCTAAGGCTGCGTTTTTCGCCTTGATCTGAATAAAAATCTTCCATTTTTTAACTTATAATTAATTTTGTCCACCTACTTAATAGAATGTAAGACTACATTTATTACAGGGATGGTACAAGAACCAAAGTAAGAAAAGTAGTGTTTATGAACTCACTCTCTCCTCTTCCTCCAGTTTTACATATCCCCAATCAATACCTTTTTCTATTTTTCGTAATTGGGCCATGGTGATATTGAAGTTTTTTGCCAAAATTTGCTTCTTCGTTTTGCCCTCTTTAAGTCTTTTTTTGAGCAAACGCACCCGTGTAGGATTCATCTTATTGAGGGGCGAGGGCTTTCTGTTTTTGGGGTCATACACCCCATTGGCAATCTGAAAATCAGTCATCTCTCTTTGAGACATCCATTTTAGATTTTGGTAATGATTGTTGAGGTTGTCTTGATCCAAGTGTACCACAAATTTTTGGTCATCGTGTTCCTTGGGGCAAAATTCCTGAGCAACCAATTTGTGAATGTAGCAACCTTGTGTTTTGTTGCCATCCAACCGCAGATTGAGCAGCATAAAACCCTGAACAGTTTTGGAGCCTTTGAGCAATTGCTCGTTTTCTGTTGTTTTATCAACGCTCTTCACTCGACCATAATCTGAGAAATAATAGTCTTTTTTCTTAGTTGGGTGTTTGGTTTCTACCTTTGCCCAGCGCTCATTCCAGAAACTTTTAATTGTCTTTTTTTCCATGATGGCTGATTTTTTGAGTTTGCTACAGACAAGGATATTACTTTGATAAATAGTATAAAAATGTCATTTCTGTTACTCATTACAAGCAAAAGAATCGTCAAAGTAAGGACGTGAGGTAATAATATCCAATCAACTATCTTGGGGGATAGCGATTTTGAGCATAACAATAATGTATGTAATTAGATGATAAGTAAGTATAGTAATGTGAAACTTAAATAGGGTTATAGGTACGCTATGTCTTAGTTACCTAACAAACAGGTTAGCTCAAATTTTGTTTTTCTTTTTTGTAATAATTTAAAAAAAAAACACATTTGGCTGCTTTTTCTCTCTAAACAAGCCTAAAAAAGCCTCTATCATAATACACGACTACGATAGAGGCTATAAGTTTATTT
>CAYULH010000043.1:33891-38356 GCA_964445645.1 uncultured Aureispira sp. | reverse complement strand
AGCACCCTTTCAGGGTTCAAAAATACGCTTTGCAAACAAAGCTATAATCATTTCACCCCTTCGGGGTTCTTAAAACCACTGTGTAAAAACTAGAAAATTTAGAACTTAACAGCCCTGCCCGAAGGGCTCACGAAGTAAAACCTCTCCTTTTTTATTAGTTCACTTCGTTCATGAGCTCGCGTTGCTCGGTTGTACGGTTACTTTTTTGCACCTACTTAAGAATTATCGTAGGCAATAAATGTCTCTCTATCCCAATTATGAGTTCTTTTCATCTTTAAAGCTTTGGATGATTTCTTTGACTTCTTCAATGGTTAGCTCTGTAATTTCGGCAATGTCCTCTACAGGCATATTTTTTTGCCAGCATCTTTTTATGACCTCCTCTTTTACTTTGGCTTCGCCTTCAATTCTGCCTTCAATTCTGCCTTCTACTTTTCCTCTTTTCTCAGCAGCAATGATTTTCCCTCTTTTGTCTTGCTCGGCAATATAAGAATTATCATAGGCAATGAATGTCTCTCTATCCCAATTATGAGTTCTTTTCATCTTTAAAGCTTTGGATGATTTCTTTGACTTCTTCAATGGTTAGCTCTGTAATTTCGGCAATGTCCTCTACTGGCATATTTTTTTGCCAGCATCTTTTTATGACCTCTTGTTTTTCTTTGGTTCTTCCTTCAGCTTTCCCTTTCTTTTCAGCAGTAATGATTTTCCCTCTTTCATCTTGTTCGGCAATATAAGAATTGTCATAGGCAATGAGTTCTTCCTTGTTCCAACTGTACTTGTCGGCATCTTTATACGCCTCCATCAATCCCGTATCATTAATATTATCAGGAATCAGATGTAAATTTTCCGCATTTTTAATAAAGTAGATCCATTTGTCCATCAATGTCTCCAATTCTGTTTCCGCTTTATCAAATTTCTTCAATTCAATAAACGTAAAGCGAATATCTTTGAGGGTATGCTCATAAGTTTTTTCGTCCAAAATGATGTGATTGGACAAATATCCGGCTTTCTCAAAGAAATTAAAATCCAAAATCCCAATAAAATAGGTGGGCTTGAGCAAGGCATACTGATCCCCTCTATCAATTTGGCTAGAGTAATCTCGACAGGTATAATACTGCACACGCTTGCCAAAACCATCTACATCCGCCACTTGCATTTCTATTACAAACTGCCTTCCTCGCTCATCTTTGGCCCGCACATCAATAATAGATGCCTTTTCGCCCGCCACTCTAGGCAACAAGTAAGGATTAATAATATCCACCTCCACAATCCGTTGTTGGCCTTCCAATTTCAAGATGGCATTGAGGAAGGAAATGAGAATTTCAGTCTTTTTCTCATTGCCAAATATCTTCTTAAAAGCGATGTCGTTTTTTACATCTACAAACTTCATAGGTCGTTTTTTTATGTTGATAACACCCCTAATCTACGTGGTTTTTTGGGAAAGGTTGCACTTGGGGGGGGAGGGGAATAGTATTTTTGTTGTTATGCTTTTTAGAGCAGTTGTATTGACTTATTGATTTTTTTTATCGATTAGTTTAATGTCTGGAATTGAAATATTATCTGAAAAGACCATTAGTTCTTTTCCTTTTCCAGCTTTTGCCGCACTGTAGTTTAATGTATAAACTTCTTTCCTAAACTCCTCATATTGATTAGATATAAAATCAACATTATCATATGTAACAATCCATTTCTGGGACTGAATCTTTTTTATCTCCTTAGCGATTGACTTGTGATCTTCAGAAGTGTAATAATTTAGATATAAATCTTTTCCTTTTATAAAATAAGGTGGATCAAAGTAAAAAAGTGTGTTTTGGGGAAGAGTTTTTCTCAAAATTTTAATTAAACCTACAGCATCTTTGTTAAATAGTTGAATACTATCTTTATATTTAGCTATTCTTTTAATTCTATTGATTAAATCAACTTTATTATATCTTGCATCAATTTTCCAATTTCCTTTTTGTTCTTTACCTCCAATAATTCCTGCATTTAAAATTCCAGATCGATTAGTTCTATTAAGGAAAAAGGTAGCAAACCCCACTTTTAAATTTCCATAGCGTTTTTTATTTTTTTGAATATATTTTTGCTTATTCCACTCATTTACAGTAACAGGAGTATCCTTTATCAGTTTACATAATTCATCAGTACGATTTAAAACACAGTACCAAAAAGAATAAATAGATTTATCAATGTCATTAATTATTATATTAGATACATATTCATTGATTAACAAGGATAATGCTACGGATGCTCCGCCTGCATAAGGTTCAACATAACAGCCATCATATAGAGAATTTTCTTTATAGACTTGTTTAAAGTAGTTAGATATTTTACCTTTTCCGCCAGGATATCTTAATGGTGAATAGTAGTTCATATTTATTTAATATTATTCCACAATATGGTGATAAAATCTTGTATTCCATCCCATGTCGTGGTCAAATATTTAGGGTTAGGTGAAAATCTATTGTTGTGAACATAAGCATGCCATGTGTCAATTCCAAGTAGGTCATTTTGTTGTTTTATTGAAAACTTAATTCCTTTAGTTATTGCTGCGTCTACTTGTTTTGTATTTTGTAAATGACTTGCAACTTCATTTATCTTTTTCTGAAAGTTCATGTTTGATCTTGTCGCTGAGGGAGTATTTGCGATTCCATGTTCCTCAATGTAACAATCAATACTTAGTTCTATAAAGACTCTGAACGAAACAGCAGCAGCATTTGTAAATTTGTCAATATCCAATTTTTTTAATTCGTGAAAAATGGAATTTACTTTTGGGTTGCTAATACTCATTGAACACTTCCTAGGAATTAGTCTATTTCTATTTTGGGGTAATGTTTTAGGTTTTGTTTTATTATTTTTGCCCTTAGGAATAGTTTTATCAGATGCCTGTGTATTTCCCCATTTGGATGGGGCTTTTTTATTTTTATCAGGTGTACTCTGTGAAGGAAATTGACTTATATATCTCTTTCGATCTTTTTTACTATATATGTTTTTGACTTTAAATTCAGGATCAAGTAAGTCTTTAGCAATTTGAATTAATCCTTTTGAAACCTCTTCACGGTCAACATCAGAATGTAATTGTCCGTCTGTAACATTTAAACCTAAAAAAACTCGAACATCAGGGTCTGCTAATAATCTACTTAAGTTTGTGATTTTTAATTTGCCTAAATTATCTAAAACATCTTTAGGTGTTCTTGCTGAGTTTCGAATAAAATTGATTACTTGTAATGCAATTGAAGATTTACCTTCTACTTGTTCCTCAAATCTCTGAATTTGTTGGGCATTCCAATTTACAGTACCAACTCCGTCATTTTGTCCAGCATGTTTTAATTTTATCCATTTGTCTGCTTCAGCAGAACTATCATATACAGTACATTCAACTTCTTCAATTATCTTTCTGCTATCGTCTGAATTTAATTTTCTAAACTTCTTTTTTAGATTAGATAATTGAACATCATCAATTAAATCTGGATTGTCTAATAATTTCAAGGCTACGGTTCTTCGATTTCCTTCAAGAACTATGTATTTTTTTTGATTATCAGTGGATTGAATAACTTGTATTCTATCATTAGGATTCAATCCATATTCAGATATGTCTTTTGCTAGATTGAATAACTTTTCCTTCTGGTCTTCTACCATTTTATCAATAGCTTCTTTTTGGCTACCAATAGCTTCAAAACGATAATTTTCTGTATTGACGAGTAAATGTTGAAGTTTAATTACTTTATATTTTGCCATGTGTTTATTTAAAAAAAAATATGTAAGTATTATGCTTGAAGTTAAGCTATGAATTAGGTTATTGATAACTACCCTGTATTAGGGTAAAATATTTTAAATTTATAGTAAGTAATTGTTTTTATGTTCTAGACAAAGATAGCATTTTTAATAGTCTATTAATTTGGAAATGCAAAAAAATAATTAACTATCATTCACTTTAATTAAAAAAGTATAATATGCCTTTATTAAGATATTCCCTAACCAAAAAAAAGTCCCCACACCAAAGCAGGAGGACTTTTTACCAACAGCACTAAAAGCCACTACAAAAAAAAGTAGAGAGCTTTTTAGGAAGATGGGCATCTATGATAAATTTCATGCAACTAGTTGACTAATATTTTTAACTTTGGTTAATTGAGCAGCAAATGATAAACAAGCCTGAAGATCAGCTAATTCTAAATCTTCATAATCCTCTAGGATTTCTTCGTTTGTCATTCCTGATGCAAGTAGTTCCAGTATAGTTTCCACAGGATAGCGTAAACCTCTAATACAAGGTTTTCCATGACATATTGCAGAGTCGATTGTAATTCTATCTATTAGGTTTTCGTAAATCAACTTTTTGAGTTTTTTGAGTTGTTGCATTGAATTGAATACTTCTCTTACAAGATACGTTAATTTCGTTACTTTAGCAAGTGTTGGTGCTTCTTCTATCCGTTTATTAATTTGATAACAACCCCCTACTTCTTCTTACTAGGAA
>CAYULH010000043.1:14854-33881 GCA_964445645.1 uncultured Aureispira sp. | reverse complement strand
GCTGCACCTCCTCATCAGGAATATCGGTAGACACCTCCACCTCAATCACATCCGCTTCGACATACTCGCCTCGGTGATTGATGCAATAAGGCTCTGTGCCGCCCACCTCAATGACTTGCGCTATTCCATTCTGAAAATGCGTTACATATTCATATTTAAATGGAATAACCTCATGGCCCTCAATATCAATAAAGCCCCAGCGATCCCATTTTTTGACCCCAGCCAAGTTTTCCGTAAACTCATAAGCGGCGTTGTATTTGGCAGGGATGAGCACACGCTTATCTGTTTTGTGCAAAAAGCCCCACTTTTTGGTTTTTTCGTCCATAAACACCATTACATGTTGCAAATCCTCCAAGAGCTTGAGGGCATACTCCATCTGGTACAGTGCCTCGTGGTTGATTTGCTGCACACTATCCAGCAGAATATCGGCCATACGCTTGTAATCTTGTACTAGGCGGCGATCCTCGGCTCGTTGGAGTGTCGTTTCCATCAAATACTCCCGCTGGCAGATAGCGATTTTGCGTTCCAGTACTTCGAGGCTGGGCTTAAAATCACTTTGGTGGATGGCAATGGCTTTTTCAAATTCTTGCTGGGCCGCCACCCAATTGAGATCCGAAAAATGTGCTTGTGCTTTTTGAATCAATTGCTCAAAGGGCGCATGTTTTTCCTTCCAAGCTTGCTCCTCTAGGTGGGTGCTTACTTTTTTGTACAATCTGCGAATAACCGCATCATCACGCAAGCTGAGGGCATCCTTGCAATTAAAAAAACAAGTTTGGTAATCGTGAAACTTATGCGCCTCTAGGGCGGCCTTGGCATAGTGCCTAAAATCTATCTCACGTTGGCAAGTGGCAATGCGCGCTTCAATAACTTTGTAATCGGGTTTGAAGCCCTCTAGCCAATAGTGTAGCGCTGCTTGGTAGAGGGGGAGAGCTGCACGCAATTGAGCCGGATTTTGTTCCCAATGGTCATAAATCGCTTCTGCATCGGCTATTTTTTTATCAAAAGCTTCCTCACGGGCAAGTTTTTGTTGGCGTACAAGCATCAGTTTTTGTTGTATACTGCCTATAACTTGTTCGTATAGTTCCTCTGTTATTTGTTCGTCCTCATACAAGGGTAAGCCTGCCTTGGGCAATACCTCCATATTTTTAAAAATAGTATCTTCCCACCAACAGGTATTGAGAACTACAGGCAGTACAATGGTATGGCCATTTTGGTGGTCATTTAGCAGGTCTTTGATGGCGTTGGACTGAAAGAAAGGCGAAATGATGGAATTGTCGGATAGTAATAGTAACACGATGTCGGCTGCTTCGGCGAGTTGGCGAATGTTTGCATCTTGTTCATAACTGCGGTCGCTGCCATTATACCAGACTTTTTCTAAGAAATAGCCTCGATTGTGCTGTTGGAGCAGGTCCAATTGTTTCCAAAATTCCTCAAATTGCTCTTGATCCTTCGGATGATAGGCCACAAAAATATTGAGCGCATAAGTCGCCTTGATATACATAGTAAATAAGCTAGTCCACAAAACTTCTAGTTTACTCTTTTCTGCTTAGATTTCAAAACTTTTGGGGGAGCAACTAGCTAGGTGATAATAAAAAGCATGAGCTAGTTATTAGTATTATCAATGAACAAAAAATGAAGAGATTGCTTATATAATGAGTGAAAATAACATTCTTTATCCTCCTTGTCATCGTCCTAGTTCAATTAGTTGATTATGAAGCAACTTCTTCATTACTCAAAAAAAGTAGTCTATTTAGGCTGGTTGATTATTTTGGTGGGTTCCTGTATCAGTATAGGAGGTAAGAAAAAATTTAAAAAGTACCGTACACAAGCACCTTATGATGCGATTATTGTTCCGGGAGTGCCTTTTGAGAATGGTACTTGGAGTGACATTATGAAAATGCGTGTGCATTGGGCTGTGTATTTGTATCAGCAAGATATTACTAAGAATATTATTTTTTCGGGTAGTGCTGTGTATTCACCTTATATAGAGGCTCGAATTATGGCTTTGTATGCAGAGGCACTAGGGGTGGATAAAGCACATATTTTTACCGAGGAGTGTGCCGAACACAGTACAGAGAATTTATATTACTCGTATAGAGTAGCTAAAGAGCAAGGTTTTACAAAAATAGCTTTGGCAACCGATCCTTTTCAGGGATCTTTCTTGCGTGGGTTTGCCAAGAAAATCAAACTGGATGAAATGGGCTTTTTGCCTGTTATATTCAAAAAACTAGAAAAAATAGACTTGGTTACCCCCCCCATAGACCCACAATGGGCTTATGTAGACAATTTTACCTCTATTGTAGAACGAGAGAATTTTGCCACTCGTTTTCGGGGAACTATGGGTAAGTTTATAGAGTTTGCGCCCGAAGATGACCCAGAGTTGAATAAAAAAGCGAAAGCTATTCGTACAAAAAACAAGAATTTGAAGTAATTTTTTTGTTAAAAAAAAGAAAATTCTAGTAGCTCTATTGAACAGGTTTTGTTTGTTTGTATTAATAACCTTATCTTTAGTAAGATAGGCAATTGTATCCTTAGTGTTGCTTAAAGATTATTAATGTAAGTTAAGTTGCTGATAATTAGTATAATACGTCACTCATTGAATAGGCCATGAATAGATATTTTTTATGGATAAGTTGTTGGTGTTTCTTTTATTGGTGTGGACTCGAAACAGTTGAGGCGCAAGGCGCTACGGCAGCCGAGATCAATCAATTGGAGCAAGAAAGCAAACAATTGGAAAAGCGTCAATTGGAGATAACAGCAGCATTAGAAAATTTGCGTCTAAAAAAAATTAGAGAGGATATTAAAGCCTTGGGCTTGCCTCAAGTGCCAAAAGAGCAAAATCAGGAACTAGTAGAGCATGGCGCGTTGTTATTGAGCTATAATGAAGCACACGAACAAGCAAACTGGGTCGCACATATTATTATACCAGCAGTTAATAAGGGCAATTTGTCCAGAACCAATGATTTTAGAAAGGATTCTTTGGTTGCTACAGGTACTGCCGAGAAAGCCGATTATTGGTACAGTGGCTATGATCGAGGGCATTTGGCACCCTCAGCAGATTTTCGGTGGTCGCAACGAGCTATTAGTGAGTCTTATGTGTACTCTAATATGGCTCCACAGCGTCCAGAGCTGAATCGAGAACGTTGGGCAGAACTAGAAGGATTTATTAGGGGGCATGTTTGGGCCAAAGAGTGTCAGCTTTATGTAATAACAGGGCCTGTACTGGAAGAAGGCCTGCCAACCATTACCCAAGGCCCAAATATTGTGTCAATTCCTAAAGAATTTTATAAATTAGTGCTTGATTTGACACCGGGCAAAGAGAAAGCGATTGCCTTTTTGATGCCCAATGGGGCTTGTGAAAAGCCTTTGATTGCTTATGCTACAACAGTGGATGCCATAGAAACCAAAACAGGAATTGATTTTTTTACAGCGTTGGAAGAAGATTTGGAGGCACGTTTGGAGGCATCTGCTTCTTTTGAATTGTGGGAAGAGAAAAAGGAGGGAGAGATTGGTACTCAAGCACCTTTGGCTATAAATGAACGACCAAAAAACACGCTTAATTCGCTAGAGGCAGATTTGTTTATTAATAAAAAAGCTTGTGTCTGTGGAACAGTTGTTTCAACTCGAAAAATCAAAAATGGATCAATTTTCTTCAATTTTGATGAAAAATTTCCCAATCATACCTTCTCGGGTTCTATTTGGGGCGATAACGTCAAAAATTTTAGTTATGATCCAGAAATAGAGTTTTTGGGCAAAAAACTTTGTATTACAGGCAAAATTAGTGATTACAAGGGCAAAGCAACTATGAATATTGAACATGAAAAGCGAGTAACTTTTCTGGATGAATCAGGAAAGGCTATTGCCCACTAAATACATTGCAATATGAGTTTTGAGAATTGGAACGAAGATTCGTTGACCCCTGAACAGTTACAGGCACGTATGTTGTCAGAGGAGGAACAACTAAAGCAGATTCGTGAAACACGTCTGCGTTTGAGAGAAAAGATTAGAGAATTTATGGAGGCAGAAACAGGTGTAGCTTATAAGATAGAAGATGATTTATCAGCAATCATAAAAACATTTACCCAAGAGCAGCAGCAGAATGTTTATGGTAAAATTATGTTGTTTCAACAATTTCCCAATCAAGACATGAACCAACAGTAAGTGCCTCACCACTTAATTATCTAAAGTTTTTGCAAGCCCCCAATTTTTTAATTAGTAATAACAAAGATGACGAAGAAGAAATCTTTTGATTTAATACCCTTTTTTTGCTCTGAAAAGCCCCAAAGTGATGCTTATTCCGTACCAGAGACGAGATATTTTCGCACTCCCGAAGCTTTTGATAAGGCTGTAGGGCAAGATTTTATTGATTATGCCAATAAAATCACGGATCGAGGCCAACGCTTTTTGGTTGGGTTAGCTCATGGCGTATCACCTTCGGGGGCTTATCAGTATATATTTGACCATTATCATGAAATCCGACGCTCGTCCTTGATTCGGTTTACTTTTACCAATTCTAAGTTGATGCACCAGCGTGAGTTGGAAGGGGTAATGGATGCCCAGCATTTTTTGACCAAAATGTTGCGTAAAGGCATGATTACCAGAAAACAAATCTTGGGGCGGAGCATTAAGCGTGAGAGCATTGAGGAGTATGCCGAAGGATTTAATAACAATCTCAAACAGTATCTCCGCAAACACAATAAGCAAGGATTTGATTATGTATTTTTGAGTTTTAACCCTAGGGGTAAAGTAGCCGGTATTTCTCGCAATTCGGAGGCTTTTGATTCAGAGGAACCAGTGGTGTTGGTGACAGATGTAACCAGTGGCCAATTGGAAATTACAGGCACGCCAGCATTTTTGTCCAAGGCCAAACGCATTGCTGTTTTGGCAACCAAATCAGACAAACGCCGCCCTTTGGCATGGTTGTATGACCGTTTGGGCAAATCCAATGAGAGTCCTAGTTTTTTGCGTTATG
This sequence comes from uncultured Aureispira sp., assembly GCA_964445645.1. Classification (GTDB taxonomy): domain Bacteria; phylum Bacteroidota; class Bacteroidia; order Chitinophagales; family Saprospiraceae; genus Aureispira. The sequence continues at coordinate 28,909 of CAYULH010000043.1, read as the reverse complement.
TTGATGCTGTAGACAAACGTATGACTGTATTTATTGATGACCGTGCGCTTACTTGGCCACAAGTAAAGTTGGTTCGTCAAACTCCCTATGGGCCTAGCACCATTCGGTTGGATATGGCACTGCCCTATGAGGAACGAGCCGATGACAAACGGCCAGTTATTTTGCTGATACATGGTTTTTTGGGGCTCAATTCTTTTGATGGAGTACTTACGGCACTGCCTGCAAGCAAATATATTGGAGCGGCTATGCACTATGGCTCTATTCCACATGATTTACCTTTTGAGCGATACTCTAGGCATGTGGTCAAGAATATTGATAAAGTGGTGCAGTATTTTGGAGAACAAGGGCATCCCGTTTATATTTTTGATCATTCTATGGGGAATACCTATTTTATGTTGATGGATAGGGATTATGATGAATTGCCCGGAATCAAGAACTATCTCTGTGGTAGAATTGGAGCCAATCCATTTTTTGGAGAAGAGGCCAAACATGCCATCACAGGTTTCTTAGATACAGTATTATTACCCGCCTTGAAATATCGCAAAAATGTGGTAGAGAAAACGATGTTGTTTTCTTTTCGCCGTGTCATACCTTTTGATACACGCAAGGGCGTTCGCCGCAGAGCATTGCGTTTTTCAGAATTTCTCATTCGCAAAAACTCCAGTATGCGAGAACGCGTGTGGGTGGCTGCCAAAGAGCGCATCATGCGTACTATGCGTAACATGAATTCCTTGCCACATTTGGATCGTATTCCAATTGAGCGTGCCTTAAACCGTTTGCCTGCCAAGCTATTTGCCATTCAAGTACATGCCGCTTTGCTAGAATCAATTACCCATGATAAGCAAACTTCTTTTGCCAATATGGCTAGGAATCGTGTTCCTATTCTTATTCTAAAAAGTAAAAAAGATACGATTGCCAAGTTTGTACCTAAGTTTCATAAAACTGCCAATGTCAATGTAATTGATGTAACAGATTCTGAAGAAAAGGATTTGTTTAGAGAGCATCTTTATCACATGGTTCATCCCAGAAGGGTTTCCAGTATTATTGGTGATTTTATAGATGGCAATGAGGCTATCAGAAGCAAAAAAGAAGAAAAGTTGATTGGTAAGAATTAGATGGGTGGTAGGGGCAAGTAGCGACAAGGCATGCCTTGTCGCTACTTGCCCCTACCACCACCCATTATTATTTATTTCATTCTACCAAAATTGACAGAAACACCCCCCATAATACGAATGGGATCTTGTGGAGATGCCCCTAAGGCAATGCTAGAATTATCTGTTACATGATAATATTTGCTGTTGAGTACATTAGTTGCCTTAACAAACACATCCAAATTAAAACGTTTTTTGTTTAGAATCTTGTATCGTGCAAAGGCATTCCAAACAAAAAACGCAGGACTTTCGTATTGTACAATCACACCGTCATTATCAACAAAACGATTGCTATAACTCTCGGAGCGGAAGAGCAGCCTATTGTTCAAAGAGAAGTTGTGGAATTTTATTAAAACACCTAATTTGGCCGTATGTTTAGCGGTGTACGGAAGGTTGTCCGACCATTTTACCTGACCATCAGCATAGGTGTAACTTCCTCTAAGTTTGATCTTTAGTTGTTCCTCTTTGCCAAATACTAAACGATAAGCAGCATTTAAGGTGCCACCATACACAAAAGTAGGATCAGGACTGTTGACATTGGTTTCTTCTGTTTGAATAGGAATACCCTGAAAGGTGCGTTGGTTGTTTTGGTCGCTAAAGAAAAGTTCTGAAACAATAGCATTGATAATGGTATTAAAGTAACCATTAACCCCAATGGTAAAATCTCCTTTAGAATAATTACTAGCCAACTCGAAGGTTCTCACCTTTTCGGGGGCTAATGTTGGGTTGGGCGTATGCCAGAAGGTACCCTCAATACTATTCTGGTCACTAGCCAATCTAAAGGTGCCATACTTGCGATATTTGCGCTCTGGCGAGGGTTGCAAAAAACCTTGCCCAGCAAAAAACTTAAAGCGCAAGTTTTTGGTAGGTTTATAGACGAGTCCCATTCTAGGACTAAAGTTGAAGTAGGTAACACTGGGTTTGGGAGTGGTACGAGCATACTCACTAACATCTATGATTTGGTCATAACGTCCCCCAACGGTAATCAATAGCTTATCGGCAATATTTCCTCTATACTCCACAAATCCAGCAGCCACCCAACGGCGCAAATAATGAAAGGTTTGGTAAATTTTTAGGCTATTACCATCATTATCAACAAAATTGGTACCGGGGTAGTAGACATTGAGGTCTACCGTAGAAACTCGACTCAAGGCATTTACAAACCCCAGATCATCGGGTAGGTCACTGGTTTGGGGCAAGGTAAATGAATGCTGAAAAGCAAGACCGGCTGTAATAGAGTGCCTTTTGTGGATTTGGTAACTCACATTTTGTTGCAAACGACCACCCAAATCAATAGCAGTTTTATAGGCTTTTTGATAAGAAGAGAAGCTATTGACAAAATTGCCACCCGGAACTAGTCGCACAATAGAGCTGGTGAAGTTGGTAGAAGCACTCCATTTTTTATTTTTCTTGAACACATAATCTTGGTGCAAATTTATATTCAACATAGAATTGCCTAGACGAGAGGATTGCCAATAAGGCGAGAACTCTCCTCTAACACCGGCAGAACTGCTGTGTGTTTCCCGATTAATGGAGACATTGAAATTGAATTTTTTATAATCAAAACGCCCATTGAGATAAGCTCCACTGCGAGACAGACTGAAGGGTTCAATAGGCAAGTTTTGGGTGCTATTCTGGAATACACCTGTTAATACATCGCCATTGGTGAGGTAATTGCGATTGTAAAATCGAAACTCGTCGCTGTAGACTTCATTGATATTGGCACCATCTGTATGATAAAAACCACCTTCCAAAGCAAAGGAAACATCACCTTTGCCCCAACCAACATAAGCAGCATTGTGGGTGGTGTTGTAATTGCCATAGCTTCCTGTAATACCTGCTGCTTGAGTTTCGTCTCCTTTGGCTGTAATAATATTAACTACCCCCATATAGGCATCAGCACCATATAGGGCAGAGGCTGGACCTAATATAATCTCAACTCGTTTGGCATAACGCACGCCATAGTTTTCCATCAGGGTATAACTCGTATTGACCATACTATTAAAACGATGGCCATCTTTTAGAATGAGCAGTTTATCATTGCCATAAACGCCTCTAGCAGAAACTAGATTATTGTTTTGCGGACTGTTTCTGTATTGTATTTCAAATTCGGGAATATCCTCCAATATTTCATTTAGGCTCATGTAGCCATTGTCCTCAATATCCTCTGCTGTAATTACATAAATAGTTGCAGGAGCATCTTCCAAAGTTTCTTGAGTAGCTGTACTGGTTTCTGTGGTCGCTTTTTGTTTGGCTTCTAAGGCTGCATAGGTAAAAATTTCGTTGATTTCAGCAGCAGAGCCACGCTCCATTTTGAAGAAAGCGAGTTTGGTTCGATCTTCTCGAATTTGTACACCCACCAAGCGAGTTGTTTTAAAACCAAAGGCACTGCATTCTAAGTCATACAAGCCCGGAGGAATATTATCAAACAAAAATTCTCCTGCATCTTGAGAAAAGGACTTTTGCTCAAACTTATTCTTACGCTCATTAAAGAGTACTAGTCGGATGGTCGCACCTCTAATTACTTGTCCTGATTCTTGATTGGTAACAATACCACGAATATTACCTGTTAGTTCGGTCCATGCTTGTGCTATTGGAAGTTCAGTTAGTATAATAAAAAGTATTAGTACAATTCGCATCATAATGTTTAGTAAATGTAGTTGGAGATAAAAAAGTGAGGTATAGGGACATAGTGAGCATGAAGCGAAGGGTTTAGCTTGTTATGTTGAATAGCATCTTTTGCACGTTTATTTTCAAGCATGCAAAAGATGCCAACAAGGTGTAAACAAAGACAAGAATTTATAAAGATGCCTTAACGGATTCTAGTTCAGTGTAGATGGCCGCCAATGAATTGATGGCCGCATCAATCTTGGGAATCGTAACACCATAAAAATTAGCGTTTAAAGGATCGGCACTTCCAGCTAAATTTTCTAGAATAATATTCAAATCTGCTGTGCTAATCTTTGGATTGGAGCCATATTGGATACCCATTGTAAAGGCATAAGCCTCTGTTAGATAGTGGTAACAAGCGGCCACATCACTACCCGCATCTTTGGCATCATTGAAGTAGGAAATGGCAACGGCTGCTAATATTAATTCCCATTCTTCGCACACCACATCAATCATTTCGTCTCGTGTGTCATAATCTTCTGCCGAAATAGCAGCTCTACCTTTTAAGAATGCATTCATGATTTTGGTATTAGAACCAATAGTTGCACTTACTTTATTAGAATATCTTGCCCACAAATCTAGGTTAGCAGTATTGGCCGGAAAATCTTTGGGCGCACCAAAGTAACCAAAAGCCTCATCCCAGTGGTGTTCCATATTAGTGCCTTTGCCATCAATAACAGCTTTGTTGTCAACATTCATCTTGGTAGGGCCCAAATAAACGGTAACGGCTTGATAATACATGCAGGCTGAAGCTAGTCCTTTTTCGAGCAATTGAGCCAGTTCTACACCATTGGCATTAAATAAATAAGTATTGCCATTATTATCGGTTCCTATACCTGCTTGTCCAGCACTTGCTGTCATATTGGTGTATTGGCTAGCCGTTGCTAGGGCAGACATATAACTAGAAAATGCCGCTTGTACAGCAGGTGCTACTTTGTTTTTGATTTGTTTGGTGGAGGTTGCTAGGGCAGGATCGGAGAAAGGATTTCCATTAACAGTATTATTTTCATACATATTTTCCATTACTACACTGCTCAATTGTGGGTGATTGCGGGTATTGGCTGATTTGGCATAAGTAGCCAGCTCTTTTAGCATGATGATACGCTCAGTTTGGCCTGCATAGTCTACATTGGCAAAATTATAAGTGGTCGGAATATCATAAATTAATGATTGTTCTGTTTGACAGGCTGTAAATGCTAGGGATAGGATTAGGCTACTTATTACAAAATATTTCATAATATTTATTTTTGAGGATATTGTATTTGATAGACTCTGCTACAAAGGGGAAAAAATTGATTTTTGAATATAAAAAAAGAGAAAACTATTATTTAATATTTGAATTTTGTAACTTAAATATATTTATTGTAAAAGTATTTTATGGTTTGGTTTTCGTCAAAAAAATTATTAAGCTTAGAGCTTCTATAAATATACAGCTTTGAAACGTTTTTTTGTGACTGCGTTAACGATTTGTTAAGATAAATAAAAAGAGTATGATTTACTGTCTACTATTAGGCTGTATTGGTAATACAAGGGGATTTTTATACTTCTAAGCTTATTAAAAAATGTATTTTAATAGATTGATTGTGTCATCCTTTAAGGGTAAAAATATAGCATACGTCTATTTTTATGCTTCAGATATACGTTAATAATTGATTTTTAAATAAAAACCAACCATCCTGAAATAAAACAGTAATTATTGTTTTTTATTTGCATTTATTTTAGGTTTGATTTTTATAAGAGCTGTTTATTCATTAAAAATGGAGTGAGCAATAAATAGTATCAAATCACTTATTCCATAAATTGAATAAGCAATAGGAATTATTTGCTCAACAAATGTAGTGGGTAAATCACAATTACAATAGGAGAGTAATGCCATTATGGTACTAGAACTTGCCATAGAGGAGGAATTAGTGCAAAGTACAATAACTTTAGTACAGAATACAGTTTCTGAATAGATTCTGTTGGAGGAGTGAGTTGTGGAAGGAGAGGGGATGGGTATAAAAAAATAGGTTTGCCATATTCAGGCAAACCTATTTTTTTATTTTTAGGGATGGGGGGTGATTATTTGGAAGAGGGTGCAGAGGCTGTTGGTGCTTGTTCTTTGACATCTTGCGAGAACATATCGTTCATTTCGTGTTCGTAAAGCACACTTGCTTTGAGCATCTTTTTACGCAATCGGTTGGAATTTTCCAACATCAAGGTGATGTTTTCTTCTTTGGGATTCTGACAAGCACTCTTCATCCAAGTCCATTCTTCTTTACAGCTTTCCAACAGCATTCTTAACGCTTGGCTATTTAAATTTGAACTGCTTAATTCTTGGTAGTAGTTGTCAAATTCACTGATGGTTTCAGAAAGGCGTTTGCAAGATAAGTTATAATCTACTTTGGCAACTTTCATCATATAGTATAAAGAAGTACGCTCTGATAAACCTGCCATATTACTAGCAGCACGTGTGAGATAGGTTATATCTTCAGAGGGTTCTACTTGAACGCCATCTTTGACAGATAATTCCATGTAAGCAGGTATGCTTTTGGCATAGTTCTCTACTTCATCAGTTACTTGGTCACAAGAAGCCATTATTACATAACAAAGTTCCATGAGTCTTATCTTGCTCATTTCATTAATGTTATCCAAGTCTGTAACCAGTTTTTGGTAGTTTTTCCACATTATCTGAACTACTCTGAGTGCATCTGTAATTTCCTCGGTTTGTGCCGTGTGGAGCATAGAATTGATACGTTTTTCAAATGCTTCTACACCTTCCATTACTTCTTTGCGATATTGGTAGCTCAATGCTTCATCAGCATGGCTGGCAATGTATGCCTTCGAAATTCGTTGAACCAAGATGGTTTGACTGATGGACTCATTGAGGGAGTAACTCAAGTTGAGTTTTACAGCTAAATCTTTATAATTCTTGGCAATATGTTTCAACAATGCTTTGATTTTGTTAGCACTGTAAAACATCTCCTTCATGTAGTTTTGCTCATTGTTTACATCATCAAAATGTGTTTCTAACACGGTCCACTGTTGTCGAATGGTAGCAATATCTTGACGAATAGAAGCAGAACTGATTTCTGCTCTGGCCAAAATATTCAACATGCGTAAAAATATTTTTTGGGCTTCTTTGAAAGTAGCATTAGTGCCTTGTGCTTCAATACCTTGTTTTTCGGCCAAATAATACATCATAGTGCGTTCTACTAGCACTTGCTGATCAATATTCCGCTTGAGATACTCATTGATAGTTACCAAGTCACTGTTGGCTTGTGTTGCTGTTTGTGAGCGTTGATATGCTAGATAAGAGTTGTATAGGGTATTGCTTGACTGGAGCATTCCTGTCGAAAGCTTTAGCAGCTTAGAGCCAGCATCCTTTTTGATAGACCAGCCTGCAATTTTTTTGTATTCTTTCCAAAGCTTTTTGACACGCTCCATACTAAATTTAATTTCCTCAGTAGGCATGAACAAGCTCAGTTTCCTCAATTGTTCATCAAAAAGCGCTATAGCTACATCGCGTTCTTGATAAAAACTAGGTTCCATCATGTTATTGCAGAGAGACATGTATATTCTTGCTACCCGTTGTGATTGTATTTTTTGATCTGCGGCAAGAGATAAAGCTTCACCAATGGTAAGTTGCAAGTCGTTAGCTTTACTTTCTGCAAAATATCCTAAACAAGCTAGTAGTGTTATGTATATTTTTGTTTTCATAATTTTTGGCTTGATAGATAGTGTGTTTGTGACAACCAAAATATTGTTATTAAATAGTATTGATCCTTAGTCAAACACATTGCTTAATGTTTGTTTTGTGTTTCATTAACAAGATACAACAAATTATTCTAACAAATAAGGGTATCTACACAGAATTTTTATTTAGTTTTTTCTCTAAAAATAAAATTTTATTATAGTTAAAATAAAAAAAGCTATTTTGTGTTGTTTAAGTATTTGTTTATCAAGGGTTTGTAAGGGATTGTTTGAGTTTTATGAGTTTTTATTTTTTTTATAATTTTTATTTTTTTTAAAATCAGGTAGTATACTTTTAGTTGTTAAATTTATTGTATAAATGATTGGAAAACAGCTTGCTATAATTATATTCAAAACAAGCCTTTGAACAGTACTATTTTGTCACTAAAAAAATATACTTTAGGCTTCAATTGTTATTTGTAGATCAAAAAACAAGTAAATTATTATTAGTATAGACCTTTTAAACAGGAGTTTTTTAGCAAAAAATAAAAAAAAAGTGAAAAGCTTTTTTTGATTTTATTTGCTTATTTTAAATAAGTTTTATGCTTGTTGAACTGCTTTTGTAATGGAGTGTTTTTTTGTTAATGGATAATTTTAGAAAAGGTAAGCGGAATAATTAGACTATTTGTTTAATCTTTGAAGCTCAATAAATAATTATGACAAAAAAGACTATTATTGGTAGAGTAGAGTATGCGAGTTTTCCAGCGCTAGGCTTGTATGATATTAGTACTAAAATAGATACAGGTGCCTACAATTCGAGTATACACTGTGAGAAAATTTGGGAGGAAAAAGGGCAGCTCCATTGTTATTTTTCATCTTCTATTACTGCTTCTTCTGCACCACAATGCCTGATTTTTGATCAATATAATATAGCAGTTGTAAAAAGTTCTAATGGACAAACAGAACGTCGTTATAAAATTATGACTACTATATATTTTGGGAAAAAGCATTACCCTATAGCACTCACCTTGACCAATCGACAGGGGATGCGTTATCCTGTATTAATCGGACGCAAATTTTTAAAAAAACGCTTTTTAGTGGATGTTGCTTCTACTAACAAATTAAAAAACAAACATGAGAAATAAGTTAAAAATGGCCATTTTGTCCAGAAACCCTAATCTTTATTCTACTAAACGTATTAAGGAAGCAGGAGAACGCAGAGGGCATGAAATGTTAATTATTGACCACACCAAATGTGATATTGTTATTGAACAAAAGAAGCCTCAAATTTATTATAGAGGGTCATCACTTCAAGAAATTGATGCTATTATTCCTCGAATAGGTGCTTCTGTTACCTTCTATGGTGCAGCGGTGATACGCCAGTTTGAGACTATGAAGGTGTTTTCGGCTACTAGTTCTCAGGCTTTGGTTGGCTCTAGAGACAAACTTAGAAGTTTGCAATTGTTGTCTAGTGCTGGTTTGGGAATGCCTACTACTGTTTTTACCAATTACTCCAAAGATGTGGGTAGTGTCATTGACAAAGTAGGGGGTGCTCCTTGTGTACTTAAGTTATTGGAGGGCACGCAAGGGGTAGGTGTAGTATTGGCCGAAACAACAGGTGCAGCACGCTCGGTTTTGGAGGCATTTAATGGCTTGCAAGCTCGGGTTATTGTGCAAGAATTTATTGCAGAAGCCAAAGGAGCAGATTTGCGTGCCTTGGTGGTAGATGGTGTAGTGGTTGGTGCCATGAAACGTCAGGGAAAGGAAGGCGAATTTCGCTCCAACTTGCACCAAGGTGGCACGGCTAGTATTATTGAGTTGAGCGAAGAAGAGGAAAATGCAGCACTCAAAGCAGCCAAAACACTAGGATTGGGTATTGCGGGCGTAGATATGTTGCAATCGGACAGTGGGCCTTTGATTATGGAGGTCAATTCTTCGCCCGGTTTGGAAGGAATAGAGCGTGCTACAGGAAAGGATATAGGAAAAGCAATCATAAGATACATAGAACGAAGTATAGATTAATAGTTGGATGTTATTTTTGAGCAAACTTGAAAGCTACACATTTGCACATACATAAAAAACAATGAAAAAATTCTTGTTGCTATGAAAATTCTAGATGTAGAGATTGCAAAGGGCGAGCATAAAATTATTAATTTGGATATTGCTCGCTTGCATACTGGTACGCCACTTACTGTACCTGTTATAGTAGAGCGTGGCTTAGAGGATGGCCCTTGTGTTTTGCTGACAGCAGGCATTCATGGAGACGAAATGAATGGGGTAGAGATTGTTCGGCAAATCGTGGCCAAAGGGTACAATCGCCCCCAAAAAGGGACGGTCATCTGTATTCCTGTGGTCAATGTTTTTGGTTTTCTGAATAAAACAAGAGAATTCCCCGATGGGCGCGATCTCAATCGCGTTTTCCCCGGCTCCAAAAAAGGCTCTTTGGCGAGTCGCTTTGCTTATCATCTTATTGCGTATATTGTACCACACATTGATTATTGCATTGATTATCATACGGGAGGTGATGCACGGTTCAATTATTCTCAAATTCGTTTAGATGCCAGCAATCAGGAGACCTTAGAACTCGCCAAGGTGTTTGGAGCCAAATTTATTGTAGATGCCGCCAATCGTGACAAATCATTTCGCAAAACACTTGCTAAAATGGGAAAGCAAGTATTGCTTTATGAAGGCGGACAATCATTGACCTTGGATAGAATTGTAACTAAGGCAGGGATTCAGGGGGCTTTGCGTGTAATGCAGTATTTGGGTATGCGTGATTTCTCACAAGAAATAGAAGAATATACTGTAGATGCTACTAAGCCTTTAGTGTTTATCAGTCAATCTACTTGGGTGCGTGCCAAGCACTCGGGCATGTTCCGAACAGAAGCCAAACTGGGGGCTTGGGTAGAACAAGGCACCAAAATAGGCTCTATTAGCAACCCTTATGGTAATTTTGAAGTAGATGTTAAGGCCAGTTGTAGTGGTTATGTTATTTGTACCAATCATGCCTCTATTGTCAATCAAGGAGATGCACTGGTACACATCAGTAAGGTGTGTACTGAAAATTTTTAGGAGAGATATACCACAGTACATCTCTCCTAAAACAAATAAACAACAGCTATTTGGCTATTTGCCGCCTTGGGCTTGTTGTTGAGCTTGCTGTTGCGCCTGAATTTGGCGTTGCCATTGCCCATAAATATAATTGTGATAATGCTTAAATTCTTCTCCTGCAAAGAAAATTAAATTGCCCAGCAATGGCTCTGGTTGTTTGTAGCCTTTGAGAATGTGCAGACGCTGAAAATTGGCATCCAAAATGGCATAAGAAGGATAGCTCAACTGCCCTTCTAACAAGGAATAAGCCAAAATATGCACCTTGCCTCTAGCGCCTGTTTTTTTGAAATTTGGATCAGAATTCATAAATGTAGTGCCATTAAATACAATCGTATCCATACATTCTGCATCAAACTTTACCGCATAATAATTAGCATTCATATAGTCCACCACTGAAGGGTTCACGAAGGTAGACGCATCCATGCGCTTGCACCAACCACACCAATCGGTATAAAAATCAATAAAGATTTTTTTGGGCTTTTCATCTGATTTAGAACGAGCTACCGCCTCATCCCATGTCATCCAGTTGATTTTTTTGCCCGCAGCAGGAGCTGGTTCTTGTGCTTGTACCCAGCCAAAGCTTATCAAAAATATAGTAAGTAATAGTAATTGTTTCATAATAAGAATGGTTTTACCTAAGTGCTGATTTTTCCCAAAATACAACAATTGTATTTAATGTAGATGTTCGACACACATCTTAACGTAGTTTTAAACGTACTTGTATAGCGCTCTATTATGAACGTCTAGCAATTTTGAACGACTAGCTAAAGCAATAAAAAATGCTGTTCTGAAACATCAGAACAGCATTTTAAGACTACTTAGAATTATTCGTATTAGAATAATAACCTTTGTTACGCCTTTTGGGCTTCATCACGCAAGGCACGGCGCAAGATTTTTCCCACATTGGTTTTGGGCAATTCATCTCGAAATTCTATGTGTTTTGGTTTTTTGTAGCCTGTAAAATTATCTTTGCAGAATGATCGCACTTCCTCTTCGGTCAAGGAATCATCTGATTTGACAATAAATACCTTAACCGCTTCAGTCGATTTAGGATCAGGAACACCCACAGCCGCCACTTCGAGTACCTTGGGATGTGCTGCTATCACATCTTCAATCTCATTGGGATAAACATTAAACCCAGATACCAAAATCATATCTTTCATTCTATCTACAATCTTGAAGGCCCCATCTTCGAGCATAATTCCAACATCACCTGTTTTGAGCCAGCCATCTTCTGTAAAGGTTTTGGCGGTAGCCTCAGGGCGGTTATAATAGCCTTTCATTACCTGTGGCCCTTGGATTTGAATTTCGCCACGTCCTTCGCCCGGTCCTTGCACCACGCCATCTTCACTCATGATACGAATGTACGTAGAGGGCATGGGCAAACCAATGGTGCCTACCGTAACATTGCCCACAGGATTGGCACTCACTACAGGCGAAGTCTCCGTCATTCCATATCCTTCCAGCAGGTCATTGTTGGTCACTTCTCTCCAACGTTTGGCCACCGCACCCTGAATAGCCATAGCACCACCAATCGCAAACTTGAGATTAGAAAAGTCCAATTTGGTAAACTCCTCGTTTTGGAGCATGGCATTGTACAAGGTATTCACGCCCGTCATCAAACTAGGTTTGGTTTTTTTGATAACCTCCACCATGGCTGGAATATCTCGTGGATTTGGAATTAGTACATTCAATGCCCCAAAATTGGACATACACAAACAATTCACCGTAAAGGAGAAAATATGATACATGGGCAATGGTGTCAGCATGGCTTCTTTGCCCGGTTTCATATCTACATTGGACAACCAAGCAGTCATTTGAGCCATGTTGTAGAGTAGATTTTTGTGGGTAAGCACAGCTCCTTTGGCTACACCCGTTGTGCCACCTGTATACTGTATACACAACATATCATCCAGCCCAACAGGATGCGATTTTACAGGCTTGCCTTTTCCTTTTTTGATCGCTTTGCCAAAGGGAACAGGATTGGGCAAATTATACTTGGGCACCATTCCTTTGAACTTCAGTACCGTATTAATCAACCAGCCCTTGACTCCTCCAAACATACCTCCAATAGAGGCCGTAACAATATGCTCAACAGGGGTCTCCTTCACTACTTTTTCTAGTTCAGAAGCAAAATTTTCGGCAATAATCACTGCTTTAACCCCTGCATCATTAAACTGGTGTTTGATTTCTCTAGCCGTATACAATGGATTGGTATTCACCGCAATTAGCCCTGCACGCATCACCCCAAAAAGTGCCACAGGATATTGTACAATATTGGGCAACATCATAGCCACTCGATCACCGGGTTGTAGTCCCAATGATTGCAAATAGGCAGCCATAGCCATAGAGCGTTGGTCTACATCGCCATAGGTAAGTGTCGCTTGATTGCTACCTGCAAAACAAGTGTAAGCAGGGCAATCTTTGTATTTTTTGAAATTAATATCCAAAAAATCCAGTAAAGACGAGTATTGATCAATAGATACATCATGTGGAACGCCCTCCGCATAACTAGAAAGCCAAATACGATCATCGGTATTCATTGGTATGTTGTTTTGTGTGGTGAACTTATGTTTGTTGTTTTGTAATAAGAATAAAAAAGTGCCTCGGTAAGCCTCCAACCATAAAAAATTTGGTAAGCTCCTCTAAACAGCAAAAAAAGATACACAAAAATTGGGCTTTACAAATACTTTACCTAAAATTTATTTGGAAAAAATCTTATCGAGGTATTGACGAGCCAATTGATTTTGTGGATTCATACGCAAAACCATTTCAAAATCTGCTTTGGCAGCAGGATATTGTTGCAACTCATAATAAGAAAGCCCTCTATTGAGGTAAGCATCACCAATTGGTTGGGGGCTGTTTTGTATAAAAACGGTGTAATCCGCAATGGCCTTGGGGTGATTTCTTAGAATACTATAAGTAACACCTCTATTAAAATAAGCATCCACACTTTCCCGAGGATTAATTTCCATAATCTTGGTGTAATACCCAATCGCTTTTTGAAAATCTCGCTGCGATAGTTGGAGCAGGCGTTGCGCCTCGGCATTCTTGCCCTGTTTTTGCAATTGGCGAGCTTGCTCTTGTTTAGAATTGCCTGCCATGCCATAACTATTGCCCAAACCTTTGTACACATTGGCATCATTGCTCCCCAACTGTGCTGCTTTTTCAAAATCCTCCAATGATTTTTGCAAGTATTGCTGCTGCTCGGCTAAGGACTGGCTGGCTTGCGCTCGCTTGCCATAATACCCACCCCGAATATTGAGCGGCTGCACCATATTGGCGAGCAATGGTTGCCCGTTTTGGGTTTGTTGGGCAATGGCGGTCGTCCACAAGGTTTCGGTATCTTGCCAAACCTCTATTTGTTGTACCGTTTTGACGCTCCCTAGTAGAGCCAAGCAGCTAAGTGCTACCAGTGTTTTAGTTTGTTGGGCAGGGGCTAGGTATTGTT
>CAYULH010000043.1:0-14727 GCA_964445645.1 uncultured Aureispira sp. | reverse complement strand
AAACCAAAACAATAGTAAAAAAATAAAACCCAATACCCATCGCCAAGGCTTTGGTCTTTTTGAGACTCCACAAAGCCGCAGCCAAGACCAACAACATCAGTAAAGGCACGATTTTAAACCATACTCCGTCAAAACTTTCTTGGTCAGGATATGGATAATAAGGCGAAAGCTCCAAAGGCCAAAAGAAATGAACCAAATACTGCACAAAACCATAGCCTGCAAACTGCAACCGCTCCCCAATGCCAAAGGTACTCATATCGGCCAATGCGCCCGTAGTGGTGCTGGGCCTAATTAGACCATAAAAATCACCACCTCCCTGAATATCAATAGCCATTATACCAAAAAACAAAGCGGCTATGAAAAACGGCCACAAAGGAAGCCATGTTTTGCTCGAAAGGCTTGTTTTGAAGGCATTTATAGGCGTTTCCTCGCTCCTCCAGAAGTGCAACAACAGCAAAACCAAGGGAAAAACAACCGCCATGGCCTTGGACAAGCAAGACAATACAAACAAAACAAAAGCCCTCCAAAACCATTTTTTAGCAGCCGTCTCCAAATATTGCCAATAGCTCAACAAACCCAACAAAAAGAAAAAACTGTACAACACATCTTTGCGCTCCGAAACCCACGCCACCGATTCGACATGGGCTGGATGCAGGGCAAATACCGCAGCAACAAAAATACTTGCCCATAGATTTTTTTTACTCAGATAATAAATTAGCAGTAAAACTAAAAAAGTGTTGAGCAAGTGCAAAATAATATTCCAAAGAATAAAAGGGCGAGCGCTAATACCCTCAAAACTAGACGGATCCGCATTGTTATTCCAGCGTAGGGTAAGCATGGTTATGGGGTGATAATTCAGGGCTACCGAACGGCTAAAAACGTCACCAATACTGGTTTGAAGAGGGCTGGTTTTGGAGTTGAATACTCTTCCTCTTCCTTTGAGTACCGTACTCGATTCAATATCAATGCTAGAACGCACCAAGTCGTTGTTAATAACATACTTATAATCATCCCAATCTACAAACTCGTTGTCCAATGCCCCCCGATACACAAAAGCGGTGAGCAATACTAAAGAAAGGGCTGCCAGCCAAAATTTGACAGGAAGCTTAAAAGAAGAAGTGCTGGCGATTGGAGTAGGATTTTTTTTCTTAGTCTTGTTTGTTTTTTTAGAATTTTTAGAACGTTTCTTAGAAGCCATATACCAATAAACAATGATGAAAAGAATAAAGAAAAGTGGGCAAAAAATAACGAACTACAACTTATTTCTAAAGAAGTCTTGGAACTTATTTTTTATCTGTATGTTTGTTGCAAGGTAAGAATCTAGTTTTGTAAAGTTCTGTTTATTACAAAAAAAGGAAAGGTCTAACAATACAAAAAATCTATGAACTGGGAACGAGAGAGCCAACGTTTGGCGGCACAAATGGAACAAGGAAATCTGATAGTATACCCCACAGAAACAATTTGGGGCATTGGTTGTGATGCTACCAACGAAGCCGCAGTAGCAAAAATAGACCAGCTCAAAAAACGAAAGGAGGGCAAAAACTATATCTTATTGGTAGACAGCATTGAGCGTTTGGAAGAATACGTAAGTTACATTCCGCCCAAAGCCAGCAAATTGATTGCCTACCATACACGCCCCTTGACTATTATTTATGAGCAAGTGCAAAACCTGCCCGAAAGTCTTTTGGCGGCTGATGGCAGCATTGCCATTCGAGTGACTCAAGACCCTTTTTGCCAAGCACTGGTGGCCCATTTGGGCAAACCCATTGTTTCCACCTCTGCCAATATAAGCGGTCGGCCTTATCCCAAGCAATTTTCAGAGATAGAGGAGGCTATTATCCAAGGCGTAAGTGCGGTGGCACACTACCGCCAAGAGGAGATAAGCAGCAGCCCACCATCTACAGTTGTCAAAGTAGTAGACGGAGAAGATTTGACGTTTATTAGAAAATAAGTAGAAACACTTCTTTAAGAGGAAGGAGCAGCACCAAAAGAATGTTTTTTTCTTAGAAATACTTACCTTTGCGCCCCATCAAAGCTTATTGCTATCCATACTTTTAAGAAAGTAGCCAATTTTATGCAAATTGAAATAAAAGCAAACGAAAAAAAACTGTTTGAACAATTGCGTGATGCAGGAGAACAGTTGGCGTACCCCACCTATGTTATTGGCGGATATGTACGTGATAAAATTCTAAATCGCCCTTCCAAAGATATTGATATTGTTTGTGTGGGAAGCGGAATTGAATTGGCGCAACAATTGGCCAAACAACTAAAACCCAAACCCAAAGTAGTTGTCTATAAGCGTTTTGGGACAGCCATGCTCCACACCAAAGGAATAGAACTGGAATTTGTAGGTGCTCGCAAAGAATCTTATCGTCAGGATTCTCGCAAACCTATCGTAGAAGATGGCAGCCTAGAAGATGACCAAAATCGTAGAGATTTTACCATCAATGCCCTTGCTATTAGTCTTAATAAAGCGGATTATGGCCAAATTGTCGATCCCTTTGGGGGCTTGGAACATTTGGAGCAAAAACTCATCAAAACGCCCCTAGCACCCGATGTTACCTTCTCTGATGATCCGTTGCGAATGCTTCGAGCCATACGATTTGCGACCCAATTGCAATTTGAAATTGACCCCGAGGCACTAGCGGCCATACAACGCCAAAAGGAGCGCATCAGCATCATATCGCAAGAGCGCATTACTACCGAGCTACAAAAAATCATGGCTGCTCCCAAACCCTCTATTGGTTACAAATTATTGTTTGATACGGGCTTGTTGGCCTTGATTTTTCCAGCCTTGCACGCCATGCACGGAGTAGAGTATAAGAATGGGCAGGCTCACAAAGATAATTTTTATCACACCTTGCAGGTATTGGACAATGTAGCCGAGCGTAGCGATAATATCTGGTTGCGTTGGGTAGCCGTATTGCACGATATTGCCAAGCCATTGACCAAGCGTTATGTAGAAGGGCAGGGCTGGACATTTCATGGACACGAGGCTTTGGGCGCGCGTTTTGTGCCTAAGTTTTTTCGTAGAATGAAGCTGCCTATGGGGCAGGAAATGAAATATGTGCAAAAATTGGTCGGCTTGCACCAACGCCCTGTCGTGCTTACGCAAGAGGAAGTAACCGACTCTGCCTTGCGCCGCCTGATGTTTGAAGCAGGAGACGACATTGATGATTTGTTGTTGTTCTGTGGGGCAGATTCTACCTCCAAATTTCAATGGAAATTGGATAAATACGCCAAAAACCTAGCAGAACTCACCCAAAAAATTGCCGCCCTAGAGGAAAAAGATCGCTTGAGAAACTGGCAGCCGCCCATTACAGGAGAAATGATTATGGAAACTTTTGGCCTGAAACCCTCCAAAGAAGTGGGCCGCCTAAAAAATAGCATTCGAGAGGCTATTTTGGATGGAGAAATTAGCAATGACTATGAAGAGGCTTATGCTTATTTATTAAAAAAAGGGCAAGAAATGGGCTTGAATGCTGTAAAATAGGCAGGCATTAGCAGCGGAATCCCGAGCATTAACTGCTTTGCGCTGTTCCACAATGCGAAAATACCGCTAGAAGCCTGATTTTAACAAAAAAAAATGTATTTTCGCAAGCGATAATCACCTAAGTTCTAAGAATGAACAGGAAGATTATGAATCACATAAAGACATTTACTTAAACCACAAAAGCATCATATAGCAGCATGACATTTGATATTGATATGATCAAGAAGCACTACGCTTCTCTACCTTCAAAGATTCAAGCGGCACGCGAGCAATTGCAACGCCCTTTGACGCTTTCTGAAAAAATTCTATTTTCTCACTTGCACGAGGATTCTCCACTAGCAGATTTTAAGCGTGGCGATGACTATGTGTTTTTTGCACCTGACCGTGTAGCCATGCAAGATGCCACGGCTCAAATGGCCTTGTTGCAATTTATGATGGCTGGCAAAAGCAAAGTGGCCGTGCCTTCTACGGTACACTGCGACCACTTGATCCAAGCCAAAGTAGGAGCAGACAAAGATTTGGAGCGTGCTGTAGACAGCAACAAAGAAGTATACGACTTCTTAAGCTCGGTATCGGACAAGTATGGTGTAGGCTTCTGGAAGCCCGGTGCAGGAATTATTCACCAAATTGTGTTAGAAAACTACGCTTTCCCTGGTGGAATGATGATTGGTACGGATTCTCATACTGTAAATGCAGGTGGACTGGGAATGGTAGCGATTGGTATTGGTGGTGCCGATGCGGTAGATGTAATGGCTGGCTTGCCTTGGGAACTAAAGATGCCTAAGTTGATTGGTGTCAAGTTGACGGGCAAATTGAACGGCTGGACTTCTCCTAAAGATGTTATCTTGAAAGTAGCAGGTATTGTTGGTGCCAAAGGTGGTACGGGATATATCGTAGAATACTTTGGAGAAGGTGCGGTAAGCATGTCTTGTACTGGTAAAGGTACTATTTGTAACATGGGAGCAGAGATTGGAGCGACTACTTCAACCTTTGGTTATGATGATTCTATGGCGCGTTACTTGGAGTCTACAGGCCGTGCCGATGTAGCCGCATTGGCCAACGAACTCAAGGAACACTTAACAGGAGACGCAGAAGTATATGCTGATCCTAGCAAATATTTCGATCAAGTGATTGAAATTGACTTGGATACGTTGGAGCCGCATTTGAACGGGCCATTTACGCCCGACCGTGCTTGGCCTATCTCTGAGTTTGCACAAGCGGTAAAAGACAATGACTTTCCAAGTGTATTGTCGGTAGGTTTGATTGGTTCTTGTACCAACTCCTCTTATGAGGATTTGACGCGTGCCGCTTCTGTAGCTCGTCAGGCAGTAGAAAAAGGCTTGACTACCAAAGCAGAATTTACCGTAACACCCGGTTCGGAGCAAGTGCGTTTCACCGCAGAGCGTGATGGTATACTGGATGATTTTGAGAAAATGGGTGCGGTCGTACTCGCCAATGCTTGTGGCCCTTGTATTGGTATGTGGGATCGTATGGGCGCAGAGAAAAAAGAGAAAAACGCCATCATTCACTCCTTCAATCGTAACTTTGCCAAGCGTGCAGATGGCAACCCCAATACACAGGCATTTGTAGGGTCGCCCGAGTTGGTAACGGCTATGACTATTGCAGGTGATATGACCTTCAACCCACTAACCGATACCTTGGTGAATGCAGAAGGAAAAGAAGTAAAATTAGATCCGCCTACAGGTTTTGAATTGCCTCCTAAGGGATTTGACGTAGAAGATGCAGGCTATGAAGCTCCTGCCGAGGATGGTTCGGGTATCGAAGTGGTTGTTAATCCAGATTCTGATCGTTTGCAGTTGCTAACACCATTCAAACCATTAAACCAAGATCAACTAAAAGGTATGCGTTTGCTTATCAAAGCAAAAGGCAAGTGTACTACTGACCATATTTCTATGGCTGGCCCTTGGTTGACTTACCGTGGACACTTAGAGAACATTTCTCAAAATTGTTACATTGGTGCGGTAAACTATTTCAATGAAGAAACCAACAATGTAGCCAACTATGCAGAGGGGGCAGAGGCTAAATTTATGCCTGTTCCTGAATCTGCACTCAAGTATCAAGCTGCTGGTATTGGTACTGTTGTATTTGGTGAGGACAACTTGGGCGAAGGTTCTTCAAGAGAACATGCTGCTATGGAGCCTCGTTTTGTGGGCGTAAAAGCGGTGATTGTAAAATCATTTGCTCGTATCCACGAAACCAACTTGAAAAAACAAGGTATGTTGGCCTTGACCTTTGTAAATCCTGATGATTACGAAAAGGTACGCCAAGATGATACCATCGACCTATTAGGGTTTGATGATTTTGCAGAAGGAAAGAACCTAACTGTAGTATTGCACCACGCAGACGGTACAGAAGATTCGTTTGAAGTAGCACACTCTTACAATACTGCTCAAATCGAGTGGGTACGTGCTGGTTCTGCCTTGAACAAAATTCGCAAAGATCAAGGCTTGTAAACCAAGCAAGATTTGAATAAATAAGGAGCAAAGCCTTTCCGAACTTAGTATCGGGAAGGCTTTTTTTTGTATCTTGTAATGTCCACATTGTGGCAAACTTTCTCCATTCAAATTACCATTATGACAAGGCAAATCATTACCCAGCTATTTATTGGTTTTATTTTTATTATAATAATAAATAAACCAATGCAAGCACAAACTACCAACAACCTAGCCAAAGTAGATGCCGAAGTATGGCTAGAATTGGACCAGCATACAGAGGTAGAATGTTTTGTATTGCTCCAAGAGCAAGCAATTACCACCACTGCTAAGGGGGCTACCAAATTGGAGAAAGCACAGGCTGTTTTTAATGCCTTGTACCAGAAAGCCGAAGAAACCCAAGGCCCCATTCGTCGTTTTTTGGTTGCCAACAATATCTCCTATCGTCCGTATTATATTGTAAATGGATTTTGGGTCAAGGCCAATAGAAGTGCTATTGTGCAGTTGGCCAATTATGCCAGTGTAGGGCGTATAGCCCCCAATCCACGCATACAAAATGCCATTCCCAAAGCATTATCAACGACAAACAATGTTACCAAAACAACAACTTGGGGGATAGAGCGCATTGGTGCCAACCAACTTTGGGCCGAAGGCGTAAAGGGGGCAGGAACCGTGGTAGCAGGACAAGACACGGGGTATGATTGGATGCACCCCGCTCTTTCCAATCAGTATAGAGGCAATGCCGCCAATCACAATTACCATTGGCACGATGCCATTCATGGGCAAATTAGTAATGATACTACCAATAGATGTGGTTATGACAGTCCTATACCTTGTGATGACCACTCGCATGGCACTCACACTATGGGCACTATGGCTGGAGATGATGGCATGGGCAATGAAATTGGAGTCGCTCCCGAAGCGCAGTGGATTGGTTGCAGAAATATGGAAAATGGCTGGGGAACGCCTGCTACTTACTTGGAGTGTTTTCAGTGGTTTTTGGCTCCTACCGATACCAATGATTTGAACCCACAGCCTAGCCTAGCCCCCGATGTTATTGCCAATTCTTGGCTTTGTCCGCCTTCGGAGGGCTGCAATGCCAGCAATTTTCATGTTTTGCAAACAGCCGTTGAAAACCTAAAAAATGCAGGGGTTGTAGTGGTGGTTTCTGCGGGCAATGACGGTAGAGATGGCTGCAATAGTATCAGAAATCCAGCCGCTATTTATGAGGCGAGTTTTGTGGTAGGGGCAACCGATATTGCCGATACTTTGGCTAATTTTAGTAGTCGTGGAAACGTACTAGTCGATAGTAGTGGGCGCATGAAACCTGATGTAGTGGCACCGGGTGTAAATGTGCGTTCTTGTATTATCAATAACAATTACAATAATTATTCAGGAACTAGCATGGCAGGGCCACACGTGGCAGGAGCGGTCGCCCTATTGATTAGCGCACAACCCAGCTTGGCAGGGCAAGTAGATTCTATCGAAACCCTACTAAAAATGACCGCAGAACCCGTATACACCTACAGAAACGATACTTGTGGCAATACGCCTATGACGGTATTTCCTAATAATATGGTGGGCTATGGACGCATCAACTTAGTCAGCGCTATTCAGCGTGTTCGGCCAGATTTGGGTGTAGCGATTAGAGATTTGCCGGCTGTGGCCAATTTAGAATTATATCCCAACCCAACCACTTCTCGTTTGCAATTGGAAACGGCTCAACCATTGGGAGCGGTGCAGCTAATATGGCACAATATGTTGGGGCAAGCCTTGACACAGCAAACCATTGTTTTAGACAATCAGGCCAGTGTGCAATTGGGCGATTGGCCTAAAGGAATTTATTGGTTGACTGTAAGACAGGCCAACAATTCTTGGACATACAAGGTGATAAAGCAATAACAAAACCAACAAAAGGCAATGACTTAACGATCGCTTACGTGATTGCCTTGTGTTTCTTCTTCGTCATCCTCTTCTAAAAACTTTTCAATAGAAGTGTTGAAATACTTATCAAAAGATTTTGGCTTTTCTTCGGGTGAAATCGGTTTTTCCCAGCTAGAATACTCAAACTTATGCCCATGCTTGACCAAGTAAGGAATAAAAGTGCTGTAATAGCCACCCAAGTAAATAGTTCTCAAATCACTCACTTCTACTTGAAGCTCTGCCTCTAATGTTATCGTAAATTTAGAAATAACCCCTCCTTTTGGCAATACCTTATCCTTGTTTATAGAGGTAATTTCTTTAATAGTCTTCTCGTCTTTATTTTTGTGTGCCTCCAAAAAATTTATCATAGAGTAGCTGCCATTAACAGTTGAACGTTGTAGCAATTGCTCAAATTCCTGCTCATGTTCATCATTATTATACATACTGTAAGTAATGATCCGTTCATGCGGCCCCAAGGAAGGATTGGTATGTTTGAGTTCTACTTTTGTGATTTTCATTGGATACAGATTGATGTTGGTGAACACAATGAGCGTAAATATATGAAAATATGGTTTATTCTCTATAAATTAGATATAGAGGAACATGTTTTTTCTTGAAGTAGACCCTAAAAAAAATTGTTGATAGGGGATTAACCTGATAATTAGACAAAAATATAATTGTATTCTACCTTGTTACAGTAGAACGATTAAAATAAAAAAATCTATTTAATTTAGTTTGTTTACTTTTTGGAGACTACCTAACCAGCAAGCAAAGCATACGCAATCACACAAGTCCACCTACCATTGATTTTATGGAGCAAGCTGCTCCAATTTTTGCTCTCTCAAAAACAGAAACAAGGGAAAAGTAAAGGCAATGGCAATAAGCAAACTTAAAGGAATCAAGAGCCAGACAATTTTTATTTTTAGGCGTTGCCCTTCAGTAGCCATAAACACAAAGGCGGTAAAACAAATAACCGTAATATCAGCACCAATAGATTTGCCGGGATAAGTGGTGAGCAGTTGATCTATGAATAGACTCAAAGAAGCCCCTTCTACAGTCTGAAAGAAAGGAATATTAAAATACCAAGTCCAACAGAGTCCAATAATAGAAAGTAATAAATACAGATATTTTTTCATGATTAAATTTTGTGGTGTTTTATAATGTGGTTTTAATTATTACGCTGAAAAGCCCGAATAGCCTGAATAAACTCCTCCCCATACTTGGCCGCCTTGTGTTGTCCCACACCACTTACATCCAAAAAAGCATCAATAGTAGTGGGAGCCTTGGCGCTCATATCTTGTAGGCTGGCATTGCTAAACACCACATAAGCAGGTTTGTTAATTTCTTTGGCCAAACGTTGGCGCAAGACCCGCAAATGCTCGTATAAATTGGGATTTTGTGCTAGGGCAGGAGCAGTTGGTTTTTGGCTGGCTTTCTTTTTTTGAACTTCTTGACGTTCCTTAATAACATCATAACTCACCAGTTTGACCACCACCTCCCCCTTGAGCACTTTTCGGCTATAAGCATTGAGTTTTAGATTGTAATGATCCTTGTAATCCAATTCCATAATGCCCTGCTGAATCATTTGCTGCAAGTACAATTGCCAAGCCACAGCCGTTGTTTTTTTGCCTACTCCAAAGGTGCGAATATCGTGGTAGCTGTGTTCCCGTACCACTTCGGTATAAAAACCTTTGAGAATGTCAATAGTGGTGCTCAAACTAATTTTTTGATGGGTTCTGGCAATAGCCGACAAGGCCATTTGAGCCAATTGAGTGCCATCAAAAAACTTGGGGGGATTCTTACACACATCACAATGACCACAATCCTGCTCAATGGTTTCACTAAAATAACTCAACAAAATCTTGCGCCGACACACTTGCGCCTCGGCATACTCCTGCATTCGTTGCAGTTTGGCAATTTGTATTTCCTTATATTGTTCATTATCAATCTCAGACGCAAAGTGCAGGTGGGTTTGCACATCCCTGTAGCTGTAAAAAAGAATGGTATCGGAGGCTTGTCCATCACGTCCAGCACGCCCAATTTCCTGATAAAAGCTCTCCAAATTGCCCGGCATATTATAATGAATAACATAACGCACATCGGGTTTGTCAATCCCCATCCCAAAAGCAATAGTAGCACAAATCACATCCACATCGCCCTCAATGAAGGCATCCTGCACCTTTTCCTTGATACGTGAAAGCATCCCTGCATGATAACAAGCCGCTTTTACGCCCTCGCCTTTGAGCTTGGCGGCCAGCGATTCGGTCGATTTGCGGCTGCTGCAATACACAATTCCACTCTGTCCTGCATAACGTTGGACAATGCGTTTGATTTGCTCCCATTTCTTTTGCCCTGGTAATACAGAGAGCGAAAGATTGGGCCTATCAAAAGAGGAGAGAAAGGTTTTGGGCTGGTGCATACCCAATAATTCGCCAATATCAGAGCGAACCGCCTTGTCGGCTGTGGCGGTTAGTGCCACCATACAAGCTTGGGGCAATTTGTTTTTGAGCAAGTACAATTTTTGATACTCGGGCCGAAAGTGATGCCCCCAACTGCTCACACAGTGCGCTTCATCAATGGCAATCAATTGAACATTGAGCAAGGTCAAGAAGGAGAGAAAATTGGCCGAGAATATTTTTTCGGGCGATACATACAGCAGGCGCAATTCCCCCGCTTCCAATTGCTGTTCTATGGCTTTCTCCTGTTGGCTACTTAGGCTAGAATTGAGATAAGCAGCAGGAATCCCATTGGCATTGAGGCTTTGTACTTGATCTTTCATCAAGGCAATAAGAGGCGAAACCACCAGGGTCAAGCCATCTAGGAGCAAGGCAGGAATTTGATAACACAGTGATTTGCCACCACCTGTGGGCATAAGCACAATGGTATCGTTCCCTTCCAAAATATGTGTGATGATTTCCTCTTGTTGTGGTCGAAAACTATCGTAGCCAAAGTGCGTTTTTAATTTCTCCTTCAACAATTCCTGCCTGAACATGCCACCCTGTATTAGCTTGTCAATAAAAATATTACCTTTAGTTTAATCGTTCAAAAATAAGCCTTTTTACAAGGCTTTCAAAATGCTAGTAGAGATAAGTATGAAGCATATCCTAATTATTAAAAGCTTGGTTATAGGACTACTATTCTACCTAAGTAGCTGTACTTATATGCAGACTACAGAAATGAATCCTGCTTCTTACTTTTCTAACAAGAAACCACTATTGGTAACTACTGTAGATGGTGTTGTGTTAGATACCTTGTCTAGCCATGATAAACGATATAAAGATTTATTAAAATGGTTGCAGGTACATGATAAATGGAAGCGAGGGAAGCAGCAGAGCAGCGAGGACATTATTTACAAACAAAAAGAGGCTTCATTTGCTTTGCGATTTTCAGAAACAGGCAGTTATGTATCTGTAGAAGGTTTTTTTGATCGAGTTTCGGACGGAAATAAGGAAGTGGTTTTTTATTATAATACTATAGAAAAAGGTGCTTTAGATTTTTTACTCCCTAAATAGATTAACATGAAAAGCCAAACCTCCTTTTTGTTGCAACTACTTTTCCTGAATCTAGTTTCGCTCATTTTTGTACCTTATGCACAAGCCTCTGCCAATAGTCATTATTACGAGGGACGATTCTTGGGGGTATTTTATTATAGTATAGCTATTCTCCTCCTCCTTCGATTTTTGTGGAAACATAAAGGATGGAAGACAACAAGTGTAGAAGGAATAAAATTGGCATTATTGCTGCTGACTTGGGTGGGGTGGGGTTATTATTTTCGTGCAATTGTGTGTACAGTTTGTGCCTATACAGGGTGATAGTGCTGTAAATAAGTATAAATAATAGGCTTCACTTAGGGTGAGTTGACTCAAATTTGTACCTTTGCAACGTTTTGTGAGGAAAACTCCAAAGAAAAGAATTGAAATATAATTTAGTTTTAACCTTACTTCGTTGGAAATCGTGTCTAATTGATTATCAGTTTATTACAGAAAACAAATCAAAATCGTAAAATTTTGATAATCAAATAGATACAAGATGCTTTTTAAGCTTTTTTGAAAAAAAAGTAACAAATCCACGAAGTATTATTTTAAAAAATAGCATAAAATATGAACCTACATAAGTTGGTTGCGGTAAGTGGTCGCCCTGGAATTTATAAAATGGCTGCTAACAGACCTAATGGATTGATTATTGAGGATTTGGACTCAGGAAAAAAGATGTTCGCACCAAGTAGAAAACACCAATTTACACCTTTAGAGTCGATCTCTATTTATACAGAGAATGAAGAAGATACCGTAGAGTTAAAGACTGTTTTTAGAAGTATGTTGGCACAAATAGAGGAAAACCCACCTGTAAACACCAAAGCTGGGGCAATTGAAATCAAGTCTTATTTTGAGCAAGTACTGCCAGAGTATGACCGTGATAAGGTATTGGTAAGTGACATCAAAAAACTAATTAAGTGGTTTACTTTTCTCAATGAGCGCAATTACTTGAGCTTAGAAGATGAGGCCGAGGAAGTGGCTGCTGTAGTCGATGATAGCGAAGAATAGAACAACAAAAGTTGTTAGCCTATAAATACAATAAGGGCAGCTCCATCATTGGGGCTGCCCTTCGTATTTTGCAGGTATATCAAGCAATGGATTATTTATCCAAAATATCCATAATCTCATCCAATTGAGGCGATAAAATAATATCGGTACGGCGGTTTTTGGCTTTGCCAGAGTCGGTATCATTGCTGGCAATGGGGGAGAACTCTCCACGTCCAGCAGCCGTAATACGTTTGGGGTCTACATCATTCTTAGTTAATAAATAAACAATAGACAAAGAGCGTTTGGTACTCAACTCCCAGTTCATTTTGGCTTCTCCGTCACTATCAGTATGTCCCTCTACCAATACATTGATGGTTTTGTTCTTTTTGAGAACAGCCGCCAATTTGGTCAAGGCATCGGCACCTTTGCTGTCCAATTTAGAGCTTCCTGTAGCAAACAGCAAGTTTTGGCTCAACGATACATATACCTTGCCATTACGCATTTCTACACTCAAATCAGAGGATTCAAAGCCTAGCAAGGCTTCTTTGAGTTTGTCTCTCAAGGCATTGGCTTTGGCATCTCTGGCAGCAATAGCGGCTTCTAATTCCTTAACCCGAGCCTCTCTGGCCTCTAGGTCTTTTTGCAACTTTCGCACACTGGCCTCTCTGGCTTCCAAATCTTTTTGGAGGGCACTTTTATCCCCTTGCAAATTGCTGATATTGGCGGTTTTGGCCTCTACATCGGCTCTTAGGCGATTAATTTCGGTGCGTTCCGCATCCATTTTGTCTTGCAAGGCACGCAATTCGCGCTCACGACGACGAATTTCTTCCTCTTTGCGGCGCAATTCGGCTTCCTTGCGGGCCAACTCTTCGCTCAATTCACGTCGTCTACCAGCCGCTTCGGCCGTCAACTTTTCGTTTAGCTCCAACAATTTGTCATAAGAATCTTGCAAATCCTTATTGAGTCGTTGTTGTTGCTCATAGCGATCCTTGACCAACTTGTAATCCTTTTCTAGCGTTTTGAGTTCTTTTTCTACTTTTTTGATTTCTTTTTTAGCCTTTTCTAGCTCCTCTTGCGATTCTGCTGCCATTGCTTTGGCTTCACTTTCTGCGCGTTGGGCGGCTGTTCTAGCTTCGACTTCCTCTTGATACTTGCGATTAGCTACACAAGAAAATAAGCTACTGAAAGCTATAGTTATGACTAATAGATTTAAAATTTTTAGCATAGTGTTATGATATAATTGTTAGTATGATACGTGTACAAAGCACAAATTGAATTTAAATAAAAAAACAAAAAGAATATAATATTAAGTTCTTTTTTAGCGATGATTTAAGGTTGCAATAAAGTTGGCAAAAAGCGTTCCCCATTATAATGAAAGACCAATTCTGTTCGGGCATTGCGTGTAGCCGCTTCGGGGCTGTTGCCTTCAATAAGCGGTGCATATTGGCTGTAGGCCACAATACGCAGTTGCTTGGGTGGGGCACCTGCTTTGAGCAAGGCATACAAAACCACCAAAGGTTTGCGTGTGCTGTTTTTCCAAGCACCGAGGGCATCGCTGCTCTGTGCCGTGTGGCCCAAAATATCTAAGCTGACAGCCGAATATTGCTGCATGATTTGTGCAATGGCCTCTAGTTTCTTGCGTCCCGAATTGGAAACAGCCCGTTCAGAGCCTCCAAACAAATAACGATGTTCAAAAGTGACGACCAAACTACAGGGATAGAGTTGTGTAGATAGCTGTGCCAAGGAATCTTCTGCCAGCAAGGCATCTATTTTTGTTTGCAACTGCGCCAGTGCATTTTGGTCACTTTGCAATGCCTTGGTTGCTTTTTGATAAGGCTTCAGTTCTTTTTCGTAATTACTGAGCTGTTTGTTGAGCTGCTTCTGTTGCTCGCTCGCTTGTTTTTTTAGTGAATTTATTTGATTTTCCCGTGCTTTTAGCTTGGATTGGCTTTTCTGCAAGTTTTTTTGTAGTACGGTAATAGAAGCATCAAGTGCTTCTTGGTTGGAGGAAGATCTATCTTCTAGCTTGTTGAGGTCGCGTTTGGCAATGGACAATTCCTCTTTGGTCTCTAATAGAGTGGCTGTAATTTTTTGATTTTGTGTTTCTAATGCTTTGTATTTTTTTACCCCTACACAACTGTTGCAGCCCAACCACAAAAGCAGTATAATAGGGAGGTATGGTAGTCTTTTCATAAGTGAATGTCCAGCTTGAGCCATTGAATAAAACGCTAAAATAGTTCTTTTTGTAGAGTAAGAAGAATGCAATAGGGGTGATATATTACTATATAAGTAGTCGTTCAAAATTCTTTACAACAAAAAACGGATATTTTACTTCGTG
>CAYULH010000042.1:7400-38503 GCA_964445645.1 uncultured Aureispira sp. | reverse complement strand
AGCATCTTGTATCTAATTGATTATCAGCCTTTTATAATTTTACTTGTTTTTCTGTAATAAACTGATAATCAATCAGATACGATTTCCAGCGAAGTAAGGTTAAGACCACAAAACTACAAAACACAGCTATTCTCTTACTTTTTGCACCAACTTATTTGAACAAAGAGCGATTCAAAAATAAAAAAATCTCTTGGATTGTTCGCCTCTCGTTCATCTTTGCCTTATATTTAGGACACTTTGTGTGAGTATATTTTTATGTTTTTTAAAGACAATTAATCCCTCTCTAAAACAAGCAAACAGCAGAAACAAAAAAGCCCCCAACAAACCCTATTATACTGTTGTTTCAGAAGGGGTTTAAGACCATTTAAATTCCATTTTTAACGACCTAGCACCTGCACTGTGCCAAGTCCAAAACTTTACTTCTACCTTATGTCAATAGATTCCTCCCCAATATCTGAAGAAGAAACACTTGAACAAGAAGAGAATGCTCCTGTCGAAAATGGTGGGATGAAGGCTTTTCTTATAGAAAATGCACAACCTCTAAGCATTGCAGGAATTGTTATATTGGTGCTTTTCTTGGGCAGTGTACTCTTTTTCACTTTTTTTTATGAATCAAAAATGGAGCGTTTTGCCGATGATTTTTGCGAATGTGCAGCTAAAAGTAGCGATTCGTCCTATAATTATAGCAAAGATGGTTTTGGCTACAAAAGTGATATAAGTACTTGTTTTGGGATGGAATTTAGTGCTTATGGCCAAGATTTTGACAAAGTAAGCAAACGTACACTGCTCAAAGAATTTAAAGAAGCCGTTGTAAAAAAATGTCCTGAAAAACTAGAAACAGTTTTTGAATACTAAGTACGTATTTTGCTGGCACACCCTCCTTAATTGTATACACACGTTACCCCTAATTATATCCATTTTTTCGATAGTGAAAAAATGCAACCACTAGTATATAAAGTAGCTAACTTTTATGATGTATTCTGCTTCTGAACAGAAGACGCTCTACGAGCAGTCCAAACAACTTTTAACCGCTCCAAATGCAAACACATTGAGCATGGCCAAAGAGCAAGTAGCACAGCTTTCCAAAGTTCTAATTTATCACGAATGGCGTTATTATGTATTGGATGATCCCATCTTGAGTGACGAGGAGTACGATCGACTGTACAAATCATTGGAGCGTCTAGAAGCTGCTTTTCCGAGCCTAGTTGTTCCCGACTCGCCTACCCAACGGGTAGGGAGTGATCTTACAGAGCATTTTGATACTGTGCAGCATTTGAGTCCTATGCTTTCGCTAGAGAATTCTTACAATGCAGAGGACTTACAAGATTTTGACGAGCGCATCAAGAAATTGATTGGTGCAGCAAATGCCAACGCTCAACTCTCTTATTGTGTGGAGCCTAAATTTGATGGAGGTACCTTGACCTTGGTGTATGAAAACGATCGTTTGGTGCGGGCGGCTACTCGTGGTAATGGACAAGAGGGAGACGAGATTACAGCCAATGCCAGAGCCATACGAACCATTCCACTCCAAGCCAATTTCTCGCAATATGGCATTCAAAAAGTGGAATTGCGTGGCGAGGCACTTATTCGTAAGGATTTGTTTGAAAAGGTCAATGAACAACGCCAAAAAGAGGGCAAGCTGCTGTTTGCCAATCC
This sequence comes from uncultured Aureispira sp., assembly GCA_964445645.1. GTDB lineage: Bacteria > Bacteroidota > Bacteroidia > Chitinophagales > Saprospiraceae > Aureispira. Next base: position 36,847 of record CAYULH010000042.1, on the reverse strand, counting down.
TCGAAATGCCGCCACAGGTGGTCTGCGTCTCAAAGACCCCAAACAGGTCAATGAACGTGCCTTAGATGCTTTTATCTATCAAATGAGTTTTGCGGCCAATGCAGCAGGCGAAGATATACTGCACCAATTTGAAACCCACGACCAGCAAGTCAATATTCTGGAAAATTTGGGTTTCAAAGTCCCCAAACAAGCCGTAGACCGTGCTGTTTACGCCACTATTCAGGAGGTGGCCCAACACTGTGCTCAATGGGAAGCCGATCGAGAAAAATATGCTTTTGAAATAGATGGCCTAGTGGTCAAGGTCAATGAATTGGCCCTGCAAGAATTGTGTGGTTATACCAGCCACCACCCACGTTGGGCTATTGCATTTAAATTTAAAGCCAAACAAGCCACTACCAAACTGTTGCAAGTAGATTATCAAGTAGGTAGAACAGGTTCTGTAACCCCTGTGGCTCGTTTGGAGCCTGTAAATTTGGCTGGGGCAACCATCTCTAATGTATCTTTGCACAATGCAGATTTTATTGCCGAAAAAGATATTCGGGTTGGAGATACGGTATTGGTAGAACGTGCAGGGGATGTGATTCCATACATTGTTAAGTCATTGGCTGACTTGCGAGATGGCACAGAAGAGCAAGTGGTTTATCCAAGCAATTGCCCTGTCTGTGATAGTGTATTGGATAGACCTGAGGGCGAAGCGGTATGGCGGTGTATCAACCCTACTTGTCGTGCTCAAGTGGTGGGGCGCATGATTCATTTTGTCTCTAAGAATGCCATGAATATTGATGGATTTGGAGAGGCTTATATTGAGCGTTTTTACAAAGAGGGGATGCTTGAAAGCTTGGCCGATATTTATCGCCTCAATTACAAAACTATTGCCTTTTTTGAGGGATTTGGACAGCGTTCGGTAGATAAATTGGCGGCTGCTATTGAGGCGAGCAAGAGCAATCCAGCGCACCGCCTACTCTATGGTCTGGGCATTCGCCATATTGGCCGAACCAATTCTAAGATTCTAGTAGCAGAAGTAGAAAAATTGCAAGACCTAGCCAATTGGGAGGTGGAGCAATTGTGTGCTTTGCGTGATATTGGCCCTATTGTGGCCCAACAAGTCGTAGATGTGTTTCAACGCCCCGAAACCCTTCAGTTATTGGATGAATTGGAGAGTTTGGGAGTCAATACCCGTCGCCTAGAAGAAGAGCGCAAGCAAGAAGTGGCTGCCGATGCCCCTTTGGCTGGCAAAACAGTGGTCTTTACAGGCACGCTCACCCAACTCAAGCGCGATGAAGCCAAAAAAATGGTGGTGGATGCAGGAGGAAAAGCTGTGGGCAGTGTCAGTGCTAAATTGAGCTACTTGGTGGCTGGCGAAAAGGCAGGTTCTAAACTCAAAAAAGCGCAAGATTTGGGGATTGCTATTCTTACAGAAGAAGAATTTATTACACTAGTGAACGCTTAAGTAGTCTTAAAACCGACCAGATACCTTTTACTATTTAGATCAAAAAATTGTTTATATGCCTGTTTTAGAATCCCATCGCCAACTTATCAATGATGCTATCCTCAGTCTAGGTATTAATCCTAGTATTTGCCAACAGCCCAATGAACCTAATATTTGGCAACTCCACAGAGGTTCCTATCAGATTATCATAGCAGCACAAGATTCGACCAATCATCAGGAAGACAAAGTAGCTACCATTTCTATCATGTCTCCATTGATGCAAGTGCCCGAACAATACGACCGATTAACAGAGGTATACGATTATTTGCTGGCCAAAAATCATGATTTGATTACCGAAACGTTTAGTATATCCAACAGATGGGTTATTCTGAGTGCCACTTATTTCTTGGATGATATGCGCCGTCAAGAGGTGATGCAGCTCTTGGATGGTTTGAGTTTTCACGCTCAAAAATTGGGACAAGAACTGATAGACCAGTTTGGTCTAGAGCTACCATTGCTCCATTCGGATAAGCAACAAAAAACAGAGGATTGAATCTTGTATTGCACTCATTTCCTACTCTTATTTTTCTATATTGCCCTCTATTTTTTTCACCAACAATACTTTTTCTATTATGAAAATCAAAGCCAGTAGTATACAAAATCTAACAGATGCCCGCTATTTTGCAGCTTGGCATGTAGAATGGTTGGGTTTTTCGTTAGAATTGGGCCATGCCAATTACACCCGTCCACAAGATGTCAAAGAGATCAAAGATTGGTTGGTCGGGCCCAAAATTGTAGGGGAGTTTGGCTTGGCGCAATCCTTAGAGGAAATACAAGGTGCTGTAGAGTTGTTGAACTTGGATGCTGTACAAGTAGGGCCTTATGTGGAGGAGCAATTGTTGCAGGATTTGAGCAGTATGACGGTATTGCAAGAGTGGATTTTGGAGAATTGGGAGGGCTTGGATGCCTTTGAGCAACACTGCCAAAAAACAGCCGATTGGGTGGCGTATTATTACCTCAATTTGGAAAAAAACGGCCTGAGTTGGAACACGCTACAAGAGCACCCCACTGCCTTGGCACAATTGCAAACGCTCTGCGAGGAGTATCCTATTTTGGTTAGTTTGCAATGTGCGCCCGAAGACTTGGAAGCCTTTGTTACGCAAGTACAACCGCATGGATTGAGTTTTGAGGGGGGCGAAGAGGAACGCGTGGGGGTCAAGTCATTTGATGATTTGGATGCCTTGTTTGAAACCTTGGAAGAGCTGGATCTCATTGATTATTAGTGTAGCATCCCTTTTATATGCACCATTTTGTTAGAACATTGCGTTATTTGCGCTACTATCGTGGTTATGCTGTTTTGAATGTTATTTTTAATATTTTGGCAGCCCTATTTACCATTGCCTCGTTTGTAGTACTCAAGCCTTTTTTGGATATTCTATTTTCGACAGAGACGCTATTATCCACGCCTCCTAACGCAAATATGGCTTGGCTCGATTATGCCAAAGCTTCCTTCAATTATCAATTGGAACAATACATTCTCCAATCGGGCAAACAAGCGGGATTGGTGCTGGTAGCTGGTATTGTTTTGGTTACTTTTTTGTTCAAAAACCTCTTTCGTTATTTAGCCCTGTATGTTATTTCACCTGTACGCTATGGCGTAGAGGAGCGCATTCGCCAAGGGGTGTTTGAGCGTTTGTTGCAGTTGCCATTGGCTTATTTTTCGGAAGAACGCAAGGGCGATTTGATGTCACGCATCACCATTGATGTACAAGAAATTCAATGGTCGGTACTAAAATCTATCGAAACAGTTGTCCGCTCCCCTATTACCATTTTGGGTTCCTTGGGCGTGATGTTGTATATTAGTCCTCTGCTTACTGGTTTTTCTTTTGTTCTAATTTTATTTGTAGGGCTTATTATTGGGGGGATTGCCCGTACCCTCAAACGACAATCGGGAGCGGCACAAGACTCACAAGGGCGTTTGCTCTCTATTTTGGACGAAGCCTTGGGTGGTTTGCGTATAGTTCGTGCTTTTAATGCAGAAGCTTACCAGAATCAGTTGTTTGGGCAAGAAAATAAGTATTACCAACAAACCATGACAGGCATCATGCGCCGCAAGGATTTGTCGTCTCCTCTTACAGAATTTTTGGGGGTTGGAGTGGTGGTTTTGCTCTTGTTGTTTGGGGGCGCACTGGTGTTTCAAGGCCAATTTGCCGCCTCTACCTTTGTGGTTTTTATCACCATGTTTTATAATATTATTGACCCTGCCAAATCCTTTTCTAGTGCTTATTATGCCATCCAGAAAGGCAGTGCCGCCATTGAGCGCATTGAAGCCATTCTAAATACACCTATTACCACCCAAGAAATCGACCAAGCCCTACCCATCCATACCATACAGCAAGGCATTCGTTTGGAGGGGGTTTCTTTTTCTTATAATAAGGAAAAAAAAGTGCTGGATAATATCACACTAGATATTCCCAAGGGTAGTTCTGTGGCACTAGTGGGGGCTTCTGGGGCAGGCAAATCTACCCTCATTGATTTGTTGCCACGTTTTTATGAAGTGGAACAAGGCGAAATTCTCATAGATGGCATCAACATCCAACAATATGCCCTACAAGATTTGAGAAATTTGATGGCGTTGGTTTCTCAAGAAGCCATTTTATTTAATGATACCGTGTATAATAATTTGGTATTTGGCTTGTCCAATGTCTCGCTAGAGACCGTACAAGCTGCCGCCAAAGTAGCCAATGCCCACGAATTTATCGAGCAACTCCCACAGGGCTACCAAAGCACTATAGGCGACCGAGGCAGCAAGCTCAGTGGTGGACAACGCCAACGACTGACCATTGCACGCGCTATTTTACGCAATCCGGCACTCTTGATTCTGGATGAAGCGACCTCGGCTTTAGATGCTGTTTCTGAACAGCTTATTCAAGAGGCACTGGTCAAGGTACTGGCCAATCGTACCTCTATCATTATTGCTCACCGCCTTTCCACAATTCAACATGCCGATAAAATTGTGGTCTTGCAAGAAGGCCGCATTGTGGAACAAGGAACACACCAAGAATTACTGGCCTCCAAAGGCGTTTACCACAAATTGGTCGCCTTACAAAGTTTGCAGTAGGGGCGAATAGCATTCGCCCACACTGCAAAAAAAATAGCATTCGCCCCACTGCAAACAAATAGCATTCGCCCCACTGCAAAAAAAATAGCATTCGCCCCACTGCAAAAAAATAGCATTCGCCCCCACCAACCAAGGGCGAATAACATTCGCCCCAACAAACAATCGCAATCACCTTCTTCCTTCCCTAAAAAAGTAGTATATTTGCACCGTGAAAGATTACTACTATACTTTAGGTGTAAGCCATCAAGCAAGCTTGTCAGAGATTCAACAAGCTTACAAGAAGTTGTCATTAAAATTTCATCCAGAAAAAAATGGCAATGACCCCTTTTATACCTTACATTATGAGAAGGTAAAAGAGGCTTATGATATTCTGAGCGACGACCACAGGCGTTTTCGCTATGACAAGGCTATAGAAAGACAACAAACGACCGAAAGTAAAAATAGTTCTGATGCTCCCCCTCCTACTATAGCAGCATTTTTTGCTTCTAAAAATAGTGTTAAGAAAGGAGACATTATTACCATTTCGTGGGAAGTGTTTAATGCAGAAAAAATTCGGATCAACCTAATAGGCGAAGTAGCCTCTAATGGCACCCAGACCATACGCCTAACCGTGCCAGCAGCACACGAGCCTTATCTTTATGTGGAGTTGGAGGCCAGTAATACCAGCAGTATTCAGAGCAGCCGCAAGCGTTTAACACTCAAAAACACAGCCTATAAAGCGGGTTCTGCCCCCAACAATCTGCCCACGGCTGTTTCTGATGACCAAACCAGAGAAGCCATAGCGCCAGCAGCTCAAGTGATAGAGGACAGTACAGATGAAGAGAAAAGAGCTGCTAGAGCAACAAAAAAGCATAAAAACCGTATACCTAAGAAGGTTGCTCCCGGCCCCACTTTAAACCAACAACGCAATGCCTGGGCAGCTTACGTACTTGTAGTGCTTCTATTTTTTATGATTGCAGTTATGTTATATACGATTTTTCTTATTAATCCTGTTTTTTAGGTAATATTGTATAGAATCCTTCGTGGTGGAGTATTTCTATTAGAATCATACATACATGTTTTAATATTTCACCTCTTTTCCTGTAATGGATTAACAATCAATTAGATACGATTTTCAACGAAGTAAGGAAATTTCAATTCGATTTTTTATGATAAAATTATTCAATACTGTCAAACGCGAGTCTAGAGAATTTGGTTACAAACCACTTTTTTATGATGCAGACCAAGAAGAATTGGAAGCACGCATCAAAGCACGTGAAAATAGAGAAGTAACCTCTACAGAGTCTATGAAACATCGTATGCGTAGAGAGTTTGGCCGTCAACGACGCAGCCAAGTAATGGAGCAAAAAAACTATTCCAAACGCTCCTCCTTGCGCTTATTGCTGATTATTATTGCCTTGTCTGTATTGAGTTATATTGTTTTAGAACGTTGGTTGCCTGATCTTATTCACGCATGGTTTCCCTTAGAACATCAAGAGTATGAATTGCTAGATCCTTATGATTCTTAGCAACACATAAAATTAAATTCATAACAACCTGTAATAGAAGCTGTTGATTAACTAGAAATATGTCAGATTTAATTCAACTATTGCCCGATCTTATCGCCAATCAAATCGCTGCTGGAGAAGTCGTACAACGTCCTGCCTCTGTGGTCAAGGAATTGTTGGAGAATGCTATTGATGCAGGTGCTACTTCTATACGACTCATTCTCAAAGGAGCAGGCAAAACACTAATCCAAGTAGTAGACAATGGTATAGGCATGTCTGAAACCGATGCCCGTATGTGTTTTGAACGCCATGCCACCTCCAAAATTCGCCATACCGAGGATTTGTTTTCGATTACCACCAAGGGTTTTCGTGGCGAAGCAATGGCCTCTATTGCCGCCGTGGCTCAAGTAGAAATGCGTACCAAACGCCACGAGGAAGAACTAGGGGTAGAAATACACTTGGCTGGTTCCAAAATCACCTCCCAATCGCCTTGCCAATCGGCCGCAGGCACTTCTATAGCTGTCAAGAATCTATTTTATAATGTTCCTGCTCGACGCAAATTTCTAAAATCGGATGCCGTAGAATTGCGCCATATTGTTGATGAATTTCAGCATGTGGCACTCGCCCACCCCAATATATTTTTCTCGTTTCATCACAATGGTAGTAAGCTGTATCACTTGCCCACTGCCAATTTGCGCCAACGCATCATTGGGGTTTTGGGCAACAAAACCAACAAAAATCTCATTCCTATAGAAGAGGAAACCGATATTTTGCGTATTTCGGGCTACATTGGCAAGCCCGAGGCAGCCAAAAAAACACGTGGCGATCAATTCTTTTTTGTGAATGACCGCTTTATCAAAAGTGCCTATCTCAATCATGCCTTGCTCACGGCTTATGAGGAGTTGCTGCCCGAAAAGCATTACCCCTTGTATGTGATTTTCTTTGAGATGGATCCGAGCAAAATTGATGTCAATGTGCATCCTACCAAGCAAGAAATCAAATTTGAGGATGAACGTTTGGTCTACAATTACTTGCGGGTAACAGCTCGCCATGCCTTGGCACAAAACAGCATTACTCCCAGCCTAGATTTTGAGGTAGAAAGTGGTATTTCTCAACATTTGGACGAAGCTCATTTGGATGCCTCTACGCTCCATCAGGCAACAGATGCCAACACAGAGGGCCAAACTTTTGGCTCCAAAGCTAGTAGTGGCTATAGCAGTGGCCAATCATCTTACCAACCGCCTCAAAAAACAGCACGTGAAACGAGCAATTTGCAAAATTGGGAACAATTGTATGCTGCTGTAGAAAAAGAGGCCTTGGAAAAGGGCACAGCAACCGAAGAAGAAGAAGAAGAAATGACGCTCTTTTCTAGCAGTTCTAGTGCAGGCAATGAAGAAGAAACTGAAGATGGACAAACCTTCTCTAGCAAGGCTTCGGCTGCTGGCACAGGCCACTCCAAAACAGACGGCACAGAGAGTCCAAGTATGACCAAGCATTTGTACCAACTCCATGCGCGTTATATTGTTAGCCCCATCAAGTCTGGCTTTATGCTAGTAGACCAGAACATGGCTCACCAGCGCATTTTGTACGAGCGTTATTTGCAACAGTTGGATCAAAAACAGGCCAATACCCAAAAATTGCTCTTTCCTCAAACGGTAGAATTATCGGCAGCAGATGCCACACTACTCAAAAATCTATTGCCACAACTAGAGGAATTGGGCATGGACATCAAAGAATTTGGCGACAATAGCTTTGTGGTACACGGCTTGCCCAGTGAATTGAGCCAAAAGAATGAGCAGCAAATCATTGTGCAGCTCCTAGAGCAGTTTAAGCAAAATGTGGATTTGAATATTGAGTTGTATGATAATTTGGCACGCTCGCTGGCACAACAGGCTGCCATGAAAGTAGGCCAACATCTAAGCCCTTTGGAAATGCGCCAACTCATCAATGAATTGTTTGCTTGTCATGTCCCTTATGTGGGGCCAAATGGGCACAAAACTTTCATTTCTATGGACTTGGAGGAATTGGCCAAGCAGTTTGTGAAGCGTTAAGGAATAACTTTCTGCATGGGTTGCTTAGTTTTTATTAAACGAACTTGCATAAGCCAACACGGCCAAGGTAGCTCCAGCAAAGAGCAATAATTCAACCACAATACCATAATTGTGCTCAAAATACATTCCCAATTTCCAGCTCATTACGGCCAATAAAGATAGGAAAGCGAGCCATTTATCATGCTTGGGGATGGTTCGGATGCTTCGTATAAAATACACTCCTATTACCAAGACCAACAAACTCCCCATCACATTGCCCAATAGAAACACCCATTCCATAAAGAATTCAAAACTCTGGGCATAAAAGCTCCAATAGATTAATTTGTACACCAAGATAACAGCTAGGCAAAGCTGTATTAGGGTTTCCATAAACTGCCAATATTGTACATGTTCTTTTCTATTGATATAATAACGAATCAGCAATAAGGCAACAGCACTATCTAATATTACTAACAATATATCTTCCAAATAATAAGGGTACTGATAATCTGTCCAAAAATTGGTGTGCATAGAGGCAATCGTCAGCAGAAACGCCCCCAAACTAAGGTAAAAAAAGCGCAAATAAGTAATCAATCGCCCATCCTTGTACCTATAAAAAGCATACACCGCTCGCTGCACAGCCATGAGCTGCACACCCACCAATACCCACATTACATAATTATCAGAAAAAGTGCGTGGTGTTGCTTGTAACCGAAAAAATAAATCGGCTAAACACTTAGCCAAAAAAGCCAAGGCCAATACCCGAACCAATCCCAATAATTCTGTTTTTAGCTTACCTTCTCGTTGATCGTCTAATACATCATTCATGTTGCCCCCCAATTAATATCCTAAGCCCGTGCCTTGGCAATGGCACGCACCAATAAAATAATGCCCAATACTAATAATAACTCCAAAAATACGCTATTCCTTATGTCTATTTCTACAATAGAAACCATCAAACCCAAACTCAAATATAAGGAAAAACTCACTTGTCGCTCCAAATTGGTATAATGCCTGTATTGCCGTACAAGCAATATACCAGCTCCTATCCATAACAAAATGATTTGTGCAGCAGTTATAAACGTGGTATTATGCCAAGAATGGAGTTCTAAAAGAGCAGCAAGCATCTCCAAATGCAAAAACAAATACCAGCTTATACTCTGCTCTAACCAAGCCCACCAAGCAGCAGCCTGTTCCCTATTTCTATAATAATGCGCCAAAAATAAGCCAATACTTCCTATTACCCATATAACCAGCAAATTAAAGATAACAACAGCATTGGTAAAATGATAGCCCATAAAAACACTCCAAAAACTTACTACCAACAACAGTTGTCCGCCCAGCATCCAATAGCCATAATACTGCAAACGAGATGACATTTTATTTCTTAGTGCTACCAATAGGGCTATAGTTATTACCAAACTCAACAACAAAAAAGCCACAGAAGCCAGCCCTATCATCCAGCCCCTAAACACAGCAAGTTCTCGCATAATAATGGCTCCCCACAATCCTATATAACTCGCCGTGAGGCCATATACCTGCATAGGAATCTTCTTTTGCTCCTGCCCTGCTTGTTGTTCGTCTAGTAATTCTTGCATGATGCTAAAACATTACGCCTAAAAGTAAAATAGAGATTGTAATACGTTTACAACCTCTATTCCTTCTATTGTTTAACTTCTACGCCTAAGGATTCTATTTTTTTTCGTTCTGCCTCCTTTATTAATTCTTCACGCATACGAAGAATTTCTACTTTGGAAGCTCCATTCTGATAAGCCTCTTTCATGGCTTCACTGATAAAAAATGCGCTATAATCTTGCTCTGATTCTAACCAATGGCTCAAATCTTTGTACTGTTTCTTATCTATTTCTAGCCCAATACCATCATATATAACGTTGGCAAAATCGCTAATGCCCTTTACTGTTTTGGGGGAAGAAAACAGATAGTGTTTTTTATAGTTTGTTGATAATTTCGCCTTGTTTACTTCTTTTGTATGCGCTATTTGATAATTGAGCATAAACAATACTAGAGCAGTAGCTCTTGCTGCACCTAAGTTTATTTTCTTTGGAAATGCTTTTGTTGCTGTCGTCTTGCCCGACTGGTAGATGGCAGCTTCTACATCTGTGGTAATGTATTCTTTAAATTGATTATAGGCATCTCTTTGCTCTGCCAAGTTATTTTCTGTAAAATAATTGGTGTAGGTTGTTTTCCAAAACCAATATTTCAATCTTCCAATTTGCTCCTTACTAGTAGTAGCTCCATTTTCTCTAAAGAACTCAGCCAAAAACTGTAATTGTGCCTTGTAGGGCAGTAGTCTTTTCTCCCAAACACACAGTTCATTACTCAAAAAAGCAATGGTTTGCTGAAAACCCTCCAATGTCTCTCTTGTTTTTGTAATAAAATCAGCTTGCCCAGCTAATTCCCCTAGTTTTTTGATATTTCTTTCGGGTATTGCATTAAAATACGGATAGCCAAATGCGCCATTAATTGCTTGATAAATGGCTCCTTCTAAAAAAATTCGCTCTTCTTTATTTGTGCTCTTGAAATTATAATCGCTAGAAATGCTTTGAATACATTTTTCGACCTCTGTTCCCAATCTAAAATCACCGTCAAAACTCAAGGCCGATAAAATCCAGTGGTCTTTCACCATCGTTCCAGTAGAATTCAATCGAATAAACACATCAATGGCTTCTTTCATTTCTCCACCTGCTAACTCAATAGATGGTATATCATAGGCGAATAATTTTTTGCTAAAATCTCGATAGCGTTTGCTGTACAACTCTACCTTTTCTCGGGAAACTCTTTCCTCCATTAAACGTTCTTGAAAATCAAAAAAACCATCGCCTCCAGCCAGTTCATGCAATGGAATTCGATAAACACTTACCTTACTCTTTATAAAATTATCTACTTTGTCCTCTTCCAAATCGTAGACAAAATTAAACTCCTTGCTCCATTTATCCTCTAGTCGTTGTAGGCGTGTAGTCTTAGGATTAACTAAGCAACCAAACAACGTAGATAGTCGCTGATACCCATCTAGTATATAAAAATAGTTTTCTTCTTCATGAGGCAACTGATAAGCTCCTATTTGATGTGTCTCATATACCCCTAACTTAGTTAACCTTTTATCGGGTTTCCAAAAGAAAATAGATCCAATTGGATAACCTTGTTTTATACTATCAAAAAGTCTAATTTTTTGCTCATCGCTCCATTCCAAATCACGCTGAAAAACAGGAATACGAATAATTCCTCGTTCAAAATCTTCGAGATAATGAAACAATCGCCTAACCCGTGTATTTATCCTCAATTCGCTCATAACAAGCTGGTTATCTTATTTATGATGTTTTTTAGTTCGTTATTTTCCCGTGTTCCTCCTGCTTTTGATAATAATGTAGTATAATAAACAGCATGATGCTCTATATACTTTTTGGGAAAATCTCGTTTATAATTGGGGTATTTTAAGTTGCTAAGTCCATACTTAAGTATATCATAATTGCTATCACTTACCATATTATCTCCACTCGAAGGGTAAAAAGCTTGAAATGCTGGCGCTTCTTCTGTTCTAGGTAGTATCTCTCCTTTTTTAGATTTCCTTCCTCTCTCATAATTCAAGTAATCTTTTTGTTCATTTGATAAATGGTTGTAAGCATCAATCCATGCTTTATAAGGAGTGCCTAAATCCTGTATCACTTCATCAGGCATGTAATTTTCCATAGCTCGCTTCTCCAAAATATGCACCTCACAGCCCAATGCTTCTAATTCTTCTCTCAAGTTCTCTTTACCTATTGTTGAATCTGAATCTGTAGGATAAGATTTATCACTGTCCATAAGCACAAAATAGCGCAAGTATTTTTGAGGAGGCTTACCTTGCCGCAAGGCAAAAGTCTCTAGTGCTTGTTTTCGTTCATTTATATAATTCTTAATATTTGTCCAACCACCAGCATTTACAAAACTTATCCAGCCATTGTCTACAAAACTCAACAGTATATTAGTCCCATCCCTTGTTGAAGTGCCAAAATATTGAAAAATAGCCCTAATAAAATAACTATCGTTTAAGCTGTTTTCCAAAATCAATCCTACGGGCGTATTAAAAAAACGAATGGCTTCGGTTATGTTGTAGACATTTGTTTCCTCCTTGGTATTAGATACTATGCGTTGAGCGTGATTAATATCTCCCGTAATCATCGCATCATCCGTATATTTTCGTATCAATGATTGATCTACTCCCGCCAGTTCCCGAAAATATTGCAAATCTTCAAGTCTCTCTGCTCCTACTTCCTTACAAAAAAACTTATACCGTGCTACTCCATTATGATCTTCTCTTGATAATAACTGAACCAAGTAATTCAAATCCCTGAAGTTGCTACCATTTTGTACAAATAGTTGCTGATCTAGCTCTATATAGTTATAATTCATCGAATGCCCTGTTCTTGTTGTGCTCGAATAATTCTTCTCACTTCACTAGAAGTTTCTGTAAAGATACCTTCGGGCCAATCTCTATTGGGTAAATTACCATAACGATCTACTGCTATTCTTCGCAAAGTACTCTGGTTGCTTTCTTCGTGATAATCCACATAATAAATAGCCAAATCCTCTGGATTAAGTTTTCTTTGAGCCACCAAGGCTCTCATTCTCAGCAAAAAATTTTCCGAATGGGTTTCGACCAAATAACGTCTATTATTATCCTCTATATAAGAATCTACAAAACGCTCTGCCAAATTGCCGTGTGCTGCTGGGTGCAAATGAGTTTCGGGTTCTTCAATAACAATTAATGTTTCTTCAGACACAGGCATAAATGAACGAACAATCAGAGGCAATACTTGTCGTATCCCTGATCCTGTATCTGTAATATCAATAGCAGCGATTGTATCTGTAGACAATGTAATTTCATAAGAAGGAGTTGTGCCTGATATTTCTCTGACTTGTATATACCATCCTTCAAAATTTTCCTTAAACCAAACGTTAATAGCATTTAAAACAGGATTCCGGTCTCTATGATATTGCGCCAATAAACTAAATGCGGCTTTGCCCTTTAAGCTTACGCTATCGTATTCCTCCGAAATATCACGCAACGGAAAAACAGGAAACTCCCGAAAAGCTCCAATGTAATCCGTCGTTAAGGTGATGGTTTCAAGAGGGTTTGTACGGTTTCTAAGTCCATTCAATTGCAAATCTGCCAACGACACCTCCACTCCATTTTCTTTGTACGAATGAATATGCAAGTTGTAAGATCTAGATTGCAAACTCATCAATATAGAAACACTTTCCTCACTCGAAGCCATTCCTAATTTTAGCTCAAATGGTTCTCTATTATAAAACAAATCCGCATATCCTTGCCCTGCTCTTGCACCTTTATAGTTCAATTTTAATGGACTAGCGCCGCCTTCTTTGAGAGAACCTTCCAAAATTACAGGCAATTTTAAAACAGCACTTTTACCACTATTATTTTTACCAATAATTAGTGTAATTGGACACAACTCCAACTCCTGTTCCTCCTTGAATAATTTATAATTTTGAAATGATATTCTTTGAATCATTGAAATGATATTTTTTATCAAAAACACAGCAAATAATTAAGCCTATTTTTTTATATACAAAAATAAACTTTTTGCTCAAAAGATTCTTAATAGACTTGCCTAAAGGTAGGGTTTTACTAGTATAACAATGAGTTTCTTAGCAATGAATTTCTAAACCAAAGCATTATAATACCACCCGCCCTCAAAACCCAAATTTTGTGCTTGCTGCATGAGCGGCTGTATAGTATCTAACAATCCTCGGGTAAATTGTTCTTGGGTAAGCTGCCCCACTGGTCTTTTATACAACAAATGGTAATCCTCCAACAATTTGAGTTCATTAGGCTTTTGTTGTACAAAACGTTGCACGGCCTCATATTGCAATTGGGCAAAGGGCTGCCAATAATCGCGGTGTGGCAGTCGATTATTCTTGCTAGAATTGAGAAAATTGGGTTGGGGCGACAAATTCCACAATTGGTCGTGCAATACAAAACTCCAAGGTACAAAATGGTCGATAGACCATTTAGCTTGTAGGGGCTGCTGGGTATACAAACAACAGAGGGGTGGCAGTTGGGGGTGGTGCAGTACTGCTTTCCAAAACTTCTTGGCATCCCTCATATCCCGTTTTTGCTCGTGAGGCGAGAAAAGCTTGACACTAACATTGGGAACACTGGGGTTTCGATTACGTAGAAACTTCGCCAAATTCCACCAACAAAATTCTCGCAAAATCTTGTAGTGCTGCTGCAAATAAGTATGCCATGCTGGTTGAAGCGTCAGGCTATTGCCAAATAATCGGGATTTGGGATTTATTCGGTAAAGGGCAGCTTTCTCGGCTACAGCAAAAGTGGCTTGAGCACGTTCTGCAATTTCCTTGTTGGTATTGCGCCTAGATAAGTCTGCAAAAAAAGGACTTAATAAGCGATACTGCACATAGCCTTGCAGTCCTTTCACTTTGGCAATCAGTTGCTTTTCTTCTGGCGTGGCATCACGAGCTCCCCAACAGGTGTGCAAATAATCCTCTATCTCCTCTTGCCTAGAAAGCTCGTGCAAATCACTAATAGCCAACATTCGTTTCATGATTTCAGGCAATTGGTCGCTACCACCCAAGCTCAGTTTGTAATACACTACAGTATGCCAACTCAAACTTACCATTCGGATCAATAAATCCTTGTACAAAATGGTTGGCTTGGGCTTTTGTGCCTGCTCCAACAATGCCCAAAACCAATACAACTTGTACGAGTTGCTGGTGTCGTTAAAAAGTTGAGCAAGCGCATCAATTCTCAGTTGTTGATGATTGGGTGGTGTAGCCATGTATCTAAGATACTATTTTTTGTGGTATATAATAGCCCCAATTACGCCTTTGCTTGGCTTCTATTGGTGTTTGTACAAATATTCCATGCAATTTTTTTTTCCTGATACGGCACTCCTTATCATAAAAAAACCAGCAAACGCTTTTGTTTAATAACTTAAAAATCAAAACTTTACAAATAAACAAATTAACCCCACTTCATTCTTCTACCTAAAAACAGGTATATTGTTTTTTACTCTTTTTACGGGATTTACACCTAAGTTAAATGCTATATATTTGTACCGTAATTAATGAATAGCATCAAAAATCAAACAGTTGATCCCTTTGTTTGGAGCAGTTGGTATAAGTTCCATTTGGTTACGGTTACTCCATCAACCTATAGACAGGTTTGTCCCATTATTTAGACTATAAAACAGCCTGAATAACTGTCAAAAAAAGTAAAGTAGCTGTAACTAAATTTCTTGGTTGTGTATCTATTCACAGGCGAGTACAGGCATGAGTGGGAAAGTGCAAGTGTGCTCGTAGATGTGTGTGGGCGTAGTGGTGTGGCTCTATACACCACTACCTGCCTACTGCTCCAATAGCATTTTTTTGAGTTTTATTTTCTGTTGTAAGTAATCCCTTAATATCTATTCTTACACAACTTCTTAATCTTCTTAATCTACTTTTCCAATGAATGTTCATTTATCTAAAGCTGACAAAGTAAAATTGCTAAATTCTGAACACATTTATAATATTATGCAAAAGATATTATTGCGAGAAGATAAGATAAAGCAAAAACAAGAACATTTTTGGATCTTGGGTTTGTCCAGTGATTATCAATTGTTGTTTATAGAATCCATACCTTGGAGTGCTGTTAATGAAATATTGGTGGAGCCTGTAGATGTTTATAGTGTAGCTCTACAGAAAGGTGCAAGCAAAATTGTGCTTTGTCATAATCGGCCTAATGGAGAACTGAAAACCTCAGAAGCAGACCATGATATTACAGACAGACTCATTCAGGTAGGTGTGCTTATGAATTTGCCTGTTATTGACCACCTTCTTATTTCTGATACCAACTATTTTTCGTTTGAGGATGTGGGATTAATGGGGATATTAAGAAAGAGTTTTAAGTATGTGCCCAATTATGCTTTGCCACAAAGAATTGATACACAAATGTATAAATTGATGAAAAAACAAATAGAGGAAGTTAGGCTCAAGGCAAAATTAAGAATTCTTCAGACGGCCAGCCAACTCAAAAAACGTGGAATGAGTATGGAGGAAATAGCAGCATGTACCAACTTGACCATAGAGGAATTGCAGGATTTAGAATAATCTCTCCCCTTGCTAAACCTCTGTTTTTAAAAATATTATAAATTAAAACTCCTCTGTAACTTTTATCAATTATTGACAACTCTACTTGTCAATTGCCCCCATCTGCCCTTTTACCTATTGCTACCTAACACACAGCAACAAAAGTTGCTGTGCTCTCCTACTAGATTATATCCGCTCGCTCTGGCCCACAGATATACCCAAAAATAAGTACATACAATTATACCATTTTCTTGGTATAAATATCCAATGCAATCCCCCTACATTGGTAGGTTGATTTATAGCTAAGAAGTGCATGACAAAATAGTTACTTAAATAAAAATCAGAGATAATATTGAAATTCAATTTTATTTTCACTATGTTTACATTTGTTGAATAAATTCATCCAAAGATTTTATTTGCATTAAAAACAATCACTTTTTATTTTACTTTTTAAAACAATTATCACAACACATTACACAACTACATAACTATGGATCCACAAAGCA
This sequence comes from uncultured Aureispira sp., assembly GCA_964445645.1. Lineage (GTDB taxonomy): Bacteria > Bacteroidota > Bacteroidia > Chitinophagales > Saprospiraceae > Aureispira. The sequence continues at coordinate 20,165 of CAYULH010000042.1, read as the reverse complement.
CTACTGTACAAGCACATGATGTACAACTTTACTACAATACCTTGAGTAAGAATTACAGCCTTGAGTTTTATGTTAAGAACTACAAAAAACAAACTGCGCCAGAGGACAAGGTGGAGTTTAGCACTTCCTATGAGGCCATCACAGATCTACAATTATTGCTGCCTGATATAGAATGTGTCGAGGCATCCAATCAGGATTTGTTTTTTGACATTACTATTGATAGCAATGAACAACGAATATCTTATGATGATACAGATTATGAGGTAACTATAGTGATACAGGGCAAGCAAAATACGCATGGGCCTAGAACCTGGGTAAAGCCATCTATTAAGTTTTCTGGATCAAGAGACAAAGATAGAGGTACACGGAGATAAGAGCCGAGCGACGCAAACCGAAACTTTGCCAAACTCATGAGCCTACTTATCGTGTAGAGATGGTTATCCTTGCCGAGATAACCATCTCTCTATTGCAAAACCATGTTTTTATGAAACTAAAACTAACCTGTATCTTATTTTTGTGGTGCTCACCTAACTTGTATGGGATGCCCTTAGATAGTTTGCTTCAATTGTTGATAAAAATACCAATCAACAATCCGATAATGCTTACTACACAGTTGCAATTGGCTGATGCCTTGTACAAACAAGGAGATTTTGCCACAGCTGTCACACATATAACAACTGTGGAAAAAGCACTCGCACAAAATGACTTTCCTGTGGTAAGAGTTCATTTGTTCCTAATCAAAGGGCTTGTGGCTTATAACCAGTATCAAGATGAACAAGCCTTGGCACTGTTTGAGCAGGGGTATCAGCTCAACCAGCAATATCAGGCAGGTTTTTGCTTTGAATTTTGTAGCAGATTAGCAAAACTAAGCCCTCCCTCAGAAGCAGAAACGTACCTAAAGGAAGGCTTACATTGTTCTTTAGATAATAAGAAAAAAATTGCCCTACAACAACAATTGGGCAACTTATATACACAACAAGAACGGTATGCAGAGGCGATAGAACTCTATACTAGGAATCAGCAACTTGCACACCGTATCAAAGATACTTTGGCAGAGAGCAATGCCTATCTAAATATTGGAGGAGTATATCTTATTAAAGGAAAGAGTAAAAAAGCGTATAATGCTTATTTGGTAAGTGCCAACTTAAAAGAAAGCATAAAAGACCAAGCAGGACTAATTGATGTACAGCACAATATTGCAGCCGTTTATTTCTATCAGAAATTGTATAACAAGAGTCTAGCATACTATCAAAAGTGTGAAGATTACTATAAGCTCCAACAAGATACAACCGAATTGCTAGAAATATGGTATAACAAAGCAGGGGTCTATATTGCTCAACAAAAATATGAACAAGCAAGCAGTTTGCTATACCAAATCTTACCTTTGCTAAAGCAATTTCCCAATCCAAGTGTTGCCTTAAATACCCAAATGTACTTAGGAGATATTTACCTCAAAAAACAAAACTATACAAAAGCATTAGAGCTGTTTGAGACAACATTGCAAACTGCCCAACAACAAGAAAATCAACTTTCTGAAGTAACTATTAATAATTTTTTGGGAGATGTGCATTACGCCCTCCAACATTATAATCAATCTATTTTTTACCACCAAAAAGCACTATCATTAAGTCAAGCATTAAACACCCTTGAAGAACAAAGCTCTGCCCTCTTTGGCTTGTATGAAGCCAATAAATACTTAGGTAAGTACCAAGAAGCCCTAAACTGGTACGAGCAATACAGCAGCACCAAAGATAGTTTGTACAATGTAGAGACTGCCAATGCCATGGCAGCCATGCAGGCAAAATATGATAATTTGGAAAAGGAAGATTCTATTAAGGAACTTCACTTGGAGAACAAAAATATCACCATTAAGAATCAAAACATTCTATTAGAAAACCAACTCAAAACTAAGCAACTCTATTTATCCTTATTAACTAGTACACTGATAATGATTGTACTAGGAATACTGTGGTGGTACCGCCACCAACGGCAAAAAGCCTTGCTGCATCAAAAAAAGATTAATCAATTGCTCCATCAACAAGAAATCAAAATCCTAAATGCAGCGGTAGAGGCAGAACAAAAAGAACGAAAACATCTGGCCCAAGAAGTCCATGATACCCTTGGTAGTTTCTTGGCCATGCTCAAACTACAGCACGAAGCCAATAAGGACTTGGTAGACAATGCTGCTTATCGCAAAAATTACCAACTAATGAAAGAACTCATTGGGCAAATGGCAACAGAAGTTAGAAGTATTGCCCACCAATTATATACAGGCGAACAATTTTCTTTTGATTTGAAAATGGCTATGCAACAACTGGTCAATTGTATTCAAAGCACTCAGCAACTGGATATAGTGTTTCATTACATTGGCCAACAATTTGAATTGCCCCGCAATCTAGAATTGATGCTGTACAGAGTCTCCCAAGAACTATTAGCCAACATTCTCAAACATGCCAAAGCCTCGCAAACTACAATACAAATCAACCAAAGCAACTCCAAAATCATGCTAATGGTGGAAGATGATGGGCGGGGCTTTGATAACAACACCATACAACAAGGGATTGGCTTGCGAGGTATTCGAGAACGTGTCAAGTTATTTGCTGGAACAATCCAAATAGATTCTCACCCCAAAAAAGGCACAACCACCGTTATAATTATTCCTATTGATTGAGTTATGAGGCATTTATAAGGCGTGGTATATTGCTAGTAATCCCTCACTACTTTCCTATTCCTGAAAAACAAAACAAACCATGATAAAAGTTTTTATTACAGACGATCATAAAGTAATTATTGATGGACTCAAACGCCTATTGAGTGTTTCCTCAGAAATCGAAATTATTGGAACTGCACTCAATGGAGCCATTCTCCTAGACAAACTAAAAACCCAACAGCCCGATTTGATTTTGCTGGATATTAGTATGCCTGTTATGGATGGTATACAGGCCGCTAAAGTCATCAAAAAACTATATCCCACCATCAAAATTTTAGTATTTACTACTTTTATAGACAACGATAAAGTCAAGAAAATAACCAAAATTGGAGTGGATGGGTATCTCTTAAAAGATAGTAGTGGGGATAAATTAATCCATGCTATCAAGATGGTAATGAGTGGCACCAACTACTACGACCATAGAGTAGTGGATTTGGTGATGCATAATTACAAACGCACTGCATCTACCCCAACAATAACTGCCCTCACCAAAAGAGAACGAGAAGTAATTCGACTAATTGCCCAAGGCAAAAGCTCCAAAGAAATTGGAGAAGAACTCTTTATAAGTCCACTCACCGTAGATAGCCATCGTAGAAATATCTTTGCCAAATTGGGCATCAGCAAAACCGCTGCCCTCATAACTTATGCTTATGAAAATGGTTTGATGGATTAATTGGAGAACCGTGTTGTAATTCAATTTTTTTTGTAGATATTTAATACATTCCTACACCATTTTAATACCAATCAGATATGAAAAATTTAATCTTACTGGCTGTTCTATGCTTGCTCACTACTGGCCTACTAGCAGAAGCCCCTATCAAAGCAGCAGCAGAAAAGTCTAGCATTGAACCATCTTTAGCAACTAGCAGCAGCCCCCAACAACTCATTCTGGGTCATTGGACACTCAAAACCATTGATGGAATGACCGAAATAGAGGGACAAGCGCTAGAAGGCTACATCAATTTTGATTCAGAGGGTAATTTTAAAAGTGTAATGCTGGGCGATCCCGGAAATGGGCAGTACAAGGTTTTGGACAACCAAGCCCAACTTGAACTACAGATGGTGGAAGATGGCACAACCAGTATTATTAGGATAGAAAAACTAAGCCCCACAGAATTGATGATTGCAGCCGATGGCAGCACCATATTGATGGTGAAATAGGCAAAAAAATAAGTGTCAACCATTCAAAATAGGGTTGACACTTATCTTAAGTATACACCAAACTACTTCAGTGCCTTCAATTCGGCCTCTAATGCTGTACATTTTTCTTCCAAACGCTGAATACTAGCTTGCTGCTCCTGAATAGCCTTGGTCAACACAGGCACCAAACGGGTATAATCCACGCCCCAAAGATCCTTATCTTCCTCTGTAGGTCGAATGACGGCCTCTGGTACTACTTGCTCTAGCTCTTGAGCAATAAAACCAATTTGTGTAGCACCCTCGCCCAAAATTTGTAAGGCCCCTGCTTTGTCATGGGTAGAATTGGCCTGAAAATACTGCATAGGCCGAAGCTGCATCACAGTTGCCAAACCATAAGGCAAGGCTTGACGGGCACTCTTGAGGCGACCATCTGAGTAGGTTACCCAAGCATTGGCACGGGCACGACCAATAGCAACATTGGTATTATTGGGCAACTCCAAGGCATAAACAGGCGCGTTGGTCTTAATCCCAACACAACCATTACCTCGAATCACCATAGCCAATTCCCGTATATTGTCCGAGCCTCTATTGGTAAAAGCAATGCCCCCATCAGGGTCTGTTTGATTGATGTCTGTTTTTTCTAAGACCAGAAAGTCCGAAGACCCTCCTAAAAAATCACCATCGTAATAAAAACGTGCTCCTTCTGCCACTCTGTTGCCCTCTAGGGGAGTCTCCCCAGCAAAACCAATCCCAAATCCTCCATTCAACTGCATGCCCCCACCTACAATTTCGAGGCGTTGGTCAGCAGTACTCGTACCAATACCCACATGCTTAGTTAAGGTATTGATAGAAAAGGTATTCCAATCGGTAGTACCAGTATACACGGTACCAATTCTAAACGTATTTCCACTATTGTTATTCCCATCAAAAAAGCCCACCAATGCTCCTACATCACGATTATCCTGATACATCTCTATTCGAGCATTATCATTCTCATTGACATTATCTGTATCGGCTTCTATGGTAATAATACTTGGCCCTGCATTCGCAATGTGGAGTTGTGTTTGTGGGTTTTGGGTATTAATGGCTACCCGCCCTAAAAAATAACCACCTCTAGCACTAAGGCTCATAGTTGGGTTGGTCCAAGGGGTTGCCCTAGAGGCATCAGCATGAAAATGCAGAATACCATTGCCCAAAAAAGGCAATCCATTATTATCACTAAAACAGAAATAATCGTTGTTGGTATTCGTACCTCCATCATGAGAAAAATAAACATCCTCACCCCGTACATAAATATCTCCCCCTACATCTAGTCTAACTAAGGGGTTGGTAATGCTGATACCTACATTTTGTGCCAGTACAGCACCTGTGGTCATACTCAGAAGTAATAAGGTCAATAAACATTTCATTTGAAATAGGTTATAATTGTTTGTAATAAAAAATAACATTACAAGACATTTGGGAATCTCTTGTAATACAAAAAATCTAACTGTATTTAGTTTTTTATTATAAATTTATTAAAAACATAAACACAATAAGCGTATTTAATTAAATATAATAAATTAACATTTTTATAAAAAAAACAAACCATCAACTCCTGTACACTAGGAATTGATGATTCATTACATTAATAAAACACAAGGTGATGCTTGTGCAAGTGTTTTTAATAAATCACCTCGACAGCAATACCAGCCGCTTCACGAGCTACCAATAGAGCCGTAGGAGCCGCAGCCCCCAAAACGCCCTCAAACGCCGCCAAGGAATCGCTTGTTTCGGGATGATAAGCCAAGGCCAAGCGACGTACCAAATCATCGCTAGGTTCAGGCACTTTCAATCCAACCTTTAGCATCCCTGCACTTCCTATCCAAAGCACCAACTCCAAATAAGCTGGGTTTTCTTCTAGCAATAAGGCCAATAGAAGCTCGGGCATAGGCGACAATTCTAAGGTTTGCATCAAGTCATTGTACAAATCTATATCATCTTGAATGATATTGCCAAACAACTCCGTGTGCAAAATCGTATAGCGGTTGGCAGCCATAGAACGTCCTACTCGTACACAAGCATCGGCCTCAAAATTGGCATACCAAGCGGTTAGGCGGTCTTTGACCGCCCCTTTGGGCACCAAGGCCAAGGCTTCGGCCAATGGAAAAACGCCGTCCATAACCCAACCCGCTTCTTGGCGGCCGTCTGTACCCATTTCTAACCAAGCTTGTAGCCTCCCTTCGGGCACACGCTCTACTATTCTAGCCAAAATCTTGGCTTCAATTTCCTTAAAACCACTTGCTTCCATGAACTCCACCAACTGCTGCTGCAAGGTTTCAACAGCATTATCCGCATAACAACAAACCTTATCGGCAGCGACATTGGTGCTTAGGGTCAATTGCGAATCGTGCAATACTGGGTTCATAGGAAAGAGCATTTGATTGAGCCATTCGCTCAATAATTCCTCTTGTTCATTTTTTACAAATGGCAAGGCTGTTACTGCAGCCTGCGCTCTCATTATTGTTTCTACCATAATAATTGGTATATAAATGATTGTCACGAAACAAGGTTCACATAAGTAATAACCTTACAGAATCCTTTATATTTTGACAATGATTATTGTTTTATAATTTTTTTTTAAAGCTCTAATTCGTCATCTTAAGTAGTCTTAAAAAACCAAACTCATATCCTCTGCCTCCATTTCCTTTAGTTGTTTCCACTCGGCATAAATCACATTCAAATCCCTTTCTACATCCTTCACATTCACCAAATCCTCTCCATCAAAAGAAATAGTATACTGAATTTGCTTGGGGTGTTTTCCATCACTAGAGCGTTGCGCTACATAAGTATCTACAAAAGCCTTGTCATTCAATACACGGTTGTATTCATCTTTATTTGCATTGTAATGCAATACAAACTCATCGACTGTTTTGAATGAATGACAAGCTTTTTCTCGACGATAAAGCTTCATTTGCTTTTCATTCAACGATAAGACCCCAGCTACCTTATTAAAGAACTTGAGATTGTTTTTGGCATCCTGACCATCGCCAATCCAGTCAAACTGGTTCCACAAAATCATCATTTCTTGTGGATTATACTCACCAGCACGGAGTTTTTCTACTTGTTCTTGTGTCAAATTGGAGCCATAGCCTTTATCCAAAGCCTCCACCAATTCATTTTGTTGTTTATTAATCGAATCTTCCAAAGAAGTTTCCATCTGCTCCTTGAGCTTGGCACGTGTTGCAGGGTCAATAGGTTCGCCCCTGTAAACAGTCAAACTATCTAGCGATTTTTCAACCATTCCACCCAATTGTTGCTTGATTCCATGCTTAGAACCATCCATAGAACCCCAAACGACAGAGTTGGCTAAGGCTGTCAATACCTTGGGATCTTGCAAATTTTCGGCGGCACTAGTAAAGACACTAATAAACCCATCGAGGGGGTCAGAACCGCCGTTCCAAGCGGCATTCCCACCAAAACTAGGACTCGCATCAAACATTCCCCAACCATTGAACCAATCACTAAAGTTCTCGGCATCGCTATTGAAGAACCCAAGTCGGGCATCGCTCGACTGAAACGCTCGGTCTTCGCCATTGGCCGTATAACGGTTTTTGCTTGCAGAATCTGGATTGTGGTATTTGAGAAAATCCCAGTCCAGTTCTTTGGCCAATGCCCCAACACCTGTTGCAGCCGTTGTCATCAACAAGGATTTTAGATAACGTTTTGGAAGGCTCTTGACCGTTTTTTCTCCCCAAGCAGCCAAATCCCCAATCGGGTCTTTTAAGACCGAATCCTTTTCATTCGCTACACGCTCAACAAAGTTTGAACCTATATCACTAAAGGTAGAACTCAACAAGCCTTTGGCTGTTTTTAGGAAAGGTGTACGCAAAATATTCTCCCAAGAACTCAATAGTGGTTTGCCATCTGGCCCTGTTCCTTGAGACATGACACCCAAGGCTTTTACATCCAAGGCAAAGGCTAAATTGGTACCAATAAGCCCCGTAATGGCACCGGCTTGAGAAGCCAATTGTGCAAAGAAGAAATCCTCTGCTTTTTCTAAGGCACCTCCAGAGCGATCGCCCGAAGTGACCATTCGGATAGCCTCCGAAACAGAGGTTTGCATAAAGGCCGAACTCAAGGCCCACACCAATTGTACAATTCCAGCCGCAGCACCTACACCCGATGCCATCGTAAGGGTAAAGAACACGGCCTGCATCAAGGCATTAATTACTTGCGCCAATCGTTTGTCTAATTGCGCTTTGCGCTCTTCAAATTTTTGACGAGCATCAGCCAATGCTGCTTCGGCTTGCAACATGCCCTTGGCCAACATCTCTTTTTCTTCCTCCAAATCACTCTCATTGAGTACGCCCCCCATAGCCTCTAGGCGTTCATTGCGTTCCCAGCCTTTGGTTAGGAAATCGCCATCGGCCGCTTTTCGTTGCAGCATTCTGGAGCTGACCGAAGACCACTGCAAGCCTGTTTCGCTCTGTTTTTCGTATTCTATAGCAGAAATCGCTCTAATATCTGCCCCCATCAATTTCATATCGGCATCGGTAAAGCCACCCAATTCTTTTACAAGCGTTTTGGTCGGATTATCACCATCGGCTGTTAGCGCATCCCCTACTTTTCCACGCAAAGAAGCCTTTACTTCTATAGCTTTTTGGGGCGGTAGTACACGATCCAAGTCATCCATAAAGCTAGGCGAAATATCAAAACGTTTGATGGCTCTATTCAATTCTTCCAAACGTGCTTGTTGTTGCGCTCGCACTTCTTCATCCTCGGTTTGCTCCAAAAGTTGCAATACATCTTTCTTGGCATCTACATTCTTTTTAAGAGCTTCAAAATCAAAGGCTTCCTGCAATAGTTCTTCAGGAGACATCAGATCAATCAATTTATCTACCTCGCTAGATTTGACCTGACGCTTGAGCGTAACCGACTCTCTGGAATCCAACAACATCTCCTTGGCCTTGATGGCACGATCGGTTTTGGCAGCATCCCTGATTACTTCGCAAGCATGATTGTCTTCCTCCTGAATATACTCGTAGGTACTGTCACTCAAGTCCTTCAATTCGGTTAAAACTTCACTGACCTTTACCCCCTTCTTTTGCGCCTCAAACATCAATTGGAGCAATATGTGTTCATCGGTTGTAAGGCGAGAGCTTTTGTAAGAGGTGACAATTCGAGCCGCCCAATACGCAGGGCTTTTCTTTTGCTCTTCTACTTGTTTTGCCTGTTGTGCCAGCTCTTCCTTGCTTTGCAATTTGGCTCTATTGACTCGATGCTCTCGTTTGAAATTGTCAACATCCCGTTGCTCTGACAACGCTTCATCACTCAATTCTGTATTGGATAAAGGCGGCTTCAAGCCCAATTCTTTGGCAATAATTGTCCATTGTTTTTTGTTGCCGTCCAGCCCCAATCTACCCAGCGTTCGAGCTTGCAATATTTCTAGCAAATCCTTATCGGCCTTGATGGCCGCCAACTGCTTATCCCCCGGTCCTAATTTGGCCAAGACCAATCGCACGTCTTTGCCAAAATTAACCACAGGTACACGGCCTTTGGCCATAGCTACCAATTCTTGGTAAACAGCCCCTTTGGCACCATTGGAACGCAGTGTTTCACTAATTTCTTTTTGAACATCATGGTGTACTTGAGCGCGATCCATCAAGCCTTGCACCCCTGCATAAGCCCTTTCAAAAATCTCCTCTCGTTGCTCATTGAGGCTAGTAATCTTAACTCGATCTTGCTGATCTTCTGGCTTTTTCAATTCCTCAGTCAAGTCTTTTTCCAGTTCCTCCCATTTTTTGAGTTCCTCATCGGTACAGAAATTGGCAACAGCCGCTTTTTGCGGATCTTTAATGTCTTGGCCAAAGAGAACTTGTTGAAATTGTTTGCCAATGTCTTTATCTTGTATCCAACGAGATACCGCACTTTTGGTATGTTGCTTTTCGGCCAATGCTTTGAGATGTTCAAAAGCCGCATTGGTCTTTTTGTTATCGGGCAGGTCTTTTTTGGCCTTCAATTTTTCTTTGATAAATGCCAAATCACCTTTATCAATGCCCGAATAGCTGAACGTACCCGACATATCGGTTAGTTGGGTCATAAAGGCACTGCGTGGATCTAACATGGCCTTGCGCTCGGCATCAGAAGCATTTTCTAGCCAAGTATACAAGCCTTGCAGTAATTGATCTTTATCCAATTTTTTGCCCAGCGTTCCTTCTTTTCGCAAACGGTGAATCATGCTGGTAAGATAAGCATCATTGGCTTTATTGATAGTTTCGGGGTCGCCCGATTCTCTTGCCTCTTGCAAATTCAAGTGAGCTTCGATTTGGCGGCGCATATTGGGGTGCTTCTTCCGCAAGTAATCGGCTATAGCCCCCTCAAATGTTTTGACACTAGCCTCAGAATCTATCAATTTCTGAATAGTAGCAGCCGGATAGCCCTTGATCATAATAGACATGGCATCCTCTCGTTCTACAGTATCTTCTTGGCCGAGTGTTACCACCTTCAATAGCCACGTTTTGCCCATTAAGCCCAATGAAAAGGCCAGTTTGGCATATTGATTTTCTTCTCCTTTGAGCTTGTCTAGTAAATATAGGGTGCGTAAAGTGCCAATTCCAAAAACAGAAATAACATCACTGACCAAGCCCGATTTTTTCTTAAACAATTGCTCGGTGGCCGCAATATACTTGCCTTCCAACTCTTGATAAATATTATCGGCCAACCAATCTACAACTGCGCCAAAGGTCTTATCATCGTTAGATGCTTTGCCTCGTTGAAGCAATTGCGCCAATTGCAAGGCTCTATCATCTACCGTAGCATCCCGCACGTCTTTGGCCGCCTCGCTCGATTTTTTGTTCCCTGCGGTTTCGTCAAATAATTTTTCGTCTTTTGAAACTTTTCTGGTAGGATTCTCCAACTTCACCCCTTCATAGCTGGTCATGAATTGCTCATACTGCTTATAGAGTGTTTCTAGTCCTCGGAGCTGGTTTTTGGTTTTGTCGGTCGATACTTTATCCTTTTTGTGGTGCGCCACCCACTTATCAATCATACTCATAACCCCATCAAACACCTTGCGCTTGCGGTCTAGGTCTGTCTCTTTATTAAAGCCTTCTAATGCAGCGTATATTTTGCTAAAATTGGTCTTTTTCATTCGATCAATTTTACCGGGGGCGTTCAGTCCAAAGCTGGCTATATTGATGCGTGAAAGGGTGTTCTTGCCATCACCGCCTTCTAGTACAATGCCCGTAATACCGGGGGCAGTGTTGTCTTCTCCTTCTGGAGCTTCATAAGCATCCAAGGCATCTAATATATAATCATACTGTGCCTTTTTGGCCTGTACCCTTTGCTGCTGGTCAGGAGCCAACACCTCGTATTTTTCCTGCCATTTATCTATGTACGTCTTGATTTTGAGGCGTATAGCACGCTCCTCTTTTCCTGCATATTTATTGTCTTGCCAAGCGGCAAACAAGGCTTGCACCTGATCTCGCTCATCTAGTTCAATGGGGAGATTCCTTGGCAGTGATGGTCCCTGTGGTATCAGTTCATCCTCCAAATTACTATCCCCACCAAAACTAATTTCTAAGCCACTTGGCATTAGCCATTTGTCTATTTTCTTTTTGATGAGCTTTTGCTTGGGTTTTCCCTTCTCAATGGTCAATTCCAAATAGCCCATGCCGGTGTCGGCCTTCTTGCTATCGTCAAAACGAACCAATCCTACGGCATCGGTCATTTTGTGTTTCAGAATGCGCTGTTTCAAGAATGGTTTCCACTGCCCCGCAGCTTTCCCAATCACCAACAAAGGCATCTCTGGTCTATCCGTGTACTCATAATCCATACACAGATAAAATTCCATCGTAGCCTCTGGGTCGTCCTTCATGAACTTCTTGGCTTTTATCAGGTCTTTTTCCAGTTGCTTTTTGTAAGCTTTGTACTTAAATAAATTTTTCTCTACCACATTGGTCGGCAGCTTGTCGGGACTAACCTTTTTGAGCTTGGCCAGCTCCTCGCGGCTAATGCTGTCTGGGGAAAATCTAATTTTCATAGTAATAATTGTGCATCAATAAATTAGATAACGGAAATGCACCCCCACACTCCACAGTCATTGGAGCTAATTATACTACATATAATAAATACTTGTATTGGCATCCAAGAAGTTATTGGTCGTAACGAATGCCTAAGCCATTGCCCTTTTAAGAGAATAAAACGAGCATGATGAGATAATTTGTAGTGGTCGTGAACAATTCCAAAATTTTTTCCCAAGAAAGATAATAATAAATATTAACTTCTTCAATAAAATTTTATTTCTTTTAGATTATTCATTTGGGGCTATCAAAGATTGGTCATACGCTCGGCAATAGCCTCCTCTATTTGGCCCAAGGCTTCGGTGGCCTCCTTCATAAAAGGCAAATACGGCCAGTCGTGTATCATCTCTTTGCCCACAATGACCGCTACTTCCACACCTGCAGCTTTCATCTTTTTGGCCGCCAATACCCCATCTGGGTATAATATATCATGCTCGGCCAAAAACAGCGTTGTTGATGGAAAACCCTCAAAACTCCCCAACAGGGGCGAAACTGCTGCCGACTGGGGCGAGGCACTCCCCAATGCCATTCGATTGGACGACTCTATGCCCACTTTGGCCAATACAGGATCCAAAGGCTCAATAGCTGCCACATCAGGATTGTCCATACTCATATTCACAATAGGACTTACCCCCATCAGATGCAAGGGCAAGGGCAATCCCTGCGCCACCAAACGCTGTGTCAAGGACAGCACCACCTGTCCACCAGCCGAATCACCAATCAAAAAAATACACTCGGCCCCATATTCCTTCAATGCCTTGGCATATATAGCATCCATATTGGCCGCCACTTCGGACAGTTGATGCTCGGGTGCCTTGGGGTAGTCGACCACCCAAACATTTACGCCCGTAT
>CAYULH010000042.1:4502-7258 GCA_964445645.1 uncultured Aureispira sp. | reverse complement strand
CTAATTACCAATTCGGTAATTGTACTATTCAGCACCTCAAATTGCCGTGCCTTGGTGCCTCTTATGATGCGCCCCGATGGTTTTGATACATCACTCTTGCGTAGTTTTTGGTAGAGCATGGGGTCTTGTAAGAATACTTTCTGGATGCCGCTGAGTTGGATTAGGAATCGGACGAATTTGGCGGATAGACTTGGCATGATTGGTGGTTTTTGGTGTGTTGGTGATGTGTGGCTTGAAGTTCAACCAATAAGTGAAACTAGGATGTTTATATAGTATTATTAGACTCCAAATACTAGTTTATTTTTTTTATAATTTTTTGGATTATTAATATATTTTTCTTTTTTTTGCAACTAAGAAGGGTGTCTCATACCACAAACCTAATTAACTCCTATTACGAAATGGATAAAATATTAGATTTTATTGCTCAAGAAACTGATGGGAAAAATTATAAATCCTATAAATATTGCTTTGAAGCTGTTGAAGTTCCTAAAGTTTCTTACGAAGACAAAAAAAACATAAGAGTCAAGCATAAAGGAGAAACTGACAAAAGTTTAACTTCACCAAGATGTTTAAAAGATAAAGCCAAATGGCTTAGTAAAAATGCTAGTCCCCTTTTTCAATACTTTTTGGACGGATCGAGGAGAACATATAAAGTAGACGATATTGCTTATGGCAAAAAACTTTACCCTATTATTGCTGGACAAATTGGCGTAGCCGTATGTCATAGAAAAGATTCAAATTCCTTCAATTCTCTTATCCTGCGACGACCTTTAGTTTTATCTGTTCCTGCTAATGCCAATGCGAGGACTTCCTCTGACAAAAACAAACTATTTTTTCACAGTCTTGTCCAGAAATTAAACAATCAGCCTTTTCTGAAACAACAACAACTTGAATTTAGTAAGATTCTCCCATATAACCATAGTACCCCCTCACAAAACGACAAATACGAAGATAGAGGTGTTGCTAAAATTCAAGAAGAAATGATACAGCTAGAACAAGCTGTAGTGCTTGAATTAGTGAAAGCTAAAAAACTTAATAATCAAGCATTTTTGATTAAGGACGGTTCACTTGAGTATATTAAAACTGGAGAATCAAAAGAGCTTTCAGAAATAAAATCTAATTATGATTGTGTTGTTGGTGTTTCAAAAGCTTTTAACCCTGAAGCTCTTTCAACTGATGTTAAAGATATTTCTAGAAAAATTGCAGAATTAAAACTTTTCCATAGAACTCCTGCTTTTATGTATACGACCGAAAGAATACCTGATGTAAAATTTGCTGTTTGGTATTTACGCATCCGAGACCAAAAATATGTAGATAGCCCGTTTGACGGGGTATTAAAATTAGAAAAAATACTAGTTAGAGAACATCAAGAAGAGGAAGGACTAGATTCTGATGAGATTGATATTATAAGTGCTAATATCATTAATGAACGAAATCCTGTTTGTTATGGAAGTGACAAACGGTGGGCAAAACATCTATACCCTATTTATCTAACTGAGAGTTTTATAAAAAGCAAATATCTCAGCGATATCCACTTCATAAATTTATTTTAGCGATGAAAGCAATAGGTAAAATAGCAGCTACAGAGAAAAAACCTACTACAATAGATGAATTCTATTTTTGGACAAAAAAAAATACAATTCTCAATCCCTTTGATGTTGTAAAAGTTGACCATATTGAAGAGTCTACTACTTTTGGTGTAATAGAAGAAATATCTCATATTACAGACTCTTCAAGCTATTTGAGTAATTATATATCCAGTGATTTTGGCGATGTAGATATTGTTGCTAACATGCACCGAATCGGGATGAATTTTGTAAAAGCAAAAGTACTAGGCAATGACAAAAATATTTATACACCTGTTCTTGACAGTAGTGTTGTCAAATTGGCTAGTAGAGACGAAATACTTCTAGCTTTAGGACTAAAGAACATAAAAAACCCTTTAATCTGTGGCTATCTTGAGATGTATAGAGATGAGGATAAGGTTTCTATTCCTGTCCATCTAAACTCCCAGTTTTTAATTGGTCCAGAAGGTGCCCACTTAAATATTTCGGGAATCTCGGGATTAGCTGCAAAGACATCATACACGATGTTCCTTATGAAAGCAATACAGGAAAAGTATCTCAAGGAGAATAAAGATAATGATTCCATTGCCTTTGTAATGTTTAATGTAAAAGGAAGAGATTTATTAGCTATAGATGAACCCAATGAAGCCTTAGCAGAAACAGAAGTAAAAAGATATGAAGAGATGCTAGAGTTGAGTGCCACGCCATTTGAGCATGTTAAATATTTCTACCCTTACTCTGATACAGGTAAATCCAAAACTCAAAGTTATAGTAGTTACAATGATATAGATAGCCAAATTGATTTAAATAAGGGGTTTAGATACAAGTACGAATATGAGGAGGATAAGTTCAACTTAGATTTATTGTTTTCAAATATTGATGATTCTACTGGTACTATGGAAGCTATTATCAATTTTATTGTCACTGGACAAGGTGGTTTTGACAAAATAGCCAGTTGGGGAGACTTTAAGGCTAAAGTAAAAGAATTTACTAAAGCAGGTCAAAAAGGTGACAAGGATATATCTGTAATGAGTTGGCGAAAATTTAGTCGCATAATAAACAAAGCACTCAATAACCCTATCTTTAGCCAAAGAGTTGTTCCTGCAAAAAATGAAATTCGCCTTCAAGATTCTATTCGTGAAATTCAAAAAAATGAAATACATGTTATAGATATTGCAAGATTAGACCAAG
>CAYULH010000042.1:0-4492 GCA_964445645.1 uncultured Aureispira sp. | reverse complement strand
ATACACAAGCTTATGTTTTTGGAGATGTTATTAGAGCTATCTATGATCTAAAACTTGGGCATGATGGCGAAAGAGACGAACATGATATTCCATCAAAAATTGTCATATTTATAGATGAATTAAATAAATATGCGTCAAAGGATGTTCCAAAGAGTTCGCCCATACTTAGACAAATAATTGATATTTCAGAACGTGGACGTTCACTGGGTATTATTCTTTTTTCTGTAGAGCAGTTCAAAAGTGCCATACATGATAGAGTCAAGGGAAATTGTGCCACACATGCTTATGGGCGAACTAATGCCATTGAAATCTCTAAAACGGATTATCGTTTTGTTCCTTCTGTTTATAAAAATATGATGACTAGACTTTCTCCTGGGGAGTATATTATTGAGCATCCCGTATTTCGGTCATTACTAAATATTAAATTTCCCAAACCTTTATATAAGCAATTCCATGGATAAGATAGAAACAAAAATAGGAAAAGATGTTATAGAGTCTCTGACACTAGGGATGTATGAAGATTCAAGGTTTATCTATAGAGAGTATATTCAAAATAGTGCAGACCAAATTGATATTGCAGTTGAAGAAGGACTCCTAGATAGTATCGAAGAAGGAAAAGTAGAAATATCTATAGACCCTGTAAGACAGACAATTATTATTCATGATAATGCAACTGGAATAAAGCAACTGAAAGTACAAGAAATCCTTAAAAATATTGCTAAATCAACAAAGGATCGGTCTAAGAATAAAGGATTTAGAGGTATTGGTAGATTAGGGGGATTAGGGTATTGTAATAACTTAATATTTGAGACCAGCTACAAAGGAGAATACACTAAATCCTATCTCACTTGGGATGCAAAAATGTTAAAAGATATAATTAACAATAGGGAGGATAGAGCGGACGCTCACGAGGTTATAGACAAAGTTACAACTTTTCGCGAAGATAGAGCGGATAAGGATGCTCATTATTTCAAGGTGACTTTGGAAGGCGTTTCAAATGATGAGTTGCTTAATACAAATGGCATACGTGAATACTTGTCGATGGTTTCGCCAGTGCCGTACAACAAAAGTTTTATTTTTAAGTCAAAAATATACCAAGAGGCTAGAAACTTAAACACCTCAATTGATGAATACAAAATTTTTGTTAATAAAGAGCAAGTTTTTAAGTCTTATACTACTAGTATTTATGAAGGAGAGAAAAAGGATAATAAAAAAAGAATTGATGAAGTATTTGATGTAGAGTTCTTTAAAATACAGAATCCCAACAATGAGCTGTTAGCTTGGGGGTGGTATAGTATTTCCTCTTTTAAGAAAGCAATGCCACATATCAATACCGCTCGCTGCATGAGATTGAGAAAAGGTAACATTCAGATTGGTTTAGAGAATGCCTTAGTGAAACTATTTAAAGAAACAAGGGGAACAAAATACTTTTTTGGAGAGGTTCATGTCGAAAGTCCAAAGCTTATACCAAATGCAAGAAGAGATTATTTCTTGGAAAATAATGCTCTCAAACATTTTGAGCTTGAGTTAAAAGAAAAGTTTAAAGAATTGCACAAATTATATCATTTTTCGTCCCGAGTCAGAAATGATCAAAAGAAAATTGATGATTTTAAAGCTTTTACGGATGAATACAAGAAGAAAGCTAAAGAGGTGGGATTTTCTGATGAAGATGAAAGAAAAGATTATCAGCAAAAATTAGAAAAAAAGAAAGAGTTAGCAGCAAAAGCCGAAAAAAGCTTGGAAAAAACAAAAGAGAAATTCTTTTCGGAACCAGAAAATAAAGAATCACAAAAAAAAGTTTTTGACCATGTTATCAGCGCATCCAATGATACTAGTGGTCAAAAAAGTGTCAAAGAGCTAGACGAAGCTGTAACTAAGGTGAGCCAAGAAACCAAAACAAAGTATATTACAGATGATTTGGCTCGTTTAAACAAAAAAGAACGTAAACTTGTATCGCGTATTTTTAAGGTTATAGACAATGCCCTACCCATTGATTTATCAAATGTCATCAAGGAAAAAATAAAAGAAGAGTTGCAATGAGAATTAAGTAGCTGCAAAAGGAATGAGTAAAGGCAAAAAAGCACCTTATTGGGTGAAAGCTTTTGTCTATCATAACTTAACGCAATTCTTTACCTCAAATAATTTTATACCAGAGTTTCTTCCTACAATTTACTATGAAGGGGATAATAAACACCCTTTATTTTTTTTTACAATTATAGGTACTCAAGAACAATATAAGAGTGGTGTATCTACCCCCAATCAGCTCTTAAAGTCAATACTAAATCAAAAATTTATTTCAGTCTCTAATCCTAATACTTTTGAAAATAATAATGCGATTACATTACCTAATGACAAGGATTGTAAACTCCCAATAAATTCCAAAGAGTATTTATTGGCTTCAAAAACATTCAAAAAGTTGTGGAAATAAATAATATGACACATAAGCAAAGAAATATTTTATTGATTGAACCTGGATATAGGAACAAATATCCCCCGATAGGTCTCATGAAAATTGCTACTTATCACCGAATGTTGGGGGATAATGTCACTTTTTACAAAGGAAGCATAAAAAAATTTATACTTCAAAAAGTTGTGTCTGATTGCCTAGAACGATTATACACCATAGACGGTAGTTTTGGTTGGAAAAAGCAAAAAGACTTAATAGAAAAATACATCCAAACCAAGCAGTCGAAGATTCTAAACAAAATATTAGAGGAGTATCCCACCGTCTTTGACGATACTGATAGCCAGCGACCTCTTATTGAAGTTTGGTTAAAACACTTTTCAGATTATTTTAGAAAGAAAAAATACGCCCAAGAACCAGAATGGGATCGAATTTATATTACAACCTTGTTTACATTTTATTGGAAAATAACAATTAAAACTATTGAGGAAGCCAAAGTCTTGGTCAAAGATATTAAGGAACTCAAAGTCGGTGGGGTGTTGGCATCTCTATTAACAAAGGAAGTTGAGGAAGCTACTGGCATTATTCCAATGACTGGACTACTAGATAAACCTGGAATACTCGACGATAATAACTACATCATAGACGACTTGCCTCTTGATTATTCTATTCTTGACGAAATTGACTATAAATATCCAACAGGAAGTGCCTACTTTACTTTTATGACAAAAGGGTGTACTAGAACTTGTGCGTTTTGTTCTGTTCCGAAACTCGAACCCACTTACAAGGACAAAATCCCTACTTATGATAAGTTTCAAGAAATTAAAGAGCTATATGGAGAGCAACAACACTTGCTCCTAATGGATAATAATGTACTCGCCTCGCCTAAATTTCCAGAAATCATCCAAGAAATAAAGGATATGGGTTTTGTAAAAGGTGCAAAATTTGTAGAACCTAACCAACTTGACATAGCTATACGAAATCTTTCTAATAGCATTAATGACAAGGCTTACGTCAAAAAGTCTTTTTATTTATTGGAAACATTTTTGGACAAAAGAGTAAAGAAAGATGTAAAACGGGAGGTCTATCAAATTTATGAAAAATATCATTTACTTTCTCTTGATACAATAACAAAGGATAATCTATTATTGGCTTATCCTCAGCTAAAAGATTATTATGAAAAATATCGTAGTAAAGCTCCTCGTGATAGACATGTTGATTTTAACCAAGGAACAGATGCTCGTTATGTCACAGATGAAATTATGCGCCTTTTGAGCGAAATTCCCATTAATCCATTAAGAATAGCTTTCGACTATTGGGGCATGAAGAAAAAGTATGTTAATGCAGTTAGATTGGCAGCAAAGTATAATATCACCAGACTTTCTAACTATCTTCTCTTCAACTTTAAAGACAAACCGGAGGATCTCTACAATCGTATGAGAATTAATGTTGACCTATCAGAAGAGCTTAATATTCATATTTATTCTTTTCCTATGAAATATATTCCTCTGTTTGGAGAAGAAGCTAAAGACAGAAAATATATTGGTAAATTTTGGAACAAAAAATTTATTCGAGCTATCCAAGCAATAAGTAATGTAACAAGAGGCATTGTTCCTCCTGGTAAAAGCTTCTTTGAAAAGGCTTATGGTAAAGATGTCAATGAATATTTTGAGATTTTATACATGCCTGAAACTTATATTATATACAGAAAATTATTTGAAGAGTTGAAATTTACAGAACATTGGCAAATGATATATCGATCTTTTGAACCAGACGAACGAAATGAGGCCAATAATATATTAGAGAAGAATGACTTTTCAAACCTAGAACAAAAAACATCAAACCAAAAAATCTTAAAACTACTGCAACATTACACTATTACAAGAGGTCAGGTCAAAGAAAGTGACAAAGAATATGAATTACTCAAAGAAAAATACGACCTACTAATCGCTACAGACCAATTTATTGATCTAACTCTTACTTATGATTATGAGGACAGAAATGAACTTTTCCCTAATTCTACGTCAGAAACTAAGGAAATTCAAACCAATATTTTTAATTAAGTAGGTGCAAAAAAGAAACCGTACA
>CAYULH010000041.1:32165-38641 GCA_964445645.1 uncultured Aureispira sp. | reverse complement strand
GGTTCAAAAATACGCTTTGCAAACAAAGCTATAATCATTTCACCCCTTCGGGGTTAACAAACTTAACGTTAACTATAATCTAAAATTAGAACTGAACAACCTTCCCCTCTGGGTTCTTTAAACTATTGGTATCTAAGTAGCTACTAAACATCCAAAGCCAAGAAATTGGCTAATAACTGTGCGCCCACAGGTCCCGATTTTTCGGGGTGAAACTGCACGGCATAAAAGTTATCTTTTTCCAACATAGCACTAAATGGCTGCCCATGTGTACTTACAGCCGCCGTTTCCTCCACCACCGGCACCGCATAACTGTGTACAAAATAGAAATAAGCAGAGGGCGGTAAACCTTGGAGCAACACACTGTTTTCGGCCTGCAATTGGTTCCAGCCCATGTGTGGCACCTTCAAGTTGGGTGCTGGTGGAATGGCTTGAACCGTCGTGTCAAAAACTCCCAATCCCTGTGCATTATTTTCTTCAGAGGCATTGCACAACAACTGCATCCCCAAACAAATCCCCAACAAAGGTTGCGTAAGCGTAGGAATCAATTCATCCACCCCACTGGCTCTCAATTGCTCCATCGCAAACCCTGCGGCCCCTACTCCCGGAAAAAAAACTCGGTCGGCAGCTTGTATCAGCTTCCAATCCTTGGTCAACACCGCCTCTACCCCCAATCTGCTCAAGGCAAATTGCAGCGAACGTGTATTACCCGCTTTATAATCAATGATGACTACTTTCATCTTTTTTTTATTTATTATAACAACAACAATAAAACCCTACAACACCCCCTTGGTAGACGGCAAACGTTTGGAATTAGGATCTCTACGCAATGCCATTTTGATAGCCCGTGCCCAAGCCTTAAAAATAGCCTCTATTTTGTGATGCTCATTTTGCCCTGTTGCCTGTATATTGAGGTTGCACTGTGCCGCATCCGAGAACGATTTAAAAAAGTGCAAAAACATCTCTGTAGGCATTTTACCAATCAGCTCTCTCCTAAATTCAGCCTCCCAAACCAACCAAGGACGGCCACCAAAATCTATCGCCACTTGTGCCAAACAATCGTCCATAGGCAAGCAAAAACCATAACGCTCCAAGCCTCGTTTATCGCCCAAGGCTTCCTTAAAAGCCGCCCCCAAAGCCAAGGCCGTGTCCTCAATGGTGTGGTGTTCGTCCACTTCCAAATCCCCCTGTACCTTCAAGGTCAAATCTACCCCTGCATGACGCACCAATTGCTCCAACATGTGGTCAAAAAAATGAATACCTGTGCTAATATCGGCTTGGGCATCTCCATCCAAATTCAAAGCTACTTCAATAGCTGTTTCCTTGGTGGTTCTATTCAAAGTAGCCGTGCGAGCAGGACGCTGCAACAACTCATAAATATCCTTCCAGTCAGGCGTTTGCAAGGCTACACTATTGCGAGTAGCCCCCTCTGGCTGTTGTTCATTATTAGGCTGTAGCCAAATACCCTTGGCCCCCAAATTCTCCGCCAACTGCATATCCGACCAACGATCGCCCAATACATAAGAATTTTCCAAATCATAATCCCCTTCCAAATAGGCTGTTAACAAGCCCGTTCTAGGTTTGCGAGTAGGGGCATTATCTTCTGGAAAAGAGCGATCGATAAGAATATCATCAAACACAATTCCCTCATTTTCAAATGCCTTTAGCATTTTGTTGTGGGCAGGCCAAAAAGTCTCCTCAGGAAAAGAATTCGTTCCCAATCCATCCTGATTCGTTACCATGACCAGTTTGTAATCCAATTCCTGAACAATCTTGGCCAAATACTGAAATACGCTGGGATAAAACTCCAGCTTTTCTAGGCTATCCAATTGATAATCAATAGGTGGTTCAATAACCAATGTCCCATCTCGGTCTATAAATAATACTTTTGTTGCCATAATTTAGATAGAAATTGAAGAAGTGAAGGCAGTAGTGTAGGTTTTTAATGCCTCTAATAATTGTTGATTTTCTGCTGGACTGCCCACCGTAAAGCGCAAACAGCCCTCACATTGCAGCACACGGCTTCTGTTCCGAACCACAATGCCCTGTTCAATCAAATACTGATACAATTCATCGGGCTGCGTAACTCGCACCAACAAGAAATTGGCATCCGAAGGATAAATGTGCTGCACAAAGGGCAATTTCGCCAAGGCAGCTTGGAGTTGTTCCCGCTCCTGAATGGTTTGAGCTACTCGCTTTGCCACTACTTCCACTTGCTGCAAAGCCTCCAAAGCCAACTCCTGGGTGGCCACATTGACATTGTAAGGTGGTTTGATGGCCGTGAGCCACTCAATCAATTCAGGCTGGGCAAAGGCCATTCCCAAGCGCAACCCCGCCAAGCCCCAAGCCTTGGAAAGCGTTTGCAAGACCACCAAATTGGGGTATTGCTCCAGCAATGTGGTTGTGCTTTGGGCTGCTGCAAACTGAATGTAAGCTTCATCTACCACCACAATTCCTCGGAATTGTTTTAATAAAGTTTGCAAGGCATCCAGCTGCATCAAATTGCCTGTTGGGTTATTAGGACTACAAATAAACAGCAATTTGGTTGAGGCATTTTGAGCGGCCAAGATGGCTTCTACATCAGGTTGAAAGCCTTCTAACAAAGGAATTTCGACCAATTGGATATTATTAATAGCAGCCGAAACCTTGTACATGCCATAAGTAGGCGGCAAGGTAATAATCGCATCTTTGCCAGCCTCACAAAACAGGCGCAAGAGCAAATCAATGGCCTCATCGCTCCCATTGCCCACAAAAATTTGAGCAGGATCAACTTGGTGCAAGCTCGCCAATCGGGCTTTTACTTTTTGTTGCAATGGATCGGGATAGCGATTGTAACGGCCGTCTGGGGCTTCGTTGGCATCCAAAAAAATATCGGCTTGCCCCTTGAATTCTGAACGAGCAGATTGATAGGGAGCCAAATTGAGTAAGTGGGGGCAAAGTAAATCTGTAATGAATGACATGATGTTACCGTGTTATTTTGACTAGGATTGAGAAGAAATAGAATTGGTAATGGGGTTTTCCTGCTCCAAGGCAGCAACACGCAAACTCACTGCACGTTCATGTGCCGCCAACAATTCGGCAGCAGCCATCGTTTCCACTACCCAAGCAATATTTTTTAAGCCTTCGGCTGTAGCCTTTTGGAAGGTGATTTTCTTCACAAAAGCATCCAAAGAAACGCCACTATATTGGCGAGCATAACCATTGGTGGGCAAGGTGTGGTTGGTGCCCGAAGCATAATCGCCTAGTGATTCGGGGGTGTACGCCCCAATAAAAATAGAACCCGCATTGATGATCTCTTCGGCTTGTCGCTCTGCATCTTCGGTATTGATAATGAGGTGTTCGGGAGCATATTGATTGATAAATTGCAGAATTTCGGCTTCTGTATTTAAGCAAATAGCTCGGCTGTGTGCGAGGGCGGCTTTGGCAATAGCAGCTCGGGGCAAGGTCGCCAATTGGGTGGCTAGTGCTTGCTGTACTTGCTGTAATAAGGCTTCATTATCGCTCACCAATACCACTTGGCTATCGGCACCATGCTCGGCTTGTGATAGCAAATCGGCCGCTACAAAATCTGCATTGGCGGCAGCATCGGCCCACACCAACAATTCTGAAGGGCCAGCCGGCATGTCTATGGCGGTGCCTTGTTGGCTTATCAATTGCTTGGCGCAGGTAACGTACTGATTGCCCGGCCCAAAAATCTTGTACACCTTGGGTACTGTAGCCGTCCCATAAGCCATAGCACCAATGGCTTGCACCCCACCAATTTTAAAAATTTGGCGACAGCCTACCAAGGAAGCTGCATACACAATAGCAGGGTGAATATTGCCCTCCTTGTTGGGGGGTGTGCATAGAATTTGGGTAGAACAACCTGCCAACTGGGCAGGCACGCCCAACATCAATACCGTAGAAAATAAGGGCGCTGTGCCGCCCGGAATGTACAAACCTACGCGTTCTATCGCTACACTTTTGCGCCAGCAAGTAATGCCTTGGGTAGTTTCTATCGCCATAACGGCCTCTCTTTGGCTGCTGTGAAATTCACGAATATTGGTGTAAGCAATGTCAATAGCCTCCTTGAGTCGAGCATCCAGTTGGGCAATAGAAGCCCTGCGCTCTGCTTCGGTCAATTCAAAATTTTCTAGTGATACACCGTCAAATTGTTGGGTGTAAGCCTGCACCGCTTGGTCACCTTCTTGTTGGATGCGTTCCAGCATTTGCTGCACCTTATCTTCTAAGGATTTGGTATCTAAAGTAGGACGTTCTAATAAGGGAGTCCAGTCACTGGGATTGTTATAAATTGTTATCATTTTTTGTGTTATTATGATACTTTATTAATTTTTTTTTATAAAAAAAATTAACGAGGTAAGGTTCTTATAAAAACCAAAAGGCTTACGGCTAAATAATCATTTTTTCGATAGGCAATACCAAAATTCCTTCTGCGCCTGCTGCTTTGAGGGCATCTATGCGCTCCCAAAAGGCCGTTTCTTGCACCACAGAGTGCAGTGAACTCCAACCACTATCGCCCAAGGGCATAATACTAGGGCTTTTCATGCCCGGTAATAAAGCAGTAATGGCTTCTATTTTTTCATTGGGTGTATTGAGCAGGATGTATTTATTGGTGGCGGCGGCTTGGTTGGCACGCATTCTAAAAATCAACTGCTCCAGCAATTCTTTTTGAGGGGCTGCTAGGCTTTTATTGGCCACCAGCACGGCCTCTGACTCCAAAATCACGGCTACTTCTTTCAAGCCATTGCTCAACAAGGTAGAACCCGAACTCACCAAATCACAGACCCCATCGGCCAAACCAATACTAGGCGCAATTTCTACCGAGCCACTAATCATCTGAATCTTGGCATCTACCTTATTTTCTGCCAAAAAACGGCGCAAGGTATTGGGGTAGCTGGTGGCAATCTCCTTGCCTTGCCAATAATTGACCCCTGTGTATTCTTCTCCTTTTGGAATGGCCAGCGACAAACGACAGTGAGCAAACCCCAAGGGCAATACGGTTTCTACGGTCACTTCTTTTTCTAACAAGACGTTCTCACCCAAAATCCCTACATCGGCTACTCCATCAGCTACATAAGCAGGAATATCAGAACTTCTTAAAAAATACACCTCCATCGGGAAATTACTGGCTGGTGCCACTAGTTTGCGCCCCCCTACAGGCAATTGAATGCCACAAGCTTTGAGCAGGGCAAAGGATTGTTCGGTAAGACGACCTGATTTTTGAAGGGCAATACGCAGAATTGGTTGTTTCATGTTGATTGTGATTGTGAAATTGTTAGTTTTTATTCTTTGAATACTGGTATAACAGCAACAATGAAGTTGTTTAAGAATAGCCTAATGTTGCTAATGAAAGCTAATTTTGCCCTACTACTGATTGGCTTGTACACAGTACAAACCAAGTCAGATCGCTTTGCGAGTGTTAAAAATTGACCCCATAGCGCTGCTATGAGCTAAATTTTTGCCTTGATTAGAACCAAATTAGTACTCATTATACTTGCGTGAGCTCGGCAAAGCCTCGGTTCAACGCAATTCCATTTTTAAACAACTTCAATAAAAAAAGGCTTATCACCAAGTGATAAGCCTTTTGTATTTTTTTAAAGCATTTGCTTCCTGTCTTTTATTTTAATAGCTATATAAAAGAAGTGAAGCAGTGTCCTATACAAACTACAGCAACATCACTTGGAGGGTTGACCAACCAATGATGTACATGATGTGTAGTATGTAGAGTGGCGTTGTGCATATATTTTCTAATAAAAAATTATGTTATTGTTCAAAGTAACAAAAATGGATATTTTATACACGAAAAACGTTTTATTATTAATCCGATAAAAATACCCCATTTTTGTTAACAAAGCCAACTAGCTCCGACCAAAAAACTAGTTAGAGAAATAGAACTTTTGCGAAAAAGTATGACCCAAATATACAATAGTCTTTTTTTATCCACCTAATATTTTGGTCATTTTTTTGCTAAAAATTAGATAAATAATACCAATCAAGTAGATAAAACCAAGGATTGGCCAAAAAAAGAAGAGGCGTGGTATGGCCTCAAAAATTACGTTATCATCCATTTTGTCTAGTGCTTGTTGGGTAACAAAATGATAATCTTCAACATAATTTTCAGTAGAACTATCACTAGCAACATATTTCGCCACCTTAATTTGAAGGAGTTGTTGCCCTTTAGAGGTCTGTACATCTACAATAATTCTGTCATTTGTCCAATAAACCCCTTTGAGTTCTTCTATATAAATTTGCTCTTTATCAGGTAGTGGCGTTCCTGTAGGAAAACGATTATCTGAAGCTACTATAGGATATTTCCTTTCCTTGTCTCTAAGATGATATTTGGTAGCATAATAATCAATTGCCAAATCATAAGGCAACAATGCCCTCCATCGAGGTATTATTTCTTTATTGTATAATGCTGCTCTATCGTTTAAAAACACAAAGCCCAAGAGTAAGATAAATACTATAATTATTTTTTT
>CAYULH010000041.1:0-32155 GCA_964445645.1 uncultured Aureispira sp. | reverse complement strand
CTTTGAATAATACGTCTCAAAGCTTTTTCTAAGATAGTGGGATCTAGATTATTTGGGATATGAATAAAGCTTTGTGCAGTACTTAAATTATTTTTTTCAATGAATTTTATTTTTTGATTGGTAAAGGTTTTCCATCCTTCACTGGATAGCCAGGATTGGGAAACGTTTCTGACCAAGTTACTGGTTCATAATCATATGGAGTCCCTCCCAACTCATTGTTTGGCCCAGCACTATCATCATCATTCAAAACATACCCTATACTGTTTGGATCAACAAAACCATCATCATCTACTGTATAAGTTGTCGTACAGTTATTAGCATCACAAGTAGTCTTATAACTCATAACCATACTTCCTAAATGAAAAGTCACACTAGTATCTTCGTATGTCATATCTACACCAAGTCCAGAACCACTAGCTGGCCCTACTGTTAAGCCCCCTTCAATCTTTTTCCGATACTTATCTACGTCCTTAGACTTCTTAATTCTATCAATAGTATTTGGACCTAATTCTACAGTTCTACCATTTCCTGTATAATAGTGTATAACAGCATCCTGTGTAGAATCTATAATGTCATTCTCAATATTGGAAAATTTTTTTCTAATAATTGTTTTGAGGCCTTCTTTTGCTATTTTTGGCCCATTCTCTACCAAAGTAGTGGCTAATTCATTTATTTTTGACTTCACAATACCCAGCAAGAAATCAACTATGTCATTTGGTGGGTCTCCTATCGGTAAGACAAATTCTTCTGTCTCATTGAAGTAATCTTTAGGCAAACAACTAGAAGCTTTTTCAATAACTATTATTCCTTCCCGAATTTTTTGTATTTTCTGTTTTATACAAACTAAATCCTTTTGAAATTCCACTGCGAGTTCTTTGTCAGTTTTAACTTCATTAACAATTTCTTTATATAAAGAAACTGCTTCTTGTAAATTTTTCTTTAGTTCAGTCACCATAATTATATGTTTATTTATTAAAAATATACAATTTTTTTTTAAAAAAACAATAAAATAAAAAATATAAATTCAAATCCCTAAACCAAACCTATTGCAAATTTACAAACACTCGTAAAACAATTGCAAACACAACAAGTACAGAGTCGCCTGCGTGAATTCAGCTACAGTCCAGTAGTAAACTCTAACCAGCATCAGATTTTACTTTTCAATAGGCAAAGGTCGTGCATCCTTTACTGAATAACCGGGATTTGGGAAATCCTCTTTCCAAGCTGCTCCTTCATGAGGATATGGTATTCCTTCCAGTTTATCATTGGGGCTACCACCCTCATCATTCAAGTCCTCATTTAAGTCATTTAGCCCCACAAAACCATTACCATCTACTATGTAAACGGTTGTACAACTCTCCTCATCACAAGTAGTTTCATAACGCAGGGTCATTTGCCCTAAGTAAGCAGCCAGACTTGTATCGTCAGCTTGTATCTCTATAGGAATGCCAGCACCACTAGCAGGATTAGCGATCAAACCTTCCTCGATTTTTGCCTTATATTGCTGTACATTATCCGATTGTTTAATACTATCAACAGTATCTAGACCTAGCAATGCGGGTCTACCATTGCCTGTATAATAATGCACCACCGCATCCTGTATAGAGTTTATAGTATCATTTTGGATGTTAGAAAATTTTCTTCTGATGATTATTTTGAGTGCTTCTTTTGTTATTTGGGGGCCATTGTCTACCAAAGTATTAGACAATTCATTTATTCTAGCTTTCATAATAGCTAGAACGCAATCAAGTGCATTGCTGGATGTATCGGGTGGTGGCAAAACCAAAACCTCTTTTTTGTAGAGATAATTTGGGGGTAAATAATCAGATACCTTTTCGATTGCGGTTATTTCCTCGCGAAGATTTTGTATTTTTTCATTAACAGTTATCAGTATTCGTTCAAAGATTATTGCAAATTTATCATCTTCTTTGATCTGATTACTGACCTTGTTATACATTGCTATTACCTCTTGCAACTCTTTTTTTAGCTCTTCCATAGGAACGTTACTTCTATTAGATGTTATCTGAACGCAATTTTGCGTTTGCGCTCGTGTAGTGCTTGCAAGATTTGTTCTAGTTCTAATTCATCCTGAATGTACACTTGTCGCGCTTTGGAACCTTCATTGGGGCCTACAATGCCTGTATTCTCCAATTGATCCATAATTCTACCTGCTCTATTGTAGCCCAACTTAAGGCGACGCTGAATCATAGAAGTAGAACCCTGCTGGTTCATCACCACCAAACGGGCGGCATCATCAAAATGCTCATCCAGTTCGTGCAATACCTGATTGAGTTTTTTCTCACTGTCATCAGCTGAGTCGCCTCCCTCTCCATAAGAAGGCAATAAAAATGGTGTTGGGTACCCCGGTTGATGGGCAATGTGATCAATCACCCGATCTACTTCAGGGGTATCTACAAAAGCACACTGAATTCTGATGAGGTTTCCGCCCGAAGAAAGCAACATATCCCCTCGCCCAATCAATTGCTCGGCACCACCACCATCCAAGATGGTTCTGGAGTCAATCTTAGACGTTACCTTAAAGGCCAGACGAGCAGGGAAATTGGCTTTGATGATACCTGTAATAATGTTGACCGATGGACGCTGGGTGGCAATAATCAAGTGAATACCCACGGCACGCGCCAATTGTGCCAAACGACCAATAGGCAACTCTACTTCCTTGCCTGCGGTCATAATCAAATCGGCAAACTCGTCAATGATTAATACAATAAACGGCATAAAACGATGCCCTTTCTCTGGATTGAGTTTGCGTGCTACAAACTTCTTGTTGTATTCGTTGATGTTTCTGACCGAGGCTTTTTTGAGCAAATTATAACGCTCGTCCATCTCTACCGTCAAGGAGTACAAGGTCTGTACTACCTTGGTCACATCGGTTACAATGGCTTCCTCCTCTTCGGGCAAGTAGCCCAAATAATGCGCTGATATTTTATTGTATAAGGATAATTCGACCTTCTTGGGGTCAATCAAAATGAGCTTGAGCTGCGAAGGGTGTTTCTTATACAACAAACTCATAATAATGGTATTAATACCAACAGACTTACCCTGCCCCGTAGCCCCTGCAATAAGCAAGTGCGGCATTTTGGCCAAATCTGCTATAAACACCTCATCCGAAATGGTTTTGCCCAAGGCAATGGGCAAATCCATCTTGGCTTCTTGGTACTTGGGCGAGGCCAGTACCTCCTTGAGCGAAACGATTTGCTTATTTCTATTAGGCACCTCAATACCAATCGTTCCCTTACCGGGAATGGGTGCAATAATACGAATCCCCAAAGCGGCCAAACTCAGGGCAATATCATCCTCCAAGCTCTTGATTTTGGATATTCTTACCCCCGGGGCAGGGATAATTTCGTAAAGTGTCACGGTAGGCCCAATAGTGGCCTTGATTTTTACAATCTCAATCTTATAATTGAGCAGCGTTTCAATGATCTGATCTTTGTTGGACTCCAATTCTGCTCGGTCAATTACAGGTTTTTGGTCGTCATAACTTTCTAATAGATCAATAACAGGATTTTCGTAACGGGGCAAGTCTAGGGTCGGATCATACGGCTCTACATGGTTTTTGTTTTCCTCTGCAATAGCAATATCCACTTGACCACCCTCTTTGGAAATTTCCATTTCTAAGTTCTCCTCGCCCTCTTGATCGGCCTGCTCTTTTTCTGTTTTTTCTAAGTCCAACTCCAGTTGGCTGCGTGTCAATTTCTTTACTTTACTCTCCAATTCGGCTTTAGAGGATTTTTCCATGATTTTGGGCACCTCAATGGCTCCTTTGTTGGCTTCTTCTTCTTCTGCTGCTGCTGGAAAATCGGGATTGCTCACTTGCAATTCCATGCCTTTATCCCCACGCACTATATTGCCTTTGGGGCGCAATACTTTCACCACTTTGGTAGGTTCAGGTTCGGGTTCGGGCTTGGGTTCGGGGGTTAATCTAAATAAGGTTTTGAACGTTTTTATCAAATTACTAAACGAAAAAGCGGCCTTAATTTCCTCTCGGCTAATGCCATCCTTAAAGTCAGGATTGGTATTCCAAATCACATAGCCCAAGAAGGCAAAAATTAACATAGCGACAATACCAACGGAGCCAACCAAACCATATAAGGTATTGATTAATACACCACCAAAAGCTCCTCCCCACGGGAATTCGGCATTCTTAAAGATAAATGCCAGCAAAATACTGCTCCAAATCATGGTGAGCAAAGAACGCTTGTAAATGGGCAACAGCTCTTTGAGTTTGGTTTCTGTAATCAAACTCATGCCTGTGGTAAAGAGCAAAAACACCAATATAAAAGAGGGTGCGCCAAAACCCCAATAAAAGAACTGGTGGGAGACTACCGCTCCCAAACGCCCCAACCAATTTTCCATATCGTGTGGCGACAATAAGACCCCCCAATTGGCTTTATCCATGTCTTCCTTCCAAGTAAACAGATAGGAGGAGAAGGCAATGAATAAATACAGTGTAAAAAATAGACAAAGTAATCCCATTAGTTTGGGAAAACGTTCATCTTTTACCCCCCCTTTGAGGGCCACTTGCTGAGACTTTTTTTTCTTAGCCATTACTTATTGTAATAAAATGATAGTGGATTCGGGTGAGAATCCTTTTAGCAGTTTTTTTGTAGTAAACGTAGTAAGTTGAGGTAGACTTACAAAAATAAACAATTATGTGGACGTTTTAGGTATTTGAATGGCACAAACTATAATTCTTTTGCTGCTATTGGGTCTTGGCTGTACGCAAATGTGTGGAGGGTTGTGGGGTGCGATTGCGTTAAATTACTCCTTATACAAACAATTAAACTCCAAAACTGTTAGACTTAACTAGCACTTTTGGACATTTTTTGCGCCAAGTAACCTACCTTTGTAGCATGAAAGAATTAGCCTATCTCAATAAATATTTTCTCAAGTATAAAACTCGATTTTTCTGGGGTTTTCTATTTGTAGCCATTTCCAATTATTTCCGTGTTTTGCAACCACAAATGGTTCGTCATGCCTTAGATTTGGTGGTGGAGAACGTTACTTGGTACCGCTTGCACGAGGGTTTTGCCCTGCAAGAATCGCTTTTGGAGCGCATAGGAGGCACGCTGCTGCTCTTTGCGGGTTTGGTAATTGGTTTTGCATTGATGATGGGCTTTTTTATGTTTTTTATGCGCCAAACCCTCATTGTGATGTCTCGCCTGATTGAGTACGACTTGCGTAATGAGATTTACATCCATTATCAAAAGCTCACATTGGCCTTTTACAAGCGCAACAATACAGGCGATTTGATGTCGAGAATTACGGAGGATGTCAACCATGTGCGAATGTATTTGGGGCCTGCGGTCATGTACAGTATCAACCTGACTATTTTGTGTGTGATGGTGGTGTATTCGATGATTCAGGTGAGCCCAACCCTGACGTTTTATGCCTTGCTCCCCTTGCCTGTGCTTTCTATTTCTATTTATTATGTGACTTCTATTATTAATAAAAAAAGCACCAAAATACAGGAGCAATTGTCTACCCTCAATAGTTTGTCGCAAGAAGTGTACTCGGGTATTCGAGTGGTGAAGTCGTATGGACAGGAAAAAGCTCTGGGCCGCTATTTTAGCAATGAAACCGAGATATTCAAGAATCGTTCCTTGGAATTGGCGAAGGTGAATGCGTTTTTTTATCCGCTCATGCTGTTGTTGATTGGCATTAGTACGATTATAACGCTGTATGTGGGTGGCAATTTGGTATTGAGTGGTAATATTACGGCTGGTAATATTGCAGAGTTTGTTATTTATATCAATATGCTGGCATGGCCTGTTACCTCTATTGGTTGGGTGGCCTCCATCATTCAGCGTGCAGCTGCCTCACAGACTCGTATCAATGAATTTTTGCGTACCAAGCCTGATATTGAGGCAGATGACACGATTGCTAAACTTCCTGTTCAGGGGGCTATTACTTTTGATAATGTTTCGTTCACCTATCCCGATACAGGCATCCAAGCCCTCCAAAACCTTTCATTTTCGCTCCAAAAAGGCCAGCGCATGGCGATTATTGGTCGTACAGGTTCGGGCAAAACCACGGTGGCCGATTTATTGCTGAGAATGTATGATGCGAGCGAGGGCCAAATTTTGCTAGATGGCAAACCTCTGGCTGCCCACAATCTAGCTCATCTGCGTGAGCGCATTGGTTATGTGCCACAAGATGTATTTCTATTCTCCGATTCTATTTATAATAATATTGCTTTTGGCAAACCTCATGCCTCGGAAGAAACGATTAAGCAATACGCCAAACATGCCTCTGTTTATGACGACATTATGAGCTTGCCCGAAAAGTTTGATACCGTGGTTGGCGAACGTGGTGTGACCCTTTCGGGCGGACAAAAACAGCGGGTTTCTATTGCTCGTGCCTTGATTAAGCAGCCCGATATTGTGGTTTTGGACGATTGTTTATCGGCTGTAGATACCAAAACCGAAGCTGAAATTACGGGCTACCTCAACGAGGCTTGCGCCGACAAAACTACCATTATCATTACCCATCGCCTTTATGCAGCCTTGCAGTTTGACCTAATTATTGTACTGGATGATGGCAAAATAACCGAAATGGGCACCCACGAGGAGCTGCTCGAAAACAAGGGGTATTATTATGATATTTATGAAAAACAGCGTTTGGAGGAGGTGTAGTAGCGACACAAAATTTTGTGTCGCTACTACAAATAACCATACGCCTTGAGAATCATCACAATACCCAAAACCAACATAATATAATACACGTATTTTCTAAATTTGCCTGGATCTTTGAATTGGCGGTTGATGTATCTGCCTATAGGCGTTCCAATCAAAATCACAGGAACGGCTGCCCAATAAAAATAAAAAATCTTGCTATTGCTGAGATTGCCTGCATAGAGATGTCCTATAATAATTAGACTGTTGACATAAATAAAAAATGCCTGCAAGGTGGCTCTAAATACTTGTGGATCCCAGCGTTTGAACAAGCCATATATCACAATGGGTGGGCCTGTGATATTAAACGAACCGCCCATTAGCCCAGCCAAAAAACCAAAAAATGGAGCAGCTTTGTTGCCTTTGAAATGTGGCACGTTCTTAACCAACAAATTAAATAAGGCCACTGCTATAATTAATAATCCAATTGTAGTCCGAACAATTCGATTGTAAATAGGGTCTTGGGCACTGTAGGTGCTAATCCAAATACCAATAGGAACGGCAACGGTAGCGGCCAAAATTAAAATGGCGATGCTCTCGTACTTAATTTCTTTGCGTGCTCGAATGACAATCCACAAATTGGTACTCAATGCTAAAAGGGGAATCAAGGGGGCTACTAGAGGAAGTTCAAAATATAAGGTAAGCAAGGACATACTCACGATATTAAAGCCGAAACCAAAGGTGGAGTTGGTCATTACTCCCAAAAAAATAACAATAATTAATACTATAAATTCTTCCATTTTGTTTTTTGTGCTAATAAAGTTGCCTAAAAATAAACAATATTAGTTTACCTTTAAGGATTCGATTTTTTTCAACAACACATTTGTTTATAGTCGTATTCTTATGAAAAATAATCTTGTAGCCTTCTTGAGCTATGTGCCTTTTTTGCTGTTTTCTTCTATTTTGCTGCACTGGATTGCTGTAGCCTATCAGATTCAGGCTTATCCTATGTATGAGAATTCCACTCCCATAGATCATTATGCCGCTTGGCATCAGGCCAATACCTTGGCTTTGTATTATGGTTTGGCCGCTGCAACGGTGGTATTTTTAGCACTTTGGAAAGCCTCATCTACCACGCAGAAGGTGGTGTTTTTTGTACCAATAGTAGTGCTTGGAGCAGCAGCATTGACCGATTTTTGGGGTATGTTTACTTGGTGGATGGGATAGATTCTAATTCATCCAGTAGGCATAAGCATTGAGTGTCGTAGCAATGACCAGCCAAAGGCCATAAGGAGCAATTAGTAGTACTTTTTGGCGCATTTCTTCTCGGTAAGTGATTATAAAATACCAAACCAAAAAGGTGAGCAGTATAATCAACACCAAGCCTAGTAGCATTTGTTGGAAATTAAAAAAGACAGGATTCCAACTCACATTGAGTACCCATTGCACGCCATAGAGGAGTGCCAATGTTTGGCGATTTTGCACTTTGTTCCAAGCCATTCCCATAAAAATGGCAAAACAAATCATAATGGTAGTCCAAGCAGCACCAAACACCCAACCGGGTGGTGTCCAAGGGGCTTTGTTGAGATTCTGATACCAATCGCCCATTGGTCCCGCTCCCATCAAGAAGCCGCCAATGCCTAAGGCTGCAAAATTCAACACTAAAAAAACAAGGGTGGGTGGAATTGGACGGAAGCGCATGATGCTAAGATTAGTTGGTGTATTATTATTAATTACAATCTTAACAAATAGTTGCTAAAGTTGTTCTAAACCTCCTTGCCTCAAATCTTACAATTGCTCCTCCTCCTCATACTCAATGTGTGGTTGATGCCCTTGAAAGGGAATTTTGAGCAAATCAATAATATTTTCTGTTTTTTCTTTGTCCATGTAAGTATCTACCCCATAGCGCAATTTGCTGTTGTCTACCACCACATAAGTCCCAAAAATACGGTCCCAAAAAGAGAAGATATTACCATAGTTGGTATCGGAATAAGGTTGGCGATAGTGATGGTGTACTCGGTGCATATTGGGCGTGCAAACTACTAGACGTAGGGCTTTGTCCAAGGCTTCGGGCATCTTGACATTGGAGTGGTTAAATTGGGTGAGTACCACCGACAAGCTTTGGTACAAAAACACCAACCACATGGGGGTTCCAAGAAGTAATACGGCAATGGTTGTAAAGGCAAAACGAATCACGCTTTCGCCGGGGTGGTGCCGATTGGCGGTGGTGGTATCTACATTCTGATCGGTATGATGGATGACATGAAATTGCCACATCCACGTTACGTGATGCTCTATGTAATGTGCCAACCATGCCCCTACAAAATCCAACAGCAACAAGCCTGCTATAAATGTTACCCACACATCTGCCCCTATCCAATGCAGCAAGCCAAAACTATTCTGCTCTACAAAATAGGCCGTTCCTGTAAGGATAAAGGCCATACTCAGATTGACTAGTATAGTGGTGAAGGTAAAAAAGATGTTAATTCCTGTATGTTTTTTCTTGTTGTAGGCTTCTGTAAACAAAGGCAGAGCATTCTCAATCAAAAAGAAAAAAGCTAAACCGCCAAATAGTATGGCCGCACGATGCGCTGAAGGTATGGACTCAAAATAGCTGATTAGACTTTCCATGCTGTTGTTATTTTCTGATTTCCTATTCGTTCAAATGTACCTATAAGATACACATTTACAGCTGTATTTACAAATACAAACGTGCTAACATGGATGCCTTATTATGAATATGGCAATGTTTGGGGCAATGCTTGGGGCAATGTTTGGGGCAATGCTATTGCGTGGGGGGGCTAGTGGGGCAATGCTATTGCCCCCTACTATTGCCCCCTACTATTGCCCCCTACTACGCAAATTGCTTGGCTACGACCAATTCCTTGCTGCCTGCCTGATATTCGTAAAAACCAGCTCCTGTCTTGCGACCTTTGTACCCAGCTGTTACCATATTGACCAACAAAGGACAAGGGGCATATTTGGGATTACCAAAACCATCATACAAAACATTCAGAATAGACAAACAGACATCCAAACCAATAAAATCGGCCAATTGCAACGGTCCCATAGGATGTGCCATACCCAATTTCATTACTGTATCAATTTCTTCTACCCCTGCAACCCCCTCATACAAGGAATAAATCGCCTCATTAATCATGGGCATTAAGATACGATTGGCCACAAACCCCGGATAGTCATTCACCTCTGTAGGTACCTTACCCAAGCCTTTGGACAAGTCCATAATAGTGTTTGTTACCTCATCAGAAGTAGCATAACCACGAATGACTTCCACCAATTTCATGACAGGAACAGGATTCATAAAGTGCATTCCAATCACTTGCTCGGGGCGGTTGGTGACGGCTGCTATTTTGGTAATAGAAATAGAAGAAGTATTGGTTGCCAAAATAGCCCCTTCAGGTGCCAAAGCATCCATTTGCTGAAAGATTTTTAATTTCAAATCCACATTTTCGGTAGCCGCTTCTATAATCAAATCTGCTTTGCCTGCCGCTTCGCTCATATCCGTAGCCGTTTGCAAGTGTGCCAAGGTCTGCGCCTTATCTTCCTCGGTTATTTTTCCCTTCTTGACCATACGATCTAGGTTCTTGCCAATGGTAGCCAACGCCTTATCCAAGGCCGCTTGGGCAATATCCACCAATGTCACCTGATACTGGTGCATAGCAAACACGTGAGCAATCCCATTTCCCATTGTTCCCGCACCAATTACAACTATATTTTTCATTCTTTTTTATTTTTAAACGATTTGATATTCAATGCGCCCACAAAGATGCCGAAAACCCTTTGAAAATCCAATTTTACCAATTGAAGGAAAACAAAAACTGCCAGATACCTTCTAAGCATCTGACAGTTTGTATTATTGGAATTGGCCTTTGGGACAACATGTATTTTCCTTTGGGACAACATGTATTGGCCTTGGGGACAACATATATTGGCCTTTGGGACAACATATATGTTGTCCCTACGGCCAAATACCCAATGCGTTGTAATCGTTTCCGATTTTTTCGATGGCATAAACAAAGGCGGCGGTACGCAGGTCTTTGATAAATTTGCGTTTGCGTGTGTTGCGAATACCATTGTAGGCATTAATCATGGTTTCCTCTAGGCCCGAACGAACTAGGTCTACCTCATCCGCACCAAAAGTGAGCAATTTGCGTTCGGCAGCACTGAGTTCCTTGCCTGTCATTTTGAGTACTAGGTCTACTAACAATTCGTAGCGATTGCTCTCAAAGCGTTTTTGCATACGGCCAAAACGCATGTGTGATAGGTTTTTTAGCCACTCAAAGTACGATACCGTCACACCGCCTGCATTGGCATACATATCAGGAATGATGAGACAACCTCTTTCCAACAACACCTCTTCTGCTTCGGGTGTTACAGGGCCATTGGCTGCTTCTACAATGATTTTGGCTTTGATCTTGTGTGCATTGGTATCATTGATTTGGTTTTCGAGTGCTGCAGGCACCAAAATATCACATTCCAATTCGAGGGCAGCACTTCTATGCTCTAGAGTGGTGGAACCGGGAAAATCTATGATAGTGCCTGTTTTTGCTCTATATTCTAACAATTCGTGAATATCCAAACCATCTTCAGAATAGATAGAACCTTCATATTCTGCTACGCCAATAATTTTTACTTTTCCTTCGTCTTGAGAAATTTTGCCTGTGTACGAGCCTACATTTCCTAGACCTTGGATGACCATGGTTTTGCCTTCAATACCTGTTTCTAAGCCAAGGGCGGTCATATCGTCCTCGTGGGTACAAGCCTCACGCACGGCATAAAACACCCCACGACCTGTTGCTTCGGTACGTCCAGCAATACCGTTTTGAGATACAGGTTTACCTGTTACACAACCTGCTGCATCAATTTCACCAGGTTTTAGAGCAGCGTAAGTATCCATAATCCAAGCCATTTCGCGAGGGCCTGTTCCATAATCAGGAGCAGGAACATCCATACCTGGGCCAATGAAATTTTTGCGTACCAATTCGGAGGCATAACGGCGGGTGATTTGCTCCAATTCGGCTTCTGTATATTTTCTAGTGTTTATTTTTACACCACCTTTGGCTCCACCAAAAGGCACATCAACTACCGCACACTTGTACGTCATCAATGCTGCTAATGCCATTACCTCATCTTGGTTTACTCCTTCGCTATAACGAATACCACCTTTGGTTGGTGAACGGTGGTTGGAGTGTTGTACACGATACGCCTCAATCACTTCTACATTATCGCCCACACGAATAGGAAATTTCATACGAAAAACGGCATTACAGCCCTTGATTTGCTCTAGCAAACCCTGAGGAAGATCTGTATACTTTGCTGCTTTGTCAAAATTCTTTTCAACACCTTCAAAAAAGCTATAATCTGACATAGTTTCTTTTTATTAAAAATTATAATAAACGGTTAGTATTGGTAGTCTTACTTTTATTTTATAATAAGAACTCTTTAGTTAAAGGGAATAGGAAAAACTCCTCCAGAATCATCCACTTTACCTCCCACAAGTTTTATAACAATGCTCTACAATGAGCTTTGTAATACTGTTTCTCACAGATATTACAAAAAGCTCTAAACAGAAGATTAATATTCATCCATAAAGTCCCGTTCTAATCGCGACACTTTGCGTTCTAAATAAACCAAAAAAGCAACCATACAGAAGAATAAAATGAGAATAACGGCAACGGTAACGTACATTTTACCCATATTGCTAAAAAAATCATTTCCACCTTGTTCTTGCGCCTGCACCAATATTGGTAACAAACAGAATATCAATATATTACAAACTACTTTCATCATTGTAGACCTTAAAAATGGTGTTTTTTTTGAGAAAAAAGAATTTTTTTGAAAAAGAAAAACGAGCAATCGTTCGTTTTTTATAAAAAAATATATCAATTACTGCAATAGAAAGTTACTTCAAAATTTTATTTGGTGTAAAAATATACAATTACGGATATATTGCTGTATTATTTGCTTGTTATTTAACAAAAAAATAAAATTTTATTTGGTGTGAGGATATTTATTGGTTTTTGTGGTAGTTTATTACCCTACAGTGTTATTTTATCGAAATTTTATTTTGCTTTTTAGAAGCGAATATTTTTTCAACGCTGTGCAATTGAATATGGTACAAAATACCATTTCTCCAAATTTTGTTTTGATGGTGGTGCCGTTGGTTTTTATTTTTAATCGTATTATCGTAGGCGCAAGGCATGCCTTGCGCCTACGATAATACGATAAAATTTATCCCTCCTGTTCCAGATAACGTCTTCGTAGGCCTTCTACCCTACTGGCTACATCGGCTATCCATATCCCCATTATCATCCAACCAATAATAGCGGGATAAAATACCATACGCATGGTATTGTCCAAATCTAGTTTGCTAAAGGCAGGGTTGCCGCCCATACCGGGATGCAAACTATCAAACATTCGGGGTACAATGTACAGCAGTGGTATAAGGGTGGCAAAAGCAAAAATATTGTAAATGGCTGCTACTCTAGCACGCTTATCCAAATCGTCAAAGGAGCTACGCAAAACAAAATAGGCCAAATAAATCAGTAGGGCTACAGCAGTAGTGTTTTGCTTAACATCAAAAGACCAGTACGCCCCCCAAGTGTGCTTGGCCCACATTGCCCCTGTAGCCACTCCAATAATTCCGTACAAAATTCCAACAGCAGCAAAGGCGGTGGCTTGGCGGTCGTGGCGTTCGATTTGAGGGTTATTGAGATAGCGAATACTGTACACCACCGAGATAGCCATTAGGAGCATCATGGCAAACCACATGGGTACGTGGTAGTACAAATTGCGAATAGTTTCCTCTAGTATGTTCAAAAAAGGAAACGTCATACCTTTTTCCTCTTGTTCGTAGGGTTGGGCTTGACAAAAAGCAGCCGCATCGGCCAAAGCCGCACTAGAATCGGCCTGAAAAAAGATGACCGACTCCAAAGAGCTGTAGCCGTTGTTTTCTCCTAGCAATTCTAATAATGGGAACGGTGATTTTTTGCCATCATCCATCAGCACTTGAAGCGGCAATGCGCCTGCGGGTACATCAAAATACAAGGTCATCGTCTGGTTGTCTTGCACCTCGATTTTGGTGGCACAGAGCGATTGGCCTTTTTCATTGAGGCGAATGCGTGCTTGATAATTGTCTTGGTCGGCTGTAAATTTGGCATTGTAAGCATTGGATAAGGTCAGGGCTAGAGGCTCGCCTGTATGGGCAATGCGTGGCGACACGGTTTTGATGCCTGTGGTTAGCGGAATCAGCAATCCCGCTACAAAACTATACGTTATCAAAAGTACCCCTACTATCTTCCAAATATTCTTCATATACGGTTGGCATTCTATCCACTAAGAAATGTTCTGTTTGTCGGCTCAAACTTGCTTTTTACGCTATAAAGCAAAAAAACTAAAGTAAGATTGTCCGTACTGACGAAGTTCTACAAAATTAGAATGATTTGCAAAGTTTTGTCTAGAATCATGCTCTACAATCAGCAAACCCTCTTTCTTTAACAACGTTCCTTCTAGTATTAGGTTGACCAAAACAGGGTATTTTGCATGGTCGTAAGGTGGGTCGGCAAAGATGACATCAAATTGCTCTTGGCTTTGGCGAACATACTGCAAGCTGTCTTGTTTGCGTACCTGCATGATTGCCTCTAGGCCAAAACCCTTGATATTTTGCTGGATGTAGCGCACACAAGCCCCATAATGTTCCACAGCCAGTACACGGCTCGCTCCTCTGGAGGCAAATTCGTAGCCCATATTGCCCGTCCCTGCATACAAATCTAGCACCGCTATCTCGTCCAAATCTATTCGGTGGCTTAGAATATTAAATAAGCTTTCCTTGGCGTAATCTGTTGTCGGGCGTGTTTTCCACTTGGAGCTGGGCAGCTCAAAGCGTCTGCCCTTCAAAAAACCACTTACGATTCGCATAATTTGAGGCTGTATAAATCAAAGAAAAAGTGCTGTGGAAATTTTTCTGACAATTGTTTCCCAAATACATAAAAATTGGGGCGATTGACAAAATGTATGATTT
Organism: uncultured Aureispira sp.; assembly: GCA_964445645.1. Lineage (GTDB taxonomy): Bacteria > Bacteroidota > Bacteroidia > Chitinophagales > Saprospiraceae > Aureispira. Next base: position 17,479 of record CAYULH010000041.1, on the reverse strand, counting down.
TGATGTATTTGTATAGCAATTGATGAATTTCGGAATCGACAACCAATGCTCCTGTAATATACAAAGGATGTTTTTCGGGTTGGAGTCCCAATTGTTTGAATACCAATAAAACATAATATAAACAATCAGGAGAGGCTTTGAATTCAAACCAGTTGTGAAACAGCAATTTGCCCCGATCGGTTACGGTCAAACTAATGGTATTGCCAGAAATATGCAAAAAGATATTTTTGGATTGATTGCTGTCAAAATTGGTCAAGAAATTTTGAATCATTCCTGTAGAGGCGTGGTACAACTTGCTGCCCTCAAAATGTTTTTGCAAATGCTCTAGGACAGCCGCCTCATAGGCGTATAAATTAACCGCTTCGAGTACAGCTACTTTATCTTGCTGCACCTGATCGCCCTCTTGTAACACCACCATTGTTTGGAGGTATTGCTCTGCCTTTCCCTCATCAAATAAGGCATTGGGCACTAAAGAAAAACGTGTTGAACACACGCCTATGGTGCATTGATTGAACGAAGGGCGCAATAAGGCATCCTCTATCAACAATTGCTGCAATGCAGTAGCACGGTCTTGCTGGGGCAACTGATATACCCGCAGCACTAAAATCTGCTGCTGTGCATCACTAATTAAATAAGACAACCTATCTACTCCCAATAGAATAGATAGGTTATAAGTATTGGTTAGGTTCTTATTAAAATCTAACTCTACAATGTTATGTACTAATTCTACCAATTACCGTTGGTTGAGGGCTTATTGAGGTCACCTACACGGCGAATATTGTTAGGATTATATTTAGGATCATAAATTACATGGCTTGCAGAATCAAACTCCTGCATGTAGGTTCCAATAGTCGTACCTACCATAAAGGTAGAAGTCAACATAGAGTCGGTTCCTTCTACAATAGCTTCGCTTGTTTGGATGTCAAAACGCTTGCCGTTGGGGAATTCTTCGTTCTTAGAGAATGGGACCACACTCAAGTAATTGAAGTATTCATCTACCGTCATTTCTATTTTCTTCTTTTCCATCCATCCCATCAAGGAATCTTTGGCAGGAATTGCTACATCCATAGTTGTCACCATTTGGGTAGTATCATAACGGTCACCAACCACCTGTGTTACCATGAAGGTGTCTGTCATTAATACATGCTTTAAGGAATCATAGCTGTTGGCAAATTTACCTGTGAGGGATTTGTGAATTTTTTGCAATTCGGCTGCCTGTGTCAATTTCTCTCGCACTTTACTTTCTCTGAATTCACGCGTTTCCTTAAATTGAATTGGCTTTTGAATAGTTTTAACTAGTAAATAGCCCAATCCTAGGGCTGCTAAAATTAACAAAGTGTTTAATGCGATTTTCATTAGTCGTCTATTGTTATAATAAAGTGGAATGGTTGATGCCTGTGCAATAGTGCTGTGATTCGTACAAGAATTGGCTATTTTATTTATAATCTTCTCTGTTTATCAGAAAGAACACATCCTCCTTGTAACTATAGCTGCAATAATACCTATTTTTTGTTGAAATGAGCTAAAGAATTTGTCTAAAAATAGGCTAATTCTCCAACAATTGCATTATTTACAAGATGCAAGGGGATTATGCTTTTGGTGCTTGTCGCTTTATTTTTCTTTCTAATGGGTATGAAAAACTTGTTCTGACAACTGCATAGCTGCTCCAAATGCCTCCATATCTAATCCCAAATCCACTTGTTTCTTCGCAAAATAAGTCAACATTTTTTCGGTAGGCATATTGCCTGTGAGGTCATCTTCGGCCATTGGGCAACCCCCAAAACCTTTGATGGCCCCATCAAAACGTCGGCAACCATTGATAAATGCCGCATCAATTTTCTCTTCCCACTCATCGGGGCGGGTGTGAAAGTGCGCGCCAAATTCTACATCTGGATAAGGAGGAATTAGATTGCCAAATAGATATTCTATACTCTTGCGATTGGCTGCGCCTATGGTATCCGAAAGGGACAAAATCTTGAGTCCCATATCAGCCAGCAAATTGACCCACTCTTGTACGATTTCCACATTCCATTCATCACCATAAGGATTGCCAAAGCCCATTGAGATGTATACCACCAGTTGTTTGTTGTGCTTTTGGCTAATTTCTTGGATTTTGGCCAAGCGCCTAAGCGACTGATTTATGGTAGCATTGGTGTTTCTCAATTGGAAGGTTTCTGAAATAGAAAAGGGGTAGCCCAAATAATTAATCTCCTCAAAAACACAAGCGTCTTTTGCCCCTCGTTCATTGGCTACAATAGACAACAACTTACTCTTGGTGTCCGACAAATCCAACTTGGCCAGCACATCGGCGGTATCACGCATTTGAGGGATTGCCTTGGGCGAAACAAAGCTTCCAAAATCTATCGTATCAAAGCCTACTTTCAACAATTGGTTGATATAATCTGCTTTTTGTTGACTAGAAATAAAGTATTCGTCAATGCCTTGCATCGCATCTCTTGGACATTCTATTACTTTGACCATTCTGTATTCAATGTTAGTTATCAATGATTATCGTAACACAGTGACTGCTCTATCTTTTCATTTTCATAATTATTCATCTCTATCCACAACACGATTAGACATAGATTTTATCACAAGGTAGTTAGGAAGAATCGTTCTTTAATAAACCATCTATTTTTTAAACTGTATTCACTAAAAAACCTTTTGTTTTAGTGCAGAAAATTGTTTTGTCAGAAAACTATTTTCAGAAATAAAGTACAAAGATAAGAACTTGTTTAGACAAGACCAATTCTAACAGATTATACCTTATCTTTGTTTGCAAAATTTATACAATCAATCAAATTGATATGCTCTTACAACTTTTTGGCTTTTCATTATTAGCAGGGATTATATTTTTGACAACTACTACGGTAGAAAGGAAACCTGAATTACGCATCTTTTGGATGTGTGTAGGCTGTTTGATGTTTTTTACGGGAATTATTTCGTTGGTGGTCAATTCGGTAGTGCTTACCCTCGATTTTTTGGCTTGGGTAGAAAACATGGGGGTGCTTGGTTCTTTTTTATTTAAATTGGGGTTGATATTTGGTGGCATTGCAGTGGTCGTACTTGCCAATCACAATCCAGAGGCTTATGACGAGTACTTTGATGGTACTAAGTATGAGTAGAGGTCAGTAAGGAATGCTTCCTTCCTTGTTATAACGTCCTTTCAGGCAGGGCTCTTTGGTAAGTAGTTGCCAAGCGCAGGGCTGTTAAAAAAAAGCAGTTCTATACAATTGTTGTACAGAACTGCTCTATTTATTTGTAAGCCTAAATTAAGGCTTTATTCCTTTCTATTGCACATCGCCTGCGTTGCGAATATTGATTTGGTGCGTATCGTATTCTGATACAATCGCCGTGATGTTTACGTTACCTGTTGGCAATGGATTGCCAGAAAAGGTAGCAGCAGAACGAGTAAACATATCAATGCTTCCTGTGGCATCCGTAACCGTTGTACCGCCAGAATAAGTACCCGAGCCACCAGCAATAGTAGCAGCATTGATGGTTACGAGTGTTGATTCCCAAGTTTCGGCATTGGCCAAAACATCCGATACAGTCGCTACACGTGGTGTGATGCTATTTCCTGTGTTCACAACAGTTGCATTGGCATTGGGTACATTGCTAATCTGTAGCAACCCTCTAAACTCGCTCAATGTTGCACCAGAAACATCAATCGTTACACTATCACCTAAGTTGAGTGTTGTATTATTTACATCCAAACGCACAACAATACCAGCACCATTGGTTTGTTGTACTACGATGTTTCTGCCTGTAATATTCTCAGCAGCACGATCAGAGATTACAATTCCTCCAATAGAAGTAGCAGCAGGCACAGCTGTAGTACCAGCAGCAAACAAGGCTCTCACATCTGCAATTGTCATAGGAGTAGTTGGGCCTCCGCCTCCACCGCCAGCAATGTTTACATCATTGGTATTGCGAATCAATAATTGTGTACCTGTAAAGTCGCTCACTACGGCTGTAACGTCTCCTGTACCTGTTGGCAAAGGTGTATTGGCAAAATTAGAGAAGGCACTAAACATCGTAATAGAGTTGGTGCCATCATCTAGCATAACATTAAAGTCACCATAAGTAGCACCACCACTCAAGGTAGCATTCTGAATATTAACCAACGTAGACTCCCAAGCATTGGCATTGGCCAAAATGTCTGATACAGTTGCTGCACGTGGTGTAATGCTGTTTCCTGTAGATAAAACCGTAGCATTGGCATTGGGCACACCATTCACTTGCAATAAGCCATTGAATTCTTCTAGTGTTTGTAAGGATACATTGATTTCTACTTCATCGCCCAAGTTGAAGGAATGGTTGGCAGCAAAACGCACGGTAATACCAGAACCACCGGGTTCTTGAATAACCATGTTTTGAGGCACCCAGTTGCCACCTACTAAGTCAGAAATAACCACTCCTACAATCTTGGTTGTATCTGAAATTGTAGTAGTAGGCGCTACAAAAGAGTTGCGTAAATCTTGGATACTGATTTGGTTTAGGTTGCCACCTGGGCCACCGCCACCGCCACCAGTGATGTCTACATCCGAAAGATTGCGAATATTGAGTTGTGTGCCATTGTAATCACCTACTACGGCTACCACAGTTCCTGTACCTGCTGGCAATGGAGTGCTGCCAAAATTGGCAAAACCACTAAACATACCAATAGAGCCTGTGGGGTCATTGAGCATGACACCAAAATCGCCATAAGTAGAACCACCATTAAGGTTGGCATTTTGTACTTGAATCAAGCTAGATTCCCAAGCATTGGCATTGGCCTGAATATCAGCAACTGTTGCTACACGTGGTGTAATGGTAATGTTACTAGGATTGGGCAAGGCTGTGGCACGGCACAAGGGCAAATTGTTCACCTGTAGCAAGCCATTGAATTCTTCTAGTGTAGCACCACCTACTTTTACCTCTACATAATCCCCCATTCCAAAACTCTGGTCATCATCAAAACGCACTGTAATACCAGCACCATTGGGTTCTTGTACCACCATGTTGCGAGTTGCCCACTGTCCGCTATTCGGGTCAGAAATTACAATTCCTTTGATTTTGCCTGTAGCGGCAGTAGTAGAACCATTAAATTGGCTACGCAAATCTGCAATACTTACATCCGCATAGCTCGACAAAGAAACACAACGGGTGCCCGTCATGCTGCTCACATCATTGGGATTGCGAATAAACAATTGTGAGGTGCCATTAAAAGAATTGAATACTGCAATGATAGAGCCGTTGCCTGTAGGCATCAATTCATTGGCAAAGGTAGCAAATCCACTGTTTCTAACAATAACCGTAGCCCCTGTGGCACATTCTGTCAAATCTGCATTCTTGCTCTCTTGTGTAGAAGCATAAGCATAAGAACTACCAGCATAACAATCGGCAAATTCTACATTGTCCAATTGAATAAGCGTGTAATAATCGGCTGGTGTTAGGGTAGTCAAACTCTTTACCGTAGGAGTTACGGGTTGGTTGTATGCCCCTCCTACCACAAACTGGCGGTAAGTAGCTTGAGGAATACGAGATTCGTTGGTATTGGTACTACCAATAATGGCAGGTACATCGCCATCTCTCCAAACATAAAGACCATCTCCTTTGATGAATACCTGACGACCAATTGGATAATCATTGTACAAACTAAAGGCATCAATATCAATTCTAATACCTCCTGTAGTATCTTGAATTACAATTTGCTTATAAAAATTACCTGATTTGTCATCGGCTATAACCGTTCCTTCCAAGACTCTGCCGGCCAAGGAAACAGGCGTTGGAGAAGCTAGAGCAATCGCATCCGCAATCGTCATGTTAGCCACCAAATTGGGCAATTCGCCAATAGGTGGCTCATCGTATTGTTTTTGGCAAGCACCAAAAATCAAAAGCGTCACCAACAATAAAAAAGCTGATACATTAAAAGAATGAGATTTCATAATAGTATAATTATATGAGGTATTTAAGTTGTCTAATCAATGATGGGTGTTGATTTAGTATCTGTCTGTTTTTGTTACTAAATTCTGAAGGTTATGTTCAACATGTAGTTCAATCCATAAGCATAATAATAAGAACTTGGGAAACGATCCACTTGCTTTCCTTCATAATCAAAGCGGAATTGTTCAAATCCAGTTGTACGTATCATCGTATTGTTGGTAATGTTGTTGACACCCAAACTTACAATCATAAATAGTTTCTTGATTTTCCATGATTTGCGAATAAAGATGTCTGCTGTAAAGTTACCCCGAAATTCTTCTTGCTCCAAAATACTTCTCCACAAATCGGAACCGGGTTGTACGGCATCTTGCTGAAAATCAGGGTTCAAGCCTGTTACCGAAACCGCCTGCATGGTTCTTCTATCATAGTTCATATCAGAGAAAGTACGTGCTATATAATTGAAGTTGACACTCAATGACCAGAACTTGGGCGCACGCCAAAAGATACCCGTATTCAATGCCAATTGAGGCGTATTGGGTACGTGGAAATTCTTTAGGTAAATGGTTTGAGAACCACGCTGTATTGTAGGATCATTGTCTAAGAATAAGGTGGAAGTAGGACGAGAAGTGTACACATACTCCCCAATAGCAGCCGCCGCACTCCAAGTAACATTCCCTGGTAAGTTTACCTCTCCAGCCAGTTCTAGTCCCATGTGGCGACGATTGATACCTGTCATTACATAATTGACAAAGTTGCCACCAATGCCAGTCTCTGAGCCACCTCTATCTAGGTAAAAACTACGTTGGAAAAACTCATTCTCAAAAATAGAATAATAACCTGTAATATTGGCCTTGAAGTTGGGTGCTTTGAGTACATAGCCCCCTTCTATAGAGTAATTGGTAGAGCTTTGTAGATTGGGCAAAAGTTGATCTCTAGTACGAGGTGCTACATAAGCATAACGGAAATATGGCGCTTTGCTTTGGTGCATTCCATTTACAAAGAAGTAGTTACGTCCGTTGACTTTGTAGGTCAATCCACCTTTTACAGAATGGTTGAAAAAGTTTTTAGGAGCTGATTTTCCAAGAGAATTATCAGGGAATTGACCATTTTGTACATTTCCCTTGCGCCAAAAGCTGGTAAAGCTTCCCTGCCCACTCAAGAAGAAATCTATTTTGTCAAAGGTAAAATTAAATTGTGCCCAAGCACTTCCCTTGTGAATAATGGCTTCGTAATCATAACCAAAACGATCGCCTTCTTGGAGCACTCTATTGGGGTTGGCCAAGTCATTCTGATACGAATCCTCATTGCCCACAACGCCCGAATCACGCTCTACAAAACGGTTGACATCTACATAAAAATCGCCGCCCAACAAATCTTCCAATACTTTGAAATTGCGACTGTTGTAAAATTGATAAGTTACGCCTGCATCAATATCCAAATAATCCGTTACATTGGCATTAATCAACACATTGGCATTGGCTTTTTGGCTATCATAACGGCGTTGCTCCACTACGTAGCGTGATCTATTGCCATAAACCGTATTGCCCGCAATACCATTGGCATTGTTCAAGGAATCAAAAGAATTGCGATTGACCTCGTACATGCGATCCCAGTTGATTTGCAATGCACCCAAATCATCAGTATACTGATTGATAGCACGGTTTTGCTGTACAGGATCTTCAATATAAGAGGGCAAATTGCGGTAATAATTAGGACGTGGATCTAGAGCGTCATACCAATCTAAGGCGGTAGAACCATAAATACCAAACTGGTAACTCGCAGAAGTAGTCACTCTTACTCGATCACTCAATTGTGCTTCATGTGATAAAATAAAAAGTGGTTGGTGTGAAGTGGTAACACGAGCATTACGCATTTGACGCTCCCCTGTTACCCCACTTGTTTGATACCCCCAGTTGGAATTGTAATAATTGGTGGCCGTAAGGTCAAACATTTCCTGAAAAGCAGGCGACCCCTTTCCACGCACAGATGGAGCACCCATAGCTGTTAAGGAAAATGAATGTTTGCCAGCACGTTTTTCTACTGATAAAAAGTAAGAAGCAGCATTGTAGTGTGCGCCCTTTACATAAGCTCCATTCTCAGAATAACGCCAAGAACCAGAAGCAGATAAGGCCCAGCCACTAGGCAATAAACCTGTATTGTGTGTCAACATCACCCGATGCTCATACGAGCGATTACTCAACGAGTAAGTCAATGAAGTACCAGGACGCTGGCTGCCTGCACGGCTATCAATAGACGAAGAACCACCCATATCGCCATAGGCATAAGCGGTACTCTCCAAACCAATACTAGACGTACGATTACGCATCACATCATTCAACCCTGACCAAGACCACCATGTAGGACGACCCGACTCCAAGTCGTTCATCGGTATATTATTCATAAATACGGTTGTATTGTCTGAATTATACCCCCGTACTCTAAAACGTGCTGCACTCCAAGCAAAAGCTACTTTAGAAGTAAATACATCACGATTAGCGTTCAAAATACCCGAAATAGATTGCTGTCCAGCAGCAGCCCCTTCTAGGTCGTCATCAGAAAGCATGATGGTTGGGATAATATCCTCTCCATCAGGGTTGTCTTGTCCTGTGTTCAACATAAGCACCACCCCCAAATCATTCACCTCACCTATTGCAATAGTGATTTCACGCTCCAAGGGCGCATATCCCTCTACCGAAAAAAGCAAAGTATACTTTCCAGCAGGAACATCCGCCATCTCAAAAATCCCTGTAGAATTGGTTTGGGCATAGAAATCGGTGTCTTTCAATTCTACCAAGGCTCCTGCCAAAGTAGCTTTGTTGTTCGCATCTTGTATTACGCCTCGTACTGTACCCTGACCAAACAGCCAACTCGAACACAATAAAAAGAACAATACTAGTATACGTGGTAAACAATGTTGCATAATCTAGTTTTGTAAATCACAGCTTACTAACTTAATTAAATTCAAGTAATTTTAAGATAACTTTTTGTTTTAAGTCATTCACTATGATGGTATAAGAATACAATGTATCAATAATGGCGCAAGGTACGAATAAGGCAGCACTTTGTGGAAGTCAGTTTTAGAAACTTAATAAAAAGTTAACTTACTCTGACAACGCTACTTTTTGGCATTCCTGTATTATTGTAGCCTTTCAATAAAAAAACACCCCCAAAAGCTTTTGATAAGTCACAAAAGTGTCTGTTGGTTTAATTTCTAACTTGTATTTGACAGCAATAGAGCCTATAGTTTACTTTTCTTCGGCATCCTGTTTTATTTTTGGTACAATAATAGACTATAATTGTGACGTATCTATTTTAATTACAAGGGGCTTACTCATAAGCCCACTCTTTACCATTCAATTTTCATCAATGAGAAACAAGTTACTTTTATCCCTCGTATTATGGAGCTTTTGCTGGTCTTGGACACAAGCTCAAACCAAAGAAGCCCACAAAGTGGTTTGTATTGGCTTTTACAACTTTGAGAATCTATTTGATACCTTAGATACAGAGGGCAAACGCGACGGAGATTTTACCCCTACTGGTGATTTGTTGTACAATAGCAAGGTGTATCAAGAAAAACTCGGCAATCTCTCTCAGGTGGTGTCCGAATTGGGTACAGAACTCACCCCTGACGGCCCAGCACTATTGGGCGTGGCCGAAATTGAGAACCGTGCGGTACTAGAGGATTTTGTCAAACAACCCAAATTGCAAAAACGCAATTACCAAATTGTACATTACGAATCGCCCGATAAAAGGGGCATTGATGTCGCCCTCTTATACAATCCCAAGTATTTCAAAGTATTGGAAAGCGGCAAAATCAACCCGCATCTATTTTATGATAGAAACCCCAATGCAGAAAAAAGAGATACTGTTTTTACAAGAGATATGCTGTGGGTAAAGGGCAAGTTAGATGGTGATATGGTCTATGTAATGGTTTGCCACTGGCCCTCTCGCCGAGGTGGTTCTTATCTTAGAGAAGGCGCTGCCGAAGCTTGTCGTGCCTTTATTAAAAGTATTCAAGAAGACCAGCCACGCGCCAAGTTCTTGGTCATGGGCGACCTCAATGACGACCCTACTAGCCCAAGTGTTAGAGATGTTATCAAAGCCAAAGGCCAAAAAGGACAGGTCAAAAGTGGTGGCTTTTACAATCCTTGGATGCCTCTGTACCAGTCGGGTATTGGTACTTTAGCTTATCGCGATTCTTGGAACTTGTTTGACCAAATTCTACTCAGCCAATCCTTCTTGCCCAAGGGCCAAGAGGGCTACTATTTTTATAAGAATTCTATTTTTAATAAATCTTATCTCATTAGCAAAGGCGGACGATTTAAGGGCTACCCGTTCCGTACCTATTCTTTTGGAAAATACATTGGGGGCTACAGCGATCACTTGCCCGTTTGTGTTTATTTGGTCAAAAAAGTAAAAAAAGAACGCCCGTAAGTAGATTGGTCTTGTGTGGGGGACTATTGCAAGATTTCCCCACACAAGGTTGCTCTTCAAAGATTCTCGTATTCCAATTTTTTTGCTTAAAATTACGCCTTGTTATTCTATTTACAATAAGAACAATATTATGGCCTATATCCAACAATTTGAATACAAAACCATTACGCACACCGTCAAACGCACCTTGTTTTCTCAACGCAAACAGGCTACTCAAACCAAAGATTTGGAAGCAGAATTGGATCAACTCGGCAAAGTTGGCTGGGAATTGACTGGGCAGTTCACACAAGCCTACAATGGATTTACAGATAAGGTAGTATTTATTTTTAAGCGGCCTTTGCTCACCTTTGACAATGATGAAGAAGAATAAGCCAACTAAGGTCCAAAAACGCCCTCCCCTTCAACACAAAAGGGTCTTATTGTGTTAATACAAAAGAAGCAATTGTAGAATTTTCATTTTTGTTGTATTTTCATAAACTTCTTTTTCTTTATGGAAATTCCTCCTCATGCGTATTCTTTTCTTTTTAGTAATAATTATTGGTTTGAATGCTTGTAGAAATACCGAATTGCTACAACACGAGGCTGATGTTACAGCCATCAAAAACTACCTAAGCCAACAGGGAATTGCAGCCATACAAGATGATCAAGCAGATTTTTTCTATTTTTTTTATGTAGAAAATAATGACGATTACCAGCCGCCACGGGATTGGGGCTTAACGGTAGAAGTGCGTTACAAAGCTTTTTTGTTGGATGGGACGGTGGTAGAAGATACGGGCGCAAATGCTGTTAAAGTACCGCTGGATCAGAGTATTTATGGTTGGCGTTTGGCACTGCCACTCATGAACAGAGGAGAGCGTATGTTGCTTTTGCTGCCCTCTCGCTTGGCTTATGGTACCGAAAGTAGTGCCGCCATTCCTGCCAATAGTGTGCTGGGGTTTGAAATTGAACTGATAGAAATCTATCCCCGATTTTAGATTGAATTTCTTGTAAGAATGACTAAGAATAAAGTTTTGTTATTTGTCCTACTAGGAGGCTTGTCGCTTGGCATGTGGTTTTGTGCGCCTCAAAACGACGCATCAACCACCTCCGATTTTCTCAATTTGCACGATTCGGTAAAGTATGTGGGTATGCAAATGTGTAGGAGTTGCCACGCCAATGTTTATGACAGCTATATTCATACAGGCATGGGGCAGTCCTTTGGCAAAGCCGACTTGGTCAAAACGGCGGCTGATTTTGGCCCCGATGCACTGGTCTACGATGAGGAATTGGATTATTATTACCAACCCTTTTTTAGAGATTCTGTCTTTTATATTTTAGAATTCAGATTGGAAGGCAAAGATACTGTTCATCAACGCTTGGAACGGGTCGATTATATTATTGGCTCAGGACATCATACCAATTCGCACCTTATCAATAGAAATGGCTATGTTTATCAAGCGCCCATCACCTACTACACCCAAGAAAAACGCTGGGATTTAGCCCCCGGATTTGAAGGCGGCAACAACAAACGTTTTAGCCGCGCCATCTTGTCCGAATGCCTCACTTGCCACAATCATCCCCCTACCCCTGCTTTTGGTTCTAACAACAAATACCACAACATACCCTTGGGCATCGAATGTGAACGCTGCCACGGCGCAGGTGGCCTGCACGTCAAAGAAAAACTCATGGGCAATCGGGTCGATACCTCCAAATTTATTGACTACAGCATTGTCAATCCCAAGCATCTGCCCATTGATCGGCAAATGGATTTGTGCCAGCGTTGTCATTTGCAGGGGGTGGCCGTGCTGCAAGAGGGCAAGGATTTTTATGATTTCAAACCCGGAATGGCCTTGGAGGAGGTGATGAATGTGTTTTTGCCCCGCTTTACCAATTCCGATAAGCGTTTTATTATGGCCTCGCAGGCCGACCGCCTTCGCCAGAGCAATTGTTTTATCAGTTCCCAACAGCTTTCGTGTATTAGTTGCCACAATCCGCACCACGATGTGCATTCTACCACCAAAAATAATTACAACAATACTTGCAAGAGCTGTCACCATGCCCAAAGCACACAAAGCAAGCTCTTGGATTGTTCGGCCAGCAAGGCCACCCGCTTCCAAACACAAGATGACTGTGTGCTTTGCCACATGCCTCCTTCTGGAAGCATTGATATTCCGCATGTGAATATTACCGATCATTACATCAGCAAAAACAACATCAAGCAACTGGGTGGAGACACCATTAGTGCAGAGAAAGTAGAGGAAATTGCAGGTTTCTTGGGTTTGCAGAGTTTGGTTATCAAGAATCCTTCGCCCCTAGAAATGGCCAGAGGTTACTTGGCCTTGTGGGATAAATTTATGGGTGTGCCAGCCGTTTTGGATTCGGCTCAATACTATTTGCAACGCTCCAAGGCCAGTGCCGCCCAAAAATTCCCCACCTTGGCGCATTATTATTTTAATAAAAAAGAATACCAATTGTTGCGTTCTATTGCGCCCCCTGCTGCCGAAATTCAAGATGCTTGGTCGGCTTATCGGGTAGGCGAGGCGGCCTACCAAACCAAAAATCTGCAACAGGCATTGAATTATTACCAACAAGCTACTAGCCTACAGCCTTATAATCTTGAATTTCAAGAAAAATATGGCAGTATTCAGGCACAGCTCGGCCAGCTCCATGCCGCCGAAAAAACCTTCAACTTTATTCTCAAAGAACAGCCGCAGCGCAAAATAGCCTTGACGAATTTAGGTTTGGTATTGGCTCAAAAAGGAAAAATTACAGCCGCTCTCAAGCACTACAACCAAGCCCTACAATTGGACCCCGATTACAAGAATGCCTTGTTGAACAAGATTGGTTTGTTGGTACAATTGAATCGAGCAAAAGAGGCCGAGCCTGCCTTGCAACAATTATTAAAAAAGCACCCAGAGACTAAACAAATGCTGCAACAACGAGGTTTGTTATAGTAGAATTATCTTGCCAAAAAACACCAATTAGCTACCGCTCAAAGCCTTGGAGACGTAACAGGATTGCCATTCTTATTTTGCTCAAGGTGTTTTGGCATCAAATTAGGGTATCTTTGACTATAATGTTATAGGTATTTATTGCAATAGCAAGCTACAAAAGATTTTTTAAGCAAAAATAGTATCTTGTAGCCTTGAACTTACGATCACAATCACTGCCATTGGACTTGGTTTGGTGGCAACTTCAATTATCAAAAAACAGACAGCATGAAAGAATTCTTACTGGTACTAAGCTGCCTCTTGCTCACCTTAGTCGCTTGGGGTAAGGACAAAGATTATCCTACTAATATGAAATTTTACCACATTGATGTGGAAATATCGCTAGACTCATCGTATATAAAAGGCAAGGTTTATTGCGAATTTGTGGCTACTGCGGATAATGTTAACGAATTGGTATTGGACTTGGCCGACCAACTCAAAGTGAGCCAAGTAGAAGGGGCTAGTTCCTTTGAGCAACGAGCCAACAAGCTTTATATGACATTGGAGGGAGCGGCCCTAAAGAAAGAGCAACGTTCCAAGGTTACGATTCATTATGAGGGCATGCCGCCTGTACAAAAAGAAGAGTCGGGCTTAACCAAAGGACTTGTTTATAGTACGCATGGTGAGAATAACAATCCTGTTATTGCCACAATTTGTTATCCTGATGGCAGTCATTTGTGGTTTCCTTGCAACAAGGGCTTGGGCGATAAAGTAGATTCTTTGTACATGGATATTACCATAGAAAACAGAAAGGTAAAAGAGGTATTTAAAAATCCTAAAACGGGCGAAATGGACGAAAAGGCCATGCCTGTTATTGCGGTATCCAATGGGGTACTCGAAAAAGTGGCTCGCTCAGAGGACGGCACCAAAAAGCAGTATCAATGGAGACATCGCCATAGAATTGCTCCGCATCATGTTTTGGTTGCTATTTCTAATTTTACCAAGCTCGATTCCAAATTCAAGGGCAAAGGTTATCGTTTTCCTATCAACTTCTACATTTTTCCAGAAAATTACAAGCAATCTTCGGCGATGATGCGCCGTGTGCCTGAAATCATGAACTGTCTAACCAATACGTTTGGCCCTTATCCTTATAGAGATGAGGTGTTTAATGTTACAGAAGTTGGTATTGGTTTGGGCGAAAATGGTTTGCCTACGCAGACCAATGTTTTGCTAGAGGATATGAAATCGGTACACATGTACAAGGTGGTTCACCAAATGGCTAGTATGTGGTTTGGCAATCACATTTCGCCTAGAGATTGGCAGGATGCTTGGATTACCGAGGCATTGGCTACCTACTCTGAGGCCATGTGGCAAGAGTACAAGCGTGGTTTGAACGTCTATCAGATTATCTTGGATGAGAAGGAGTATTTTGAGGGTGGAAAATTATACTTGGATAATCAAGCGGATTATGAAGAGGAGCGTTTGAGCAAAAAAGGGTTTTATGCCATTCACATGTTGCGTGGTATTATGACCGATACCTACTTTTTTGAAACACTCAAGGCGATTACCTCGGGCAAGGCCATCAATGGCCCTTGGTCCAAAACGTATCTCAGTACACAAAATTTTCAGGAAATTTGTGAATATTATGCGAGTGAGAATATAGAGCGTGATTATTCTTATTTCTTTGACCAATGGATTCATGGGGAGCAATATCCTGAATACAAAGTTGCTTACAGCCTAG
This sequence comes from uncultured Aureispira sp., assembly GCA_964445645.1. Classification (GTDB taxonomy): domain Bacteria; phylum Bacteroidota; class Bacteroidia; order Chitinophagales; family Saprospiraceae; genus Aureispira. Next base: position 2,467 of record CAYULH010000041.1, on the reverse strand, counting down.
AAAATGGCAAAGTGGTGCTCAATGTCAACCAAGAAAAGAGAGCGAGTACACCTGAAATTTTTACCATGCCTTACAAGATTGAACTTGAAATGGAAGATGGCTCGCGCATCAAAAAAATTATCAATGAAAACCAAAATGATCCTGTATTTAAACAAGCCAACCAACGATTTGAGATTCCTGTAGAGGGAACGGTCAAACGTGTGCATTTTGATCCTTCTAACTGGATTTTTAAAGACCTGAAATATGTCAAACAAGTGTACAATGAGCGTTTTGCAATGGAGGATGTCCAAATTGAAACCGCTGACCATCGACGCAAAATCACGCTTTCTTACACCTTGCCCAAAAAGCAGGATATAGAGATCGAGTTGTTTCAGGTGGCTAATGGTGTAGATATATTGAAAGACAAATCTCTTAACTTGGCCACCTTCAAAAAAGAATCGGGCAGCCAAAAACACAGTTTTGAAATTCCACTAGACAAACGTGCTCGTGGGGTGTATCGCATAGAATTGCGGGGCAAAGGAGAAAAATACTCCAAAGTATTGCGTCTCAAACGCATTAAGCCTGCATTCCAATAGATTTAAGCAAAATCTCAACATCAAATCCTCTAAAGCCACAGTGCTTTAGGGGATTTTTTATAAAAAGCTCAAAAATGGACTCGCATTGATAAATTTATTTATATTGTAGTGAAGGTGGTTATTGTAGAATAAGTTTTATAATAATTTTCCTTTGTTTATCTGATTTTTTGAAGTTGTTTAAAAATGGAATTGTGTTGATAATGAGTACTAATTTGGTTCTAATCAAGGCAAAAATTTAGCTCATAGCAGCGCTATGGGGTCAATTTTTAACGCAGAGTAGGGCAAAATTAGATTTCATTAGCGACATTAGGCTAAATTTAAACAACTTCATTTATAACAAGACCTAAATGAAACGTACAGAATTTAGCTGGAAGAACCCTAAGGGAACAAAAATTTATGCCCAAGCTTGGTGGCCAGATGCTCTACGCTACAAAAAACCTACGGCCATTATCGTATTGGTGCATGGCTTAGGAGAACACTCTTCGCGTTACGAACATGTCGCTACTTATTTTGCATCCAAGGGCATTGGAATCGTCTCTTGTGACCATGCTGGACATGGCAAATCGGGCGGCAAGCGTGGACATGTTGCCAAGTATGCCTACTTGTATGATGAAATAGAAAAACTGTATGCCGAAGCTACTCGACGCTATTCTGGAGTGCCTGTTTTCTTGTATGGACACAGTATGGGCGGTGGTCTAGTGCTCGATTACATCCTCAACAAAAAACATACAAGCCTCAAAGGGGTTATTGCTACGGCTCCTATGCTAGAAGCAGCCTTTGAAGCTCCCAAATTTCTACTCAAAATTGCCCGTCTTGTTCGACCCATTTATCCAAGCTTTAGCCAAGACAATGGTTTGAACCAAAAATTCTTATCCAAAGATCCAGCAGTAATTGAAGCTTATAACAATGATCCACTGGTGCATAACAAAATTACTGTAGAGACCGCACTGAGTATGATTGATTCTGGCCAAAATAGCCTAAAAACGGTGGGCAAACTCAAAACACCACTGCTCTTATTGCATGGCGACCAAGATGGCATTACCTCACACAAGGCAACTGAGCGTTTTGCCAACAAAGCAATTGGTGATGTTACTTTACGCATTTGGGAAGGCGGCTACCACGAGCTTCACAATGAGCCAGAGCAACGTGAAGTATTGGAATATATATACAGTTGGGTGCGTAGACATCTTTAACAGACTCTATCTAATCCCTACAGGCAGGGCTGTTGGTTTTCTTAAACTTTTTTCCTTTATTTGGGTAATAATAATATCCATTACACTTATCCTAATTCAATTTTAGAAATAGACATTCAAAAAATGATAAAATAATGACTGCAAAAGAATTTATACTCGGTTTCAAAGAAAGAGTAAATCCTGAGGCATTGGCTGACAAGGGAAATACCAATTTCCAATTCAAAATATCAGGTGATGGTGGTGGTGACTTTACTGCTATTATAGAAGATGGACAACTCAACGTAAAAGAGGGCTTGCACGGAGAAGCAAAATGTATCGTATCTGCCTCTGACCAAACCTTGATGGATATTGTTACCGGCAAGAAAAAAGCTATGCCCGCAGTGTTTATGGGCAAGTTAAAAATCTCTAATGTTAGTGAACTCACTAAGTTTGCAAAACCTCTTGGCTTGATGTAAATTAACTATACTGCACTAACAAAATGAGTCATTCTAGTCAAGGAACGACTCATTTTTTTTGCCCCTATAAGAACTATAAAAGCATCAAAACGACATCACCAATTCCAAAATGGAAACAAATATTTTAATACAAATACATAAGCTACTGCTTTACAAACCTTAAACTTTTGGCACTTTATTGGCTTACAGTAAAGCAACTTAACAAGTAAGATATTAATGTTGGCTTTTATTGGGAAGTAAAATT
>CAYULH010000040.1:0-39460 GCA_964445645.1 uncultured Aureispira sp. | reverse complement strand
TAGGACGCCAGGTTTTCATCCTGGTAAGAGGGGTTCGATTCCCCTATGGACTACTGGTAAGCGTGTACATTCATGTACAAAAAGACAACAAAAATACCGTTTCGGCAACTGTTGAGGCGGTTTTTTGTTTTTTTGTATCTTTGCGAAAAATCACGCCAAAAAGTGGCTCTTTGAAGCCCAAAGCTAAGGTACATTTTGTGCTTTGTCTCCTTTTTGCCCCCTTGGGTTGTTGTGGGGTCAAAAAATCAGTTTTTTTGATACCAAGTACTAGATTGCCGCCTGGTCCCTGGAATAAAAAAAACAATACTACCTGTCTATAAGCTGCTCCATGGCTGTGTATTTTTATTGACTTAAAAATAATGCAACCATGATACAATTATCTATTGTCTTTAACGGACGTTCCAAAAAACTAAACAAAGAAGGAAAAGGCCCTATTCAAATCAGGGCGTATGAGAACAAGCAAAAAAAGCTATTCCCTACTGGCTTGTATGTGGAGCCCAAGCAATGGGATAAGCCCAACCAGCGTGTGATCAAACACGAGCAGGCGCAAATCTACAATGCAGAAGCCAGACGTAAACTAAAGGAGCTGGAAGACTTTATCTTGAAGTCCACGTATCTAAATAGACCCCCTACACTAGAACAATGTGCTAATTTTGTGAAGCGTGGCAATAATCGCTCCTTTACCAAATTCTTGGAGCAGGAAATGCAATTGCGTACAGATTTGACCCCCAATACCAAAAAAAAGGACAAAACAGCACTGAGGCATTTTAAGGCTTTCCGTAAGAATGTGCGATTCGATCAGGTCAATTTGGATTTGATACGAAAATTTAAGCATTACTTACTCAGCAAGGGTTTATCGGTAAACAGTGCCAACTCCTACCACAAGCGCATAAAAGTGTACATCAATATAGCTATAGAAGTAAGTGATGGCCAACTAATAGAGAAAAACCCCTACAACAAAATAAAACTCAAAGATACCCCCGTACAGCGTTTTGCATTAACACTATTGCAGGTGGAGCAACTGGAGCAATTGGTGTTTGAGCAGGAAGAATGGCACTTGGAAATGAAGCGAGATATGTTTTTGATTTGTTGCTACTTGGGTTTTAGGTACTCTGATATGATCAAGATTAAGAGGAATAATTTTATCAAAGACCACAAAGGTTGGTGCTACTTGCTCAAGGCTCAAAAGACCCAAAAAAGCCTATCTATACCTTTGTACTTATTGTTTGATGGCAAGCCAGAGCGTATTTTGTACAAATACTTTGAATATACTTCTATTAATAAACAACAATTGTTTTATCCTTATAGGGATCAGGTACTAAACAGAGACTTGAAGAAAATAGCCCAACGGGCAGGCATAGAACAACATGATCTGGTAAGTACCAAGATTGGCCGTATTACTTTTGCTACCTACTTGGCCAAGCACATACCACTGCATGTATTGCAGCAGCTCCTCCAACACTCGGATATAAAAACTACATTGGATTATGTGCAGCTTGAAAACAAAGATATAACCGAGGCATTGGAACGGCTAGAATGGTAGTTATTTCTCAAAAAAAAGCAGTAGCATTGTTCCCTTGGTAAACCTGGTACAGCTGCCTGCCCCGGAAACGACTACTCAAAACCGTTGCAGAACATAAAAGACTAATTAACAAAAACTTGTAAAATATTGCACCAAAAAAGAAAAATCAAAAAGCAATCAAAATAAAATATTGTTTCTCAAAAAAAAACAGCCACACCAATATGCTTGGTGTGGCTGTTTGTGTTGAGAATAACACATTCTTAAAACTTCCAAGTCACGTACAAATCTAATGACAAATTAATAGCGTTGCTTCTTACTTGTAATATCTCAGGAAAACCGCTAGAGCCATCATTGGGAGTAAAAACACCTGTTACCATTACATCATTACTACTAAAATCTTCATCAACGAGCGTAAATACCCACGGATCATTAGGCGAATAAATAGTATAAGGGAAACCCACCCTGTATTCTAGGGGGCCACCAGTGACATTATTTATTGTAGCGGATATAAAAGTGCTACTGCTGTAATTTTGGGGATAAAATACAAAATATGGGTCGGGGCCGCCTGCTCCCGGTCCATCCCAACCGCTCCCATTATTAGTCATTGGGTAACTGTTGACAATAATTTTGTGTACAATGATTTCGGTAGGTGTAAGTACTACAGAACAATCATTGCCGGCATATCCTTCTGGACAATCACAAGTGCCATTAATACAAACGCCGCCATTCTCGCACCCTCTAGTTGTGCAAGAATCTTTTTGACAGCCAGATAAAATAAGCAAAAAAGCAAATAGAGCGAATAAGTTTTTCATGTTATATCGTAATTGGTTAATAAAATAGAACAAACAAAACATTATTTGTCCTTCTTCAATAAAGATATTAATTCGCTTTTGCTTTGCAATAGTTCATCTTTATTTTTTATTAACTTTTTTAGATATTCGTTTTCGTTTCTTAGCAGTTGCAATTGCTGCTCCAACCCTTGCACACTCTTTGATTCCTGTACGGCATTAATACCTGTGTTGTGTTTTCCTCCTATCTGGGTAATAGTATTGGTTGCCTTGGGAGAATCTTCTAATAGCATTGGTTCTTCTCCAAATAACAACCATGTTGGATTAATGTGAGGGTATTTTTGTAGTATATTAACTACACGACTAACTCCAATGTCCCTTTTTTTGTCCAAAGCTCCATTTGACATACCAACAGACTTGTAAAAAGCTCTTTTACTAAGTCCTTGATAATCAATTATTTTGAAAATTCTATCAACAACCATAGAAAATTATTTGTAAAATATACTCTACACAATTTGTATTTTTGTAGAACATAAATTACATTTGTTAACAACAACAAACAAGAGTGTTCTTATAAAGCACGCTAAGATGCTTAATAAGAATTAATAAGAATTAATAAGACGGGGTAAAAAAGCTAAGATAACGTCTTGTGTACTCTTGAATCTTAATTACAGGATTATTGAGTGTTGAGGGTTTAGTATTCGCCTTTGGTGAGCAATCGTGTATTTTTTTGGTCGGAATGTTAACGATTGCAAACCAAAGGTACTAAAACCCCTATTCACAATCAAATCTAACTGCGTTTAGTTTTTCATTATATAGTTTGGGCAAGGCTACTAGGGCGCACATTATCAGGAGCCGTATAATGTGTGAGGGCGTAGCCTTGTTTTTTTTTGAAACAAACAAGCCAATAATCATGGTAGAACCAACTCTTATTCCTGCCTCCTACAATAGAATGTTTTGCATTAGGGCCAATCAGTATTATTTGTTTGGAGCTGATGCCAAAGGCTTGATAACTCGTGTACATGAGCGCATAGATCTATTCTTGAGCAGCACGGCACAGCATACCTGTATCGAGGCAGATATAGAGGCTCGTACACTCCTTATTTATTTTAGACACACTCCAGAGAGTAAGCAAATGAAAATGCGACTGGTTATTGAAGAATTTGTATTTGCATAATGTTGGTAATGGATCTAGACTATATACACGAATTGATTAAGCAAGCAGAAGCTGCTCAGGCGGAGTTTGAAGAAAATATACAGGCGTTCTCAGATTTGGATTTGATACTAAAAGCGAGAAAAGCAAAAGGTGAGAATTTGACCAACGAAGACGAACAAGTGCAGGAGCTAATGCGTCTGGGTAAACTTGTTAAGTGGGATATTGATCCAACACATTACAGGAACGAATGGCTTTATAATAAAGGCAAAATAGATGCCTACAAAGAGATTTTAGAACAATATAAAAGTAGAAACATGGCGAAGATCAATGATCAAGAAGTTTTACGTTTACCCAGAGAAACTAACAAATTAGATGTGCATTTAATCCCAATATTATTGGGGGGCAATTTGGATTTATTGGAAAAGCATTTAAGCGATCCATTGACGTATGAAGACCATATGAGTATTGAAATGATGCAAGAGGAGTTAGAAAGGATGTTAAATCAATTTCGTCATATAGCATTTGAACGCGGATTTAAACCACTAGCCAGCGACAAGTTAAGCTATATTATTTATTTGAGTAAATAGAAAGATTTTAGAACAATATAAAAGTAGAAACATGGCACTAGAATTAAAAGATATTTATCCAAACATGGATGAAGTAATAGAATATGCAACCCAAAAAGCTAAAGAAGGAGCACTGGACGCTATAAAGAATTTTTATACGGGCTATAACTCCCCATACAAAAAAGCAATAGAACAATCTTTGGAGGTTCCCGAAATAGCAACCCAAATAGACGTGCCAGATGTGGTGGCACTTATCAATGAAAAATTGAGTGCAGAATTTGACGAAATAGCCAATGCTGCTGTAGCTCATACTTATTTGCCACTACTCAAAAAGGTTCTTGTCAAGTCAGAGCCTATAGTTAAGTTTTCAAAAATATTGCAGGATTTTATAGATGTAGCTGTGTATGATGATGCTGATATAGATGAGTATAATGTGGATTTTTGTTTTGACTCCGATGGTTCATTTTGTACAGTTGAGATTACAAACAACACACGTACTTACCATATCAGATTGTTTGATTCCAATTTTTGGAATAAAGAAAAGAAGGGCACAGCATATACATTGTGCGGATTGCCTGAAAAAGCAGGAGATAGCCTATCGTTTGATAGCCCCACAATGAAATTAGGAAACGAGGAAGGTATAGTATTAACCTTACCTTTTAGAAGGGATGTTTTAAGAGATCCATTTATTGCCCTATCTGCTACGTATATGGTTTGCAAAAGCACCATTGTACTAGACACTCAAACATTTGATGAAGATATGTTTGGGGATGATGAGGATTACTAATTCCCTTTCTCCCAATCAAAACCCAATCTTGAATAATTCAACAACCAACTTATATAATATGCCATACACAACTACCAGAGCGAGCAATAGCAATAAAGTAAAGGCAATATTGCAAAAGCAACTAACTACAGAAGAATACAACAATTTAGCTTTAGAGCTAGGCGATAATCCCAGGGCATTTGGCCGCCGCGTAAATAATCCAACGCGTTGGCGTGCTATGGATGTGCCACCTTTGGCCAAGGCATTGGGAGTAGATTTATTAACTATGCTGGACTTTATAAATGAGGCAGCAACAAAATACAAGGCCGAGCTGCAAGCAGCAAAGGCCAATACAACACCTTCAAATACTTAGATTATGCCAGCTTGTAACATTTAATCAAGAATTTAGCGTGCAGGAATGGAGGGTAGTAACACTCAATAAGCGCAACTTGACAGAACCCAAATCAAGGGCTTGGTTCACCTTCAATACAGCATCTAATCCAAAACATAAGCAAGTGTTTTTGAAAATCACTTCCCACCAAGATAGTCCCTTGCTTACCATTAGCGGTACCAATGAGGATGGCCGCCCCAATATTTCCCAAGCTTTCCCAAAAGAAGTACGGATAGTTAAAGCAATGGCTGCCAAAGATTGGGCGGTTGTTATACGCTGGGTTATTGATAACAAACAAGACGCTTTACTATCCATGCTATAATTTTTTTGAACCAACAAGCCAGATATTACAACTGGCTTGTTACCAAAAACATAGCCATGGAACAGCCAACAGGAACAACAGGCGACAAGCTAACAACAGCCGTTGCACAATTAAAGAAGATTACTATAGTACTCCAGAAAGAACGCGAAAAGTACGAGGCGGCAAACCGTGTACTGCATGAGCTGCTGGAGCGTAACGAATTACTACAACAGTCAGTATTGACCACGCAACAAGTGGCCGCTCTCTGCTCCCTGTCCCCTCGCAAGGTTAGAGATTACTACAAGAGCAAAGATTTGGCGGCATTTAGATACCATGGTGGCAACCGTACCGCCTTGCATTTTAAACTCCAAGATGTTTTAGATTTTCAGGATAAGGCATTGATGGGATTGTGAGAATTGATTTATTAGAAGAATTATTAAAACTATTAGCTAAGAATGGAAGATGAAAAAAAAGCATTACATGTAATAGCTGGCATAGGAGCATTTTTTCTACTTGAAGCTATTCTACTGGATATGATGCACAACGTACAACCAAAATTAGAAACATGCCCAACAATAGAAGGCTTAGTAGGTCGCTTAGGATATGAACAAAAGCGATTAGATATATTGATTAGTGAGATTCCTAAAAAGGGTAAAAAAGCCAGTAAGCGGAAAAAGAAGCTCATATCTATAAGCGCTGATTTGCAACAATTGATAACTGAATTAGGGCAGTGCTAGGTGCTGCGCTGTTACATCTAAACTATACAATAATGACACTAGAGGAATTGGAAAATAGGCTAATGGAGCATGTAGAACAGATTGAGCAACCCCGAAAAGCTCATTGGATATTTAACAGTAAAGAGGTTAGCCCAGAGAATGCTTTGCAAAACGAAAAAGCAGAAGCTTGGAATTTGTACCGCTTTAAATCAGATACCTACATGGAAATTTTTACATGGATTGATTTAATGAGTAGACAGGATTTTTGTACTCATTTATCCAGTGAGATTCAAAATACTACTCGGATTTTGGACAAAGCTCCCCCTGCTCCACTCCCCCATCACAACCCCACCAAGTATACAGCTTACTTGCACATGCGAGCCAAAAAGCAAGTTTTAGAGGAAGTTTACAAAATGCTTTTCAATCATAAAACACGCTGGGCCTAATATATTGGATAATATGAGTGAAGAAACAAAACGGGTTTTGGAAGGATTGGTACTACTAATAGAAGCTCACAAAGATGAAATGGATAACCCAGACCGTATAAAAAAGGCCAAACAAAAGGCAATTAATGAGATTACGGGAGGAGGGGCTAGACTCCCAACTACCAGTGAACTGAATCTGGTTAATGAAATTGGTGCTGCTTATCATATAGGGTACCTCAGTGCTTTGTTTAATGTAAAAGAAATTATTACAAAAGAAATATCTACCAATGATAAATAAGCAAAAAGAAAAGGCACGCTTGCTTCCTGATAGGGAAATAAACGATTTTTTAGAAATTAATCGCATTGCATTTAAAAAGGATCATAAAACGGAATTACTACGTTTAGCACAAAAGCTGCAATTAATCCAAGGCAAGCAAAACAGAAATATTATTCCGCAAAAAATAAAATCATTTGAAAACTCAATACATGAAGGTACATGGATGCCTACTTATATATTGCTGTATGAGTCATATTTTCAAAGCACAAAGTTATACTTCTTGCTAGATGTATTCTGGCTTACAATACATTATTGCAACAATAATAATATAAGCTTAACAAAAGCTATACCTGGCTACTATAGTGTTGTAGAAGAAACACCTTATAAACACACCTATCAACCAGAGCATATAGTAGCGGAAAGAAAAGAGAAAACTCTATACCTCTTATTTAAGGCATCTATTAGTGACTACTTAAACCAATCTGGCAATTTACTACCCATGCTGGATTGTAGAAGAAGCCGCACACACGCACACAATTGGATTGATCTTATCAATAATTTTATAGAAGCACCGACAAACACCCCTGTTTGCAATCATATGGGATTTGAAGCCAATGTTATACTTGCAACTGCCTTGAGAGAAATATTTAAGGAAATGGATTACCCAAGAGAATTGCAAGAGGTTATAGACATGATAAATTACCATTGCTCCTACAGAAATTATAGTTCTATACATTAATACCATTTTACCCATTTATCCAAAATTGGCCAGATTCATTTTTTGAGAGTACTACTATTGTAAATGTGCTGTTTACTGGTGGTAGTAGTTGTTGGGTTTGATTCCCTCCCTGGTCACGAGTCGGCAAGTACCAATATACTGCAATTAGCCATGTAGCAGGCTGCAAGAATGCTACACATTGATTAATCTAGTGAAACGGGCGCACCCCTTCCTACCAAATGCGCCTGTTTCTACTATCATCTTAGTAAACCATAATGTGATGACTAGAGTACAACAACAGCTTTGTGGAGCAGGAAGCAACCCACAGATTAATTTCTTTGATGTATACAATAGATTGGCAACAGTATATGAAGCTAGGCTAAAACTACAGGCTTATAGAGCAAGCCTGAGAGCCAAAGGCAAAAGAGGCGGCCCCAATCAAAATACCAAGGAAGTAATGTTTGCAATCTTTACAAGTGTTTGTCAAACTATGAACAGATTGCAACACACCCAGCCTGATTTGTTCAGACAGTGTATAGAGGACAATCAGTACTTTTGCTTTACTACCCTACCCTCTTTGCAAACTATGGTCAACAAGGGCAAGGAGTTTGACGACACAGGCATAGAAAGCACAGATACTATTAGAAACCAGATAAACCTCTTAATCAAAGCTGAGGTGTTGACCAGCAAACAAAATTACCAAGTAACTGACAATAAAAATGCTGATCCATTGCCAGAAGATAAAAAAGACAAAGGCCACGGCAAAATACAATTATTCATTAATCCTAATGTGTTTTGTACCACCCTTGGGCAAATGGCCCCATCAGACAGCGAAATCAGCGACTCCACCCCACCAAATGGAAATATAGAGGAAAGTTTCAACCTATACCCTTTATCCAATGAAGAACTTAAAGAAGAAATAACTAATACTATTGATGATTCAGAAGAAAATAAGGCTTTGGCTAACGCCAAGTTAATTTTTTCTAGTATGTCAGGTGAAGTACGAGCCAGCAAGCCCCCTCAAACCGAAGTTCCAAGAAAAAAAGGTGAAAATTTGGCAGGCCCCGCCAAAAAATCAGTTGATGGAATCAACGAAGCCAAGCGCATTGCGCTAAAAATGCAACATCAGTGGAACGAGGCCACCCCAATGCAAGCCACTACCTATGCCCTGTGGGAAATGTTGCGCGCGCAATTGTACCAGGGCGAGTTTTTTAATCAAGATGTACAAAATACATCCATGCAGATGCTGGAGGGGTTGCTGCTCCAGACGCACCGAAATGTTAGGAAGTACAGAGCCAAAAAATTAAAACAGCTTCAAGAAAGCCCCAAATACTTAGAGAAAACCCCCAAGCAGCAAAAAAAGCTAGTCAATTGGGTACAACGTAGATTGCCCAATATTGAACGGTCGGCAGTTGAGATATTCAGCAATGCTATTGATAAACAAAAAAAGCATTGTGATAAAAAGCATTATCAGGTTTGGCAGCCAGTTAGTTATCTATCTTCTTGGTCTATCCAAAAAGCTTTAGAATACTCTTTGGATGATTGGACTAGGCTAAAAGAAGGATTTTTTGATAAGAACTTGAAATCACTGGAGCGTTTTAGTTTTCAGCAACACATCCAAGAGATTTATAGCAGTGTATTGGAAAGCAGCCGCGCCTATGGCCGAGCACGAAGCCACCAATTTGCCCAAAAGCAATACCATAAATTTATCAAAGAGCTAAAACAAAGCCAATACTTAGACCCCAATACCCAAATAGAATTAGAACAAGTATTAACTCAAAAGCTTAAAACAATATTTAGACATGCCTAGTTACAAATACGACACTCCGTACTTAAAAATGTACTGGAAAAATAGACCTGAGTATAACTATGGATTAAAGGGCGGAGAAAGGGAATTAAAACGTTTAGAGCGTTTTATGCAAAACCATATCGGCCAATGGCAATATGCTATTGTAATAGACCCTAGACTACCCAATGGAGAAGGAGTAATACATTACTACCTAGAGAGCCAAGGCACTGCACGCTTAAGCAAAGAACGCTACAATCAATTACTGGCCAAACAAGAAATCCCTATTTACATAGTCTATACCCAAGAGGAAAAACGCCGGAAAGGATCAGATAATGGATTAGCTGCAAAAGTAAATTCTTTGGACGAGGTGGCCAGTCGTTATGAGCCTGGAAAAGTGGATCACATACTAGTATATGACCAAAACAGAGTAATGACGCATATATACAACGGCAAAAAATTATTACCCAGACTAACAAAAAGCCAATAAGATGGAAGGATACCAAAAAGTAGAACAATGGCAGGAAGCGATCACAGTTGTTAGATATGAGCTGGTGACTTATGTACAACTGCTTAATTTTTTGATTGAACAGTACAAGTTTTACCCTTATGGGTGTTTAACTAAAGCAGCTCTGGGACAAGTAATGGTAAAAGTAGCTAGACATGTTCGTAACAGAAAGGATAAAGAATATACTCAACAACGTTACAAGATTGGAAAAAAGCCAACCAAGCCCAAAGCAACTATTCTAAAGTTGAAGCCAGTAGAACGCGCTGTATTGATTCAGGTGTTAGAGGAAGGAGGATATTTTTCTGAAGAAGATCGAATAAAATATGAAAACGAATACACTATTTACTTAGTTTATCTATTACCAATACTTCAAGAGCTAAAAGAGGCATAAAAAAAGGCAGCCCAATGGCTTGGACTACCCTATCTTAAACTTAAATGCTTGTAACAGACACAATATACAAAAAACCTTGCAGACCTCTATTTATTTTAATTACTAACCTAATTAGGGCTTAGTAGTATTATTTGGTTTTTTCAAAAACAAGTTTGTTATGGATAAAAAGAAGATAGCAGCATTGCCTCCATGTATTAGCAAGGCCGATTTGTGCCAACTATTGGAAGTGCCCAGAATCAGAAATTTGAGAAGTAATTTACTGACCAATGATTTTATAACTACAGAATTGAAATTAACTATAGGACAATTCAACAACAGGCAACGATTTACACCCCAAGAATCCATAATCATAAAACAACATTTATTAAAAATGCTTCCAAAAAATGACAGTTCGGAAGCAGCATAACAAGAAACCATTAGCCATAAAAAAAAGGTAGGATAGCACTATTTAGAAGCCGTGTACTACCCTACCTATAAAAGTAGAATTATGAATTTACGAGATTTTTTAAAAAACCCCTACGATTCCACCAGAAAAACTATTTCTAATTACATAGCTCAAGAGAATATGAGCGAAGGATTAAGCCAAAAATTTGCTCACACTTCTTTTGAAGCTCGGTTTATATTGATTTATTATACCTGTATAATAATGAAATACATTATTCAAGCTACTAGTATTGTAACGGCATTTTTTGCCCTATCCTATTTGATGGATATGGGGGATGTTTTTTTGTCTTCAGTGATAGCCATTGTACTAGCTGTTGTAATAGAAATAATCAAACGCCCAGCTATAGATGATGTATTCAAAAATTTATTTCAATACAAAACTCTGTCTAAATTCGCCCTGTTTGTAGCTTTTTTTGTTACTGCTGTAAGTATTGACCTTTCATTGAGAGGTGCAGAAAAAGCCCCTTATATTGTTATTGCTAATCCAGTGTACCAAGCTCCTACCCTTGCCTTAGCTGATCCTATCAGAAAAGAATATGAACAAAGAGAAGCGGCATTAGTAACTGAACGAGAAAGGTATAGAAAACAACGAGAATGGAAAGGCAGAATAGCAACCAAAGATGCCAATTACATTAAAGAGCTTAATAGAAAAATTGCTTCTACCATAGCATCAAAAGATACCGCTCTAATCCAACTAAAACAGGATAATGAAGCATTGATTGCAGAGGCCAAGGAGAAATACAAACAAGAAGTAATTGCTACCAACCAAAAACGCCAAAAGTATGGAAATACTCTAATATGGGTGCAACTCATAGCAGAGATACTCTATATACTTTTTTCTATTATTGAATGGGCGTACTCTTGGGAGGTAATGAAAGAATCAAAAATTCCTGCTGCAATTGCGGCAGCCGCACCCCAAGAGGACGGCAGCCGTACCCAAAAAGCAGGCCCTGCTCCCCCGTCAGACCATCAGACGGCAGGCACAAGGACGGCAGCCGTACCTAGTGGCACGGCAGACGACCCCAACAAGGAACGGCGGCAAATTGGATTTAAGCAGCAGCAATTGCCGGAAATAGAAGTAGAGCACATCAAACAAATAGAGTTTATAGAAAAGGAGTACACTAGAATTTGTGAGCATTGCGGCAATGGGTATGTACACAAAGCATCTAATCAAAAATATTGCACTACGCAATGCAAAAAAAATGCTGCTAGACTTAGGGAGGCAGCTAGAAAGGGGCAATAGTTAATTATAATATGACCAGATATAGTGAAAAAATAGGGGCCATGAAAAAAGCCAAAAAGGAGCGATTAGCAGAAAATGGACTTAAAAAATTGTCAGATTTTCCCCGTAATCGTAATTATTTTGGTGAAGATCCAAAGTATTACCATGGCCTTGGATTTGCACATCTTATTTATCCGAGTGTCACATTTTCGGAAACTAGAACATATGATTTGATGATCTTATTTTATTCTTATAGAACAATAGTATCAAAGGCATACTACAATGCGAAATTAGGTGTAATGACCAATTCTATAAAGGGAGCATTAGATCCCAATTGTTCATATTGCCCATTCTATGTGCGTTTCTTAAGAGTTAGGCAAGGGCGCATCTATTTTGTTGATGACAGTTATATGTTAGCTTTAAGGAAGGAATTATCTACACGTAGAAGATTAACTTCACATGAAAAGCGTGCAGCATGGCATCAAAAATATATGTCTGTTTAGCTACTAGAATTAAAAACACAAAATAGGTGTCTATGGACATTTAGAGTAAGACTAACAACACTATATAACATTAAAAAAATACAAGATGGCGAATGAAAAATCACAAACATTATATGAATACAACAAAATAACTTGCCCATACTGCAAAACAACTGTTGATTGGTCTAAAGCTTATGAAGGATGGGGAGAGATAACATGTAATAATTGTGAGCGTAAATACCAATACCTAGAGATAATAACACGTAGTTATGTTTGTTGCGAGTCAGATGTTTATATTCATCACCCAGAAAACAAGGTCATAAAAGCCCCAGATTCGGCCATAATAGACCTAAAAGATGTGAAACTATTAGAAGTAGTAGAAACCATAAAAAAAACACAAGATAAAGCTGTATATGAGCAACAGGAGCATAGTAAAACAAAAAGGGAATTGTTTTTTCACTTATTCCATGAAAATATAGATTGGATTGATGATTCTTTGCTAGAAAAAATATCTTTTGGAACCGACCTAAATGGAATTTTAACTATTTATATAGGAAGAACTCGTTTTTTACCTAAAGATTTTTTTAAAGAATTTATAGGAAAAGGAATAGAACTAAAATAGCCCTATAAGGAGCTAAAAATGTAGCTAAAATATAAGCTATAAGCAAGCTAAAACGCAGCTAAAATATAAGCTAGACTCAAAAACAACTTGGCAGATACTGCCAAAACTTGGCTAATGGTGGCCAGACTTGGCGCAACATATAGCCCATACTTGTACGAGTATGGGCTTTGTTTGTTATTTGGAACAACTATTAATTGTTTCAAAACACACGTTTATGCTCGTTCCCATTGTTTACTTGCACCCAATAGACCCAGAACAACCACTAATTGAATTGCAAAAAATACCTGCGATTGCAAGTTTGATAGAAAAAGGCTTCATTATCACGAAAAAACACGTCCACGTAAAAGCAGCCACTGCCAAAAAGCCAACTACTCCAGATTTATTGGAAATACATATGCAAATGCCCACACCCATGGATAAAATGGCAGATGATAGCCGTGAGAAAATTGCGTTAATGATGTCTGTAATATCTCAAGCGTTAGGTGACATTGTGGGGGGATTCAAAGAATCATACGAGGAACTAAAAGCACTTGGAGAAATAGGTTCAAATTATACAATGGGGGAGTATTTTTTAAGTAGGGTCGAGTCCTTTCTTGAAATAATAATTTCGCCAGAGCCTCAGCCCACTGGACGTACAATATCCGATTTTGATATGGAGGGATGGGAAGAAAGATTTAGCGCAACACCACCAGAGCCACCAACAGAAGAACAAGAAGATACTGCACCCCAAGTAGGAGCAGAGCCACCAAAAGGCAAAAAGGGAAGAAAGCGTGCAAGACGTAATGCAATGAGAGGAAACACCAAGAACAACCAAGAATAAAAATAAAGATGGCAAGCACCAATACAAAAATACTAGTAGGAGCCGGCGTACTCGCTTTGGTTGCAATGGGGGCGAGTGCCGCCGCTTCTGCTGCTTTGGGTAACATAGATTTTACAATTGGTACTCCTGTGCCAGATACAAGCACTAGCCCAATAGGGGCCAACGGCGAAATTTACCTAAGAGTAGATTTACCTATAACGGTACAAAATGCTAATCCTTTCCCTATTGGTGCTAGTGGTTTGTCTGGAGTGGTTACTTATGGCAATATAGTATTGGCTCAAATAAGTGACAACAATGGTATTTATATAGCAAGCAACAGTACACACACTATCAAAATAAATATTGATGTACCCACGCAACAATTGTTTAGAGATATGCAACAAGCTATCCAAAATCAAGGGCTTTTCGGAGCACTGGCTAATGTGGTCTTTTTTAACGGCAAAGTAATGTTTTCAGGACTTGGCCAAACAGTAAGTTTTCCTATTACCAATGTGCCAATACCCGTAATCTAATGAGTAGCCTAGATAACATACCAGAGGCATTGAGCAAAAAGACTGTGCTCAAAACAAGGTTTGATACTTCTGATATTCGGGAAGCTATGTACTTGATGAAAGAAAGATTTAGAAAGTACAACCAAGAATTTTGCAAATGGGCTAATGCAGAATTTGAAGCGACTCCAGAGAGTTTAAAAAAGCTTTGGAAAATGGTAAAGTACAGCATTAAATACAAAACAGATCCCCGCGGCTCTCAGTATGTAAAAAGCCCCTTGGCATTAGTGCAGTTGGGGAACGGGGATTGCAAAAGCAAAACAGTATTTGTAAACATGGTTTTGGAGTGTTTGGGTATACCGTACACCACCAGATTTACCTATTACAACCCTCAAAAACCAGAAGAAAAGCACGTGTACAGTATCGCACACCTGCCTAATCAAGACATTATTATAGATACTGTCTACCATTTTTTTAACCGAGAGAAACGGTATTACCGCAAAGAAGATTATGATATGTCAGGTGAATTAGCATTGATAGAAGGAATTGGGAACAAAACGGGTTCAGGTGCGTATGCCAATAATTCGCAATTGGTACCACAAAATACCAATTGTGGAGTAGATGCACGTACAGCTGCCTACTTGGAGGGTAAAGCACGCATGTTGGCCGTGAAGGAAGAAATACGCCAAAAAAAGGCTTATGTGCCACAATTTCAAGATATACCCTTCCACAAACTAACAGAAGGGCAGGCAACACTGGAGCTATTAGAACGCGAGCTCAGAATTATACAAGTCATGCAACCCCAGCTAGATCAAGAATGTGAGAAGGGTTTGAACATGATCTATCAAGCCAAAGAAAAGGGCGTGTACCAATGTTCGGGCATGATTAGCCCATTCTTGGAACGTTACGCTTATGAGATACACCAAGCCTCTAAAAAAACACGCCCAGCCAATAGTTATGGTCTAGTTAGTAAATTTGTGCAGCAGAACAAAGCAGGACAAAAACATCCTTGTGCGCCTTCTGTCGGCAATATTAATAACAATCATTGTTTAGATTTTCTTTGGTCAGAATTGGCACCAAACACTACTGATTATTTTAGAACACCATCACCAAATGGGGCTTGCCAAATGCGCCCAGTATATGATTTGCTGAATAGTGCATCAATGAGTGATAGTTTCCCTTTCAAATCTTTGTACCCTAGAGCCACCACAACGAATACAGCTAATGATCCTACTTTATTGTACTCGACTCCGGACAAACAAGGTTACAAGAACTCTTTGTACTACAGCTATGGAGCTAGTACGCCCTACAAGGTAAGATTTGACCAATATGGTGCATCTGTATGGCAACAAATACAACAGGGCATTACCAGTGGTCGAATTACTGTTAATGGCCCAAATGCAGGTTCCTATTATGGTTTCCAAAGCCAAGCGGATTTTAACGCTTTTGTGGCCGAGCTAAACGAAAACTCAGGTGTACAGTCCAATTGGGTCAACAATACATTCAGAACAGACCCCAACCAAGATGCTACAGTAGGAAGTGGTTTGTACTACCAATTTGCTGATAGCATTACAGAGGGCAATAGTTTTGTAAATACAAACGAATTGCCAGCTTCAGTATTAACCAAACGCGGATTTCAAAGTCAATTTCTCAACTCTTGTGTGGCCTTTTCGGGAGTATCTACTGCCAATATAAACCAGCTTACGCGCTTAGGGGTCTTGTTTGATTCTGGAGGCTACCAGCCAGAGGCATTACTAAGTGCTGGTTATCGTCAATATAGGGGAGTAGGTAGTAGTGTCGGGTTGGACCCTGCCACCATCACGGCAATAGTAGTGGCTATTATTGGGGCTTTGGCATCAGGGGCGGCCACAGTAGCCAAGGCCGTAATAGAGGCCCAGCAAGAAGCCGAGCAAGTAGATATAAGCCTGGCACGTGCCGCCAATATGCAGCCACCACCAGCCAGCCAGATGCCCCTACAACAAGACTGGAACCCCACCAATACCAGTGCAGGCAACCAAGACGAAAAAGAGGGTTCATTATTGCCCCTATTTGGCGCAGCTGCTGCTGGTTTAGCTGTGTATTCTATTAGTCAATAAGGGCTATTGTTAGTCCATTGTATATAATTATTAATTTCAAATAAAATAGCTATGAAAAAAGGTGACAAAATAAGCTGTCATAGTACCAAAAAAGCAGCTACAGCTGCCCGAAAAAAAGCCAATGATTCAGGCAAAAAAGCCCATGTTAAAAAAGAAGGCAAAAGGTACTGTGTAGTATACCAGGGCAAAAGCAAAAAATAAATAACAGCCTCTTTGTATTAAGAAGCAACATACTATTTAATCTATTACAAAATAATCAATTCATAATATTATGGCTTGTAAAAAGTGCAAGAAAAAAAACAGTAAAGTGGCAGGCATGGGCGATATGCCTTGGGTGGCTACTTTAGGATCTGTAGTTGGGGCTGTTGTAGGTGGTAAGCTAGATTTGTACTACCAATACACTAAAGATGCCCAAGGTAATCAAGTACCCGTCACAGATAACAAAAAATGGAATTCAGACCCAGCAATGAGATCCGGATTAGTTGGAGCCATTGGCTTGGCCGCTATGTTTGGGAGTACTTACTTTGAAGATGGAATCATTTCTAAAACTGTGCAAGGAGCTGGCCAAGGCATGTTAGTATATGCTGGCTACAATATTGCCAAAGAGAAGGTGTTTAAAAAACAGGATGGCACCTATAGCATCGCTGGTATGCCTTATCCTATGCAAAGTATTGGCGCTACTATGCCTTATCCTATGCAAAGTATTGGCGCTACTATGCCTTACCCTAGCCCTCAAATAGCTACGGCTGAGAATGGGTATTATCAACCAGCAATGCAACGGCCACCTGTTCGACAAAACCATAATGTGCGAATGCACAACAACAATTTGCGCCCTGTAGGGTAAAGAAACCATATTAAAACACACAATCTAGTTAGATAACAACTGACTAATTTTAAAAAATAGTTTATGTCTGTACTACCATATTCAAGAGCTGGGGCTGTACGTGCTCAAGTAGCTAGTAAATTCTCTAATGTCGATATTCAAGAAACCAATTACGTTTATATAAGAAAGCTCACAGCAAATACTAATTCTTTTAATATAAACATGACCTCTTCCAATACCGCCAATCAATTGCCAGGCGAGTATTTGATTAGCCAAAATGATGGGGCTGTTCTTTATGGCATGTCTATGTCTTTTGCAAAAGTTCCTGCTGGTACTAGTGGTAACGTGCATAATTATACACGTTATACCTATCCAGATTTACAAGTTTTTAATGGGCCGGCTGTTGGTAATTCACCTACTGAGGCCGAATGTTTGGAAGCTTGGTACAACTCTGGTACGGTACAACTGAAAGCAAATAGTATAATTAAGCTGAATAACATGACTACTAGCCGGTTTAGAGTAGTACCTTCCACGCAGTTTGAGAAAGACATTACTCAGGCATCTTACAATAAGGAAACGCCCAGAATGGTGGATATTATCCAGCCACAGGTGCTAACAGGCAAGGATACTATAGAGTTGATTGTTAGTGCAAGTCCTGGTGCTGATACTTCTCAAATTGGCGGTTCAGGTGGTTCGGAGAACTTTCTGGTAATAGAATTTGCTGCTTTTGTTCTCAAGAACTATGCTCAATCTGTTACTTCTGGTAATCTTCACCAAGCATTATCTACACACAGCACCGCAGGTAACTAGCTATCTATCCAATAATAAAGATAACCAACAAGGCTGTATAGTGGTGAGCTGTACAGCCTTGGTTTTTAATCCAATATATTATGAGTCATCCTATTTGTGTTAGTGGTTTTAACACCAAAACTATTTTGGTTAAAGCGACCAAAGGAACTAAGAGAATAACAGTTCAAAGGGGTACAGAGTTAGGACTGCCAGATAATTTTTTGATCTATGGTTTTTGGGCACGTCCTCACGGACAAAATAAAGTATCGTATGATAATAACCCCATGGTTCCAATTATTGTGTTCGAAAATTCATTCATTAATTTAATAACTAAAAGTAACAATGGCAGGTCACAAGAAGTACTACTAAGTAATTACCGAATGGCTTCTTTTGTAGAAGATGGATTTAAGTACATAGAACCAATTTTATCAGGTAATATTGATTGGTCGGCCTCTTTTATAGAACTAAATGCAACAGCAGAAAATAATCTTGCAGTTGCGGCAGATGATTCTGTTTATGAATTGGTGGTGTTTTATACATTGGATAACAAAGATACAAAGCCTATCCAAAACAACACTGTTGAGTTTAGAACTGGATTTGGATATTTAGGTGGTAATACATTGCACAAACAAATAGAACTAATAGCACAAGCCAATAAATATTTGCTTAGTGCTACCAATACTTTTGGGATGCCTCGCAATGCTTGGTTAATAGGTGTATCTGTTGAACAACCAGAAGAAGTATTGAGAGGTGAGCCTTTAGTTGATACTGCCATTAGAAGCAGTTTTTTATCCATTCAGCAGGAAAGTACATTGTTTATAGAAAACTATCCTATTGAGTTAGTTGATTACTTGGGCGGTTTGCCTTTTCAACTAAACTATTTCCCTATAGTCCCTATACCAGTAGAAAAAATAAACTGGACTTCTTCTAATGTCACCATTTTAGACAACACTCAGTTTACGCCTGGGCAGGTATTCCAAATTCAATTGTACTGGGTACATGGGGAGACTTACAAACGAGCAATTAATAGTACCAATAGTTAAGATATGCAACAATCTAATAGACACGAACAATTATTGCAAAAAGGCATAGAGCAAGCAGAGTTTTTTTTTACCAGTTTAAGAAGTGGCGAAAATGAGGGCAAACCATGTTTTTTTCGTTTATCGTCTGTTAAGAATGTACAAGCTTCTGCTAAAGGAGGAAGTTCTTTTCATGTCAATTATGTAGATGCAGAAATGAGCGATTCCCTTATTAATTTAGAGAATGCTTTAAAAATGCATGGGCCAACCCAGATGCAATATATTGTAATCACTTTAGTAACTTCCAAAAACTCAAACAACGACAATCAAACCAAAATAGAAAACCCATATTATACTGGTGGTTTAATGCACATGCAACCAAGTGGACAATCTCCTAGTGTAGCAGGTTTTGGCGGCTATGGTAATTATTATCAACAAATGCCACAGCACCCTAATGTGTACGACATGCAACGCCAACATTTTGAATCTATGCAACAACTACAATTGCAAATTGAGCAATTGAAACACGAACGGGCATTGGAGCAAAAAGAGGCCACTATAGCAGCCCTAGAAGAAGGTAATATAGGAAGATTGGAGAAAATGGCAGGTATGGCAATAGATTTTATACAAAGTGATGCAGGTAAACCTGTAATTAATGCAGTAGTAGCTAGAATTATGGGCACAGCTCCACCAGCTCCTGCCCAAGTACCGCCGCCAGCTCCAGCTCCCCCTCAGCATGGACACCCCCAAACAGATAATAATCCACCACCTCAACAACCAATGCAACCCCAGTTAAATGAGGATGGGAAAATGATACAACAATCATTGTTGTCTATTGGGGAAACATTTCCAGACTTGCCCCAAGCCATGAATGATTTGGCACTTTTGATAAAGAGTAATCCCATGATGGCACAAACAATTAGGCAACAAGCTCAGACAATTAGACAAGAACAACAAACACTGTGATAAAATGAACGACAATATAGGAATACGTCAAATAAACAGGTTTGGCTCACCATCAATAGGATTTTCTGACATCTATAATCTTACGCTCCAGAATGATAGTATATATCCTATCAAAATAACGGAAAATGTAGCGGGAACTTTTACTATCCCAGCAGGCACAAAGTATAGTTTTGAAGGCAATTATATGCGGCCTTTTGATGTAGATTTTATTCTTGAATTTAATCCATTGGCTACAGAAAACGATTATCTAACAATTACTTATATACAAGGACGATGAGCACAAAATTAGCCATTGGTGCAGGATTGGCTGGTCTAGCTTTTTGGTTATCCAAAAATAAAGAAACAGTACAATCTGCACCCAATTTAACAATAGACCCTGTAGGAGCTGCCACCGATCACAGTACACTAACTGATAATACCAGAACCTTGGCAATTACTGCTGGAATGGATAATATCAATAGGGAAAGTAAGCCAGAATATAATACTTGGAAACGCCAAGATTGGGCATTGTGGTATAGATACTTGCTTCAAGACATGAATAGCTCTAATGCTATTAATATCATTTGGCCGTATTGGGATAATCCAAATAATCCCATTGCCTTTAAAATTCCTAGCCCTTACCATTTGGAGCGTTTGCTGGCTTTGTGGCAGCCTCAAAACAGTATAGGCTCATTCTTTGACATTACGGCCGATAGTTCTCCAGTATACGATACTTGGACAGCTTGGTGGAATAATTTAGATGTTTGGAATTGCCCAGATTGGATGGCTTGGTTTGATGCTATGAAAGTCAAGTATGGCAATCAAACAGCAACCCAACGCTTTACTAGTGCTTGGGCAAATAGCGACAATTGGGCCATTGGTAGCAATGGATATTCCTGCTCTCAAGATTGCGACTTCATACAACAAATGATAAATAGAGGCATAGACATAGCAGATACGGGAATGCATACCTTGTGTTCTATTATGAATATACCGCACAATGTAGTAAAAGCTGGAGAAAATGTATCTAAAGGTATATTGAACACCTCTACATTAGTGAGAGATTTAATGCCTGTCGCTGTTGTAGCTGCCTTGGGGTATACAGGGTACAGAATTGCAAACGCCTAAACACTGAATTATGGATAATAAAAAAATGGCCATAGGTGCTGCAATTGTAGTTGCTGGCTTTTACTTTTTTGCCAACAAAGGAACAACAGCTCAAGCTCCAGCTCCCCCCACTAGTGGAGGGGACAATAATAATTTGCCTGACCCCAATAGTACAGTAGTAACAAATACCAATTGCCAAGGAACAGAATTTTTGATCAATGGCAAAAAGGTGTGTGAAACTGCTTTGTATGATATGGGTTTTGTGTACATCAAGCACCCAACCATAACGGATGGCTGGTATTATTATACAGATGTGGATAATAGCCAACGTTTGTCTAATGCTGATTTTTTGCAATGGGTAAGAGATGGAGCAACCGTATTAAGTGGGTCTTATGATCCACAATTGACTACTTACTATACCAAAATGTTCAACACAGGTTTCAAAGGAACAGCTCCTTTGCAAGCTGTTTAATATTCTCAATTATGAGCAAACAAATTGCAATAGCAGCCGCAGCTGCTGCTGGTGCCTACCTCGTGCTAGGTGGCAAAGATGAAAAACAGGAGCGTTATTTTATAGTAAATGGTGTTTCTGTGCCTGAGTCTAAGCTGCCCCAATTGGGCTACACCAAAGTAGATGATGAATGGTGGCCAAATGCCACAATACAACAAGCAGCACAACAAGGAAACGTTTCTATTCCAAATCAACAGCAAGGCAGTAGCCAACAATCAGATGTGACTTGGGCGGTAATTGGTGGCATTTTGGCAACTGGTATGCAAATGATACCATTGTTTCAAGACTTGGGTAAAAATAATAAAGCTGCATAACAATGGACGATCAACAATCTATAGTAATAGTATTGGGTGCAGCTTTATTGTTGGTTGGTTCTTCTGTAGCCTCAGCAGGTATTAAATATCAACCTGTTATTATAGATAAGTATAAAACAGGGGAATTAAAACGACATCCAACATTAGAGTACAATACTCGCCCTTTGTCGGGTGTTACCCATATTATAGTGCATCATTCGGCCAGCCGTACCCATATGGCAGAAGATTTTGCACGTTGGCATGTAGACCAACGTGGATGGCCCGGCATTGGCTATCACTTTGTAATAGAAAAGGATGGTACTATAATACAAGGTAATCCAATTGATTTGAGAAGTTACCATGCTTCACCTTATAATACTCGATCTATAGGCATTTGTCTCTCTGGTAATTTTGACCAAGAACAACCTACAACCGCACAGCTTCAGGCATTAGATTGGTTAGTGGCAGATTTACGCCGCCGTTTGAAACAGTTTAATAACGGGCATACTTTAGAAGTATTGGGACACAGAAATGTAAGTTCCACTTCTTGCCCTGGGGACGCTTTGTATAATTACATTCAAAAGTACAAATTCAATTGATAGTCATGGAAGGGAAAGAAGCATTTTTGTTATTGGCTTTATTGGGCCTTGGAGTTGTGGCTGTATCTAAGCAAGAAGGCTTGCCCCCCCTTGGGGGACAAATACCGCCTAATACTGGTATAGGTAATGGATTTACTCCAGTAAAAGGCACACATGGTAGTTTGGACGAATCATATTTGGACACAACCGACTCCAGAGCCAATCTAACCACTAGATATAATAACCCTATGGCTATAAAATACAGGTCTTATAATAACTGGAATGGTAAGATACCATTGCAACCAGGAGAGAGCCGGACCTTTGAAAAGTTCTTTTCTTACCCCCAAGGAGTAAGAGCTGGTATTTATTTGCTTAGGTATCGTTATTTAGCGGATGGATATAATACTGTGGACAGCATAATAAAACGATATGCCCCCACCTCAGACAATACGATTCAGCAACAAGAAAATTATATCAATTATGTAGCTGGTCGTTTGGGTGTAGGTAAACATACCGTACTTAATAATGATAAAGCCACCATAAAAAAGTTGGTTCAGGCTATGGCTAGATTTGAGGGCGGCCAAACAAACTTTAGTTCCCCGGAACTAGTAACTAATACCCAATTTGAAACCGCTTGGAGTATTTTGTAATGTATTATTTACAGTATATAGTTAGTTATGAACACCTATTTTTTTTGTGCTACTTTTTGGGAAGATTTTGTATATGTTTTTGATTTTATCACTATGTTAACTTTATTGGTTGGTTTGGTGTTTGGATTCTGGTTTCTTTATAAAGCTTACAAAATATTAAATGGAACCAATGATTATGAATTAGCAGCTAGAGAATTGCAAAAAATAGAATCTTTGCGAGAAGAAACACAAGCACACAACACAGAAACATTAATAGCAATAAAAAAAGAAATTGCGGATCTAAAGCAATTTTTTATTACTAATCATGGCAAAGACCCATAACAAAACAATAATCTCATTACATAACAACTACTTACAAAACTAAAAGCTATGAAAAAAATATTTTTTTTTCCCGTCCTAGTGCTTTTCGCATTTAGCTTATGTTACCGAATTGCTAACTTTTCAGCCCAAACCCCAAAGTACATAAAACGTATGTACAAAAAGTTGGAAAAGAAACGAAAGCCATTTTCCACAACACAATACCCTGTATTCCCCCGATTAGTGGAAAATGATAGTCAAACAATAAAATACCAGATTAAGCATCAACAACCAATTGCTCAAAAACTCCATATTAAATGAATTTAGTTTGATTCCCCTATGGACTACTAAAAAGACTGTCTTGATTAATTTCGAGATGGTCTTTTTTGTTTTTATAAGATTTTGTTTTTCAATAGATTAGCAACACAAAAGCTCTATTTAAGTAGTATTTAAATTTTGATAAGTTTTCGGATTGCCCCTCAAAGAAACCCAACAATAATTTGCTTTGGTTGAGACAGAAATGACAGAATAATTTTATCATTTTTGAACAGTGCTTAAACGCAAAAACTTATCTTAGCTGCTGATAAAATTTTTATCGTTCACTTGTCCCTGTCTTGTGCTTTATGCTTGCTTTGCGCCACCCCCGTTTATTTATCGGAATGCAAATTATACTTTGGTTTTTGCTTACCTTATTGCCATTGTATATCAATATAGAATTGTTTGGCCTCCCTACAGCGTTCATTCGTGTTGTCCCTGCTATGATTATCCTTGCGATAATTTTTTACAGTAATGTGTATTTTGTACAACGTTATTTGCTCAAAGCACAGAGTTTTGTAGTGTATTACCCTTTTCTGGCCTACAGTATTCTTATTCCACTAACCTTCTTAGGATTAGAGCAGTTTTTTATTTATATCAATACGCTAACGGATATTAGCATAAGCTATATTGTTGAAGCTAGACAAAATGATATTATTATTACCACTAGCAGAGGATTAACGTCCTTTCCACGTTCTATTATAGGGCTGACAGTGGTTTCTATTTACTTTATTAGTTTTTTGTATGGATTAGGGTTGGAGTTTTCTAAGCGCAATCAGGCAGATGCAGCACTCAAGGCGGCCAATCTTAAAAACGAGCTTAAATTGCTGCGCCGCCAAATCAATCCTCACTTTTTGTTCAATGCGCTCAACAATCTGTATGCGCTTATTCAGCTCCAGCCACAAAAAGCAGGAGAATTTGTGCTTAAACTATCAGATATGTTGCGTTATGTTACTTATGATTGCCAACAAGAACGGGTATCTATTCACAAAGAGGTCAATTATATACAGAATTACATTTATTTGCAGCAGTGGAAAGATGCACAGTTGGAAGGGTTGGAGGTCAATATTGATCCCAATTTGCCTGATTTGGAGATAGAGCCTATGTTGCTATTGCCTTTTGTTGAGAATGCCTTTAAACACAGTTATAATAATCAACAACCAGAAAAACGGTGGATTAACTTAAAGTTATATTATCATCATAATATCCTTATTTTTACGGTAGAAAATAGCTTGTCGCCCACCGATACCACCGAGGAAGTGCCCGATGAGTATATGGGTATTGGCATTGAAAATGTTCAAAAAAGATTGGAATTGCTCTATTCTAATCGCCACCAACTACAAATAGAGCAGCAACCAGACGCTTTTAGATTAGAGTTGACCTTACAATTGATGAATACATGAATTGCTTAATCGTAGATGATGAACGCTTGGCACGAGAGTTATTAAAAAGCTATGTGGCTAAGATTCCTCGTTTGGAACTCCTTGCCGAATGTGCTTCTAGCCACGAGGCCAGCCCTTATTTAGAAAACGGAACCGTGGAGCTTATTCTCTTGGATATTCAGATGCCTCAACAGTCTGGAATTGATTTTTTGCGCCAATTGGGGCAGCGCAAACCACGCGTCATTTTCACAACAGCTTACCCCAATTATGCCCTAGAGGGTTTTGAATTGGATGTGGTAGATTATTTGCTCAAGCCCATTTCTTTTCAGCGTTTTGAGCAGGCTATCAACAAGGCATTGCAACAACAAGAAACTGCCCAAAAGGCAGGGCAGTTTGACCAACAACAGGAGCAGTTTATTTGGGTGCATTCGGAGCACCAGCATCATAAGATTTTGTTGTGTGATATTATCTATATCGAATCGCTAAAAGAATATGTGCGTTACCACACTACCAAGGGGCGCATTATCGAGCTCAATGCTCTCAAACGCCTAGATAGTGCGTTGCCTTCTGCACAATTTATGCGGGTGCATCGCTCCTACATTATTGCATCCTCTAAAGTGGTGCATTACCAAAATCACCAGTTGCACTTAGAGGGTGGTGTGGTCTTGCCTGTTGGCAAAACGTATAGGAAGCAGGTGATTGGGCGTTTGTTTTGAATAACGTCAACTCACTAGCAATTCATTTTTATCCACTCCAAACAAGTTTTTAGGTTGGGAAAATCTACTACACTATCTTGAAGTTCCATCTTTCGGGCTTTTTTTAACCAAGCTCTGGTATTTAGAGTACTGAGCCCTGCTGTTTTGGGCATAACGGTAAAAACATACTCAATTCCTGCGGCCTCTGCTTGTTGCTGCATAACCGTACTAGTAAGGGCATGTTGAATTTTACTACTAAACACCCCGTCGCTGTCAGACATATCTGCAATCCAAATATTGCCTTTGTGCTGCATGAGTATTTGCAGCGCAGCACTACAAATAGTATAAAACTGCCTTGAGGACATGTGCAGTATGAGCCATCTCACTTGAATGGCATTGGCCTCTTCTAACCACTTCAATTCTGCATGAGGAAGAAAATCAGTATCCATAATGTTCTAATTTTTAGTAGTCTCAACAACATATAGAAAACATGCCGTAATTTTTTTTAGGAAAAATAGTTTTGGTCGGTTCACTATTACCTCCCTAAACACTAACGACTCTTAATCCATCCAATACATGTTTCCAAGGTTGGAAATTCTACAATATTATCTTGGCGTTCCATATTTTGTACTTTTCTCAACCAACTCTTGGTGTTCAAAGAACTTAAACCTGCTACTTTGGGTAGGACGGTCAAGATATGCTTAATTCCTGCGGCGGCCGCTTGTTCCTGCATGACTGTGCTGGCCAGTGCTTCTTGAATTTGCTTGCTAAAAACGCCTTCACTATCAGACATATCAGCAATCCAGATGCTTCCTTTTTGTGCTGCAATTATTTGCATAGCGGCACCACAAATTTCATAAAATCGCTCTACAGGCATGTGCAACTTAAACCATTTAACTTGAAGGGCATTGGCCTCTTCTAACCACTTCAATTCTGCATGAGGAAGAAAATTGGTATTCATAAATTTATATTTTGAGGTAATGTGCTTATTATTAAGTTGATTTAAAGTAAATAATTTTAGGCTAAAAAAAGAAAAAGCGTCATTTCAGTTTTTGAAATGACGCTTTTTTACAAAAGTATAACTTGTGGTACTTACTGCTTATTTATTAAATCCCTGACGAATTTCTAAGTCTGGACGAGAAGTTCCTTCATCTGACGAACGACGTTGACGCTCTAGTTCTTGCGCTAACAGACTTACTTTAACTTCCAGTGATTTAATTCTTTTTTCTAAGTTAGCGAAAGCTTCTGCTTGTGGCAGATTAAAACGCTCTAGTGTAGTGCCAACAAAATCTCTAAATCTGTTTTCTAACAAAGGGCGTTGTGTCTCTGCATTTTTTACAACATCGTCCACTACTTTTTTCCCTTCTTCTTCTGAGAGTTTGCTTTTTTCTACTATATCGTCAACAGCATGTTGAAGGCGTTCTGTAGTAGATGCCACAAGCCCTACACCTGTGTAAAGTACTTTTTTGAGTAGACCCATAATTATTATTATTTGTTGTTGCGGATGTTTTCTAGGCTTTCTTCAACCAATTTGCTCAATTTTTCTTCAAGAGCAGCAATGCGGTTTTCCAATTCAGTTTGTTCTTCTGATTTGGAAGATTGAAAACCAGAAAAAGCAGTTTGAATTAAATCTTTTGCTTTAGTTTCAAAACCTTCAAAGTAGCTAGACAATGAAGAAACGTAGCTCTCACTAGAAGATTTGTCATCGTCATAGTCAAAATCTTCGTCTTTGCTACTGTTCATTTTTAGCTCTACCTCGTCTTTTACGACTTTAGCTATGCTTTGGCTGATTGCAAAAACATCTTTAACAGTATTGGTGATTACATTTGTGATTGCCATGATAATTAAAAAGTTGTTGTTGATTTGTAATATTAAATTTACTTAAAAAACAGTTCCTATAAACTTTTGTTGTAGAAACCTGTTTTGCTAGTCTCTTTTCGACTAATTGACAACAAAGGTACTATATTTTTTCTGGAGTATGCAAGTAGACTTTGACCATTCTTTCATTTTAAACTATCTTTTTTTTAATAGTTTACGATATTAACATTTTGCTAAAACACTGTAGATGAATCACATAGACAAAACAACCAATTATTCATCTATATAGCAGCCAACAACACAAGACTGCCAACCTGTAGCCATAAAAAGAGGCTTCCCCTTGCAATGGGAAGCCTCAAAAAACAGTACAAAAATTGCTAAATTACAAACCTATTATCACAAATAACCTGCAAAAAGCATTATGAAAAGGTAGTCAATCTTTCCATATATCATATATTTCAACTGTGAAATGTAGTTTCTATTTGGTTGAAATAATTATCTATTAAGCTCTATAAATTTAGATTATTTTGTCTACTTTTCAAAATAATCAAGTGTTATAAAAGCTTCTACAGCATTATTTATTGCTTTTTTGACAAAAAATACAGGAATACAAGGCTCAACGAAAATCTCAAGGATCAAAATTGGTATCCTAACTGTATGTATCCTCCCAAATGAATAAGATTGGTTCTATTTTGTTGTGCATTCAATTGTTTATTGCCTCTAAATACATTAGCCAGCCCAATATCTGAACGTATTCCATAACCAATGACAAAATGATCAATGATAAATTCATGTCCTAAGGCCACTTTTAATCCAGCATCATACTGGTGGTAATCGCCCAATTTATCATTCACCAATACTTTGTCATAATACAACTGAAAACCTCTCCTAATTCCTGCATAGCCCCCCAATTGTGCGGTAATCTTATGACTGGCGTGTTGCGGATCTTGCCACAAATCCAATTGATAGGCCAAAGAAATTCTATTGTAATTAAAGACGTATTCTTTGATTACAAATTGCCCTTTTTGATAAATGCCATAAGCTTGACGATGATCGGCATTGAGCGAATATTCGGCTACAATAGCTCCTTTTTTGTGCCATTGATAACGCCCCCACAAACCATAGTTGGCAGCCAAGCCAAAGTAGTTAATTGTCAGACTGTTATAATCAAAACTTTGGCGTGTTTCATTATTTAGCAATACGGTAGAATTGACCGCTGTAAAAACTCCAAATGCCAATCTATTTTTGAATAACCACGGTTTCTTTTTCCAGTTTGGTTCTTGTACTAAGGTTAATTCTTGGGGGATAGTCGCTTCGCGTACCTTGATTGGTTTGATTGCTGTGATTGTTTTGTTGGATGATTGATAGTCGCTTCGCGTACCTTGATTGGTTTGATTATCTTGATTTTGTGATTTCTTTTGTTGGAGTTGTAGTTGGTTTAATTTGTTGGATTCTTGTGGTTTTTTGATTGTTCCTGCTGTGCTTGGTTCTCCTTGTTGGAGGGGGGTGTTTTGCGCTTCGCTTACCTTGATTGTTGTGATTTTTTGATTTCCCTTGTGGGAGGGAGCAGGAGTACTACTCAATACGTTCTCCTTGGGTGTATTTTTTGTATTCTTCTCACTTTCTAATAATGAAAGTGCTTTGTTTATAATTTGAGCAGGATTTTTTTCTTGCTTAGTTTTTGCAGCCATAGGTGCTGAAGGTATCACTGTTGGAACTTTGTTGCATGTTCTGAACCACAACAACAGCAATAAAGCCAATACCAACCCTTGTAGGCTACGCAATTTCCAATCAAACGCCACCACAGGGGCATCTAAGGCCGCACTAATACGTTTCCAAGTGCGATCAATATTCAATTGGCGATTAACAGCCGCCCAAACCTTCTGAGGGGCTAACAATTGTTCTTCCTGATAGCTTTGCTTAACTTTGTCGTCCAATTGCTCATCCAATGATGCAGCAGTATTATTCAATTCCTCTGCAATCACAGACCAAGCCGCCAAAGGTGCTGCTTTAGCTACATGTTCTGTAAATCCTTGCTTGATTTTATCATCCAACTGTTCATCTACCGCCGCTGGCAAATTCTTTTCCAATTGTTCCCAAACACCTTCAGGGGCTGTAGCTGCTTGTGCTTCATAACTAGCCTGCACCTTATCGTCCAATTGCTGCTCCAATGATGGCTCAGGCAAATGCGTCTGAAGCTGTTCCCAGATACCATCAGGTGCAGGGACAGAAAACTGCTGATAGCTTTCTCGCAGTTTTTGATCGAGTTGTTGGTTAATAGATTTATCCATTGTTTTTACTGAGCAGCTGTTTGAGTAATGTGCGGGCGCGGTGCAATTGTGATTTGGAAGTTCCCTCGCTTATGGCTAGTTTTTGTGCTATTTCTTTGTGATTGTACCCTTCTATGGCATACAATTTAAGCACAAGAGCGGCACGGGTGGGCAATTGGTTAACTAATTCGATAAGTGCTTGGGCATTAATTTGCTCTAGTACATTTCCAATGCGAGGGCTGATGGCAATTTTGGTGTACGATTCAATTTTTTCCTCGTGACGTTTTTGTTTTCTGTAATGATCCAAGGCCGTATTGACCATAATTCTACGAATCCAGCCCTTGAGGGAGCTGTCAAATTTGAACTGTTCTAATTTTCGGAAGACCTTGATAAAACCTTCTTGTAGAATATCACAAGCAGCATCTTGGTCACTGTTGTAAGAAAGGCACACACTGTACATCTGATCGGCATAACGGCGATAAAGTAGCTCTTGGTAGTGGCGTTCATTAGCCATACAGCGTTTTACCAATTCTTGATCTGATAACAAATGATCTTTTTCGCTCATGGTACACAATTATTTTTAGGATTCAATCAAAGCACAAGGCATATTGGTTATAAATAACTTATGGATTGCCTCGTATAATGCAACGTTAGTAGTAGAATTAACCAATAGAGTGGTTCGACCATTCACAAGACTAGTTTCGGCCATTTGCCACAAATCAAGCTGCTCGTTTGTAATCCATAAATGCGGCTGTAACACCATACTAGCCGTTGCTTTTTGAGCAGTTAGTGTTAGGGGCTGTTGCTGGCGTGCGCTGTTCTTAGCTATGATTGACCATTGTTCAACATCCCTCAATTCTAATTGTACATACACAGGAGCAGCACTGTTGGGATGCCACTCCCCTTCCAATACTAAGACACTTGGTTTTTCTTCCGTACCCAACCGAATATTTATACTAGTATAAATACCTTGCGGCACATCAAAAGTCATCGTTTCCAAAGCAGGCTTTTTGAACGGAACTTGTATGGTTTTTTCGTACCCTGTATTAAAATAAACTGCACTCCCTTCTGTTCGCTCCCCGTCAAAAATAAAATCACTCAATTGGATATACCCGTTGTTGAACACCAATTCCCCATTGAGAAACTGTGTTGCTGACAAGCCCAAATCAAAACCAATGCTCGTTGGTTGTTTTAATTCGTCTAATTTTGAACAAGCAAAAATAAACAATAAAAAACCACAAAAAATCTTCAATCTCATAGTGCTACCATTTTTTTATTAAGACGGCAATTAAGATACAAAGGTTGGAAGGTTTAATTCTTTTGTGTTCCAAGCAGTTCTTTTTCTGTTTTATAAAATTATTTACTGCATGTAGTGTAACCACTCTGCAAAACTGCATTAGCACACCAGCACTTCCATATTATTTCTATATTAAAATCAAACAGATCTTGAACTTCCATTCAATGTACTTACATTCAAATTTAATGTACTTACACTAATTTTCAACAAATCATAATTCAAAAAAAATTCTTTACAAAACTATGAAATAATCATTTAAAAATTTTTTTTTTTAACATTACTGTGATAATTTTGCGTAAAAGAACCTCACATCAGTACTTTTTTAACCCACAAAGCCTAATCCCCAAACCATACACTAAGCTTTGTAAAACACCAATTAATATGAATTCAATTTCAAAATTGTTAATGGTCTCTCTATGCCTTTGCACCAGTATTCTGGTTGCACAAAATAACACCCATGTACATGCTCCACATGAAGAATGTGGCTCCAAAGTTACTCCTCGCCAACAACAGCGTCTAGATCGTACCGCCCTAGCTCGTCAACGTTTTGTAGACAATGGCCGTGTAGGTACTATCCGTATTCCTGTTCGACAAATTATTGTACGCCGAACAGATGGTAGTGGCGGGGTGAGCAACAGCGACCTACAAAATGCTATGGATGAGCTTAATGTTGCTTATGCTCCTGCTAATATTCAATTCTATGAATGTAGTCGCGCCTATGTTAACAATGATACTTATTATGACTTTGACCAAAGCCAAGAAGCTGCCTTAGCTGGTGCTTATGAAGTATCCAATGTTGTTAATGTATTTCACTGTAATAGTGTAGGCAATGGTGCAAGCTCTTATTGTGGTTATGCCTATTTTCCTGGAGGTCAGGATCGTATTTTTATGTCCAATGGATGTATTAATAATGGAAGTACATTTATCCACGAATTTGGACACTATTTTTCTTTGTACCACACCCACCAAAGTGGCAATGAGCTAGTAAATGGCTCTAACTGTACTACTGCTGGTGATAGAATTTGTGATACAGAAGCTGATCCTAATTTGAGTGGTTCGGTTAACTCCAGTTGTGTCTATACAGGAAGTGCAACAGATGCCAATGGTGATAGCTACACCCCTCCTACCAGAAACATCATGTCTTATTCTAGAAAAAGCTGTAGAACAGAATTTACAGATGGACAAATTGCTCGTTTACGCTACAGTGCCATCAATGATAGAGGCTATCTAACTTGTTCTTGCTTTTCTTATGATTATGTAGGAGCTTTCAATTTTGGAACCACTACTAGTGGAAATAACTACACCACTTCTTCCAATGTATACACCACTACTGTTTACAACTGTGATAGTGATCCCAACCAATTGCGTGTAGGCTCTTGTAGCAATGCCCCCAATACAGGAGGTGATTTTGTAAGTGTAGAATTTGATGTGCCCGCTGGTACGGACAAATTACGTCTTTCATTACTTGGTGGATGGCAAAGTGGTAGCTCAGAAGTTTATATTGATGGCGCTTACCAAAAAGATTTTACACTATCTTCAACTAGTTGTGCCTATACCTATATTTACATTTACAATATCTCTAACCTAACACAAGATGGAAAAGTAGAGATCAAACTAGTTGATCCAGATCCGGGTTGTTCAGGAGATTTCAATATCGACTATATGTCTGTCTATGCTGCTAGATGTCATCAAAGCGGCTATGCCAAGTTGCCTTACTTTACCAACTTCAATTCTGGTGTCCTAGACGATTACTGGTTGACTCAAAGCGACAATGAATTTGGTCGTGCACGCCTAACCAATCTCAATGGCCCTTACTCTGGTGCTTATCACTTGGTAATGGATAGCAAGCAAAATGGTCAGTATGCTACCAATCAAGCAGATTTGAGAGTAGATTTATCTACTTGTTCTAATGTAACCCTATACTTCCGTTGGAAAGAATTCAATGATGAAACCCATACTACTGACGGTGTTTACTTGTCAGATGACGGTGGAGAAAATTTTGTTAAAGTTTATGACTTGACTAGTACAAGCAATAATGTATGGAATGCAGTAAGCTTAGACATTGACAACTTAGCTAGTTTGAATGGATTGAGTTTATCAGAAGAATTTATTGTAAGATTCCAACAATATGATAACTATGCAGCTACTACGGATGGTATTGCAATTGATTATGTAAACATGTATGGCTGTAGCAACACCCCTGCTCCTATGCTAGCCATGATTGATGAAGACCGTGTCAAAGGCCAGGTAAGAAGTGTTTACAGAGGCTCAGAAAACAGCAAAAATGATCCAGCATTAAATACTTTTAGTAGTATAGATAATGGTGTTGAGGTAAATATATTCCCCAACCCTGCCAAAGATGTACTCAACCTACAACTCAATGCTTTTGAAACCAATGAAGAAATAAATATCAAGGTTATCAATATGCTAGGACAGGTTCAGTATGCGAGCAACCACACAATTACCAACAATGCTCAAGAAAATATCCAACTACAAGTACAACAATTGCCTGCTGGAATTTACACAGTAGTTATTGAAAACCAACAGCGCATTATTGCACATCAAAAAGTGACGCTACAATAAACCAGTTGGAGGCAATTAACTCTAAAAAGGGCAGCTAAGAGAAATCTCTTAGCTGCCTTTATTTTGCCAGCAGCCCCCACTATCAAATACACCTTTTTCAAAAAAAAAAACTAAAAAAAACTCTTAACGCAACAAAGTTGCATTAATATTCCTATATTGTGCTCAGAGAGATTTATAGACAATTTTATTTTGAATTGATAAGATAAAATTTCTGTTAAAATAAGTTTTCTAACCAGTTTGGCAATGCCTTTGCATTACGGTTAGTCTTTGAAAGAAGGAAAAAGAAGAATTGGACAGAAATCAACGAGTACTGACGTTCTTTCTGTCCTTTCTTCGATTTTTTTTGATTTTTAACAACTTAGCAAGCATTTGTTTTTTG
The DNA here is from genome assembly GCA_964445645.1 of uncultured Aureispira sp. Lineage (GTDB taxonomy): Bacteria > Bacteroidota > Bacteroidia > Chitinophagales > Saprospiraceae > Aureispira. The sequence goes on along the minus strand of CAYULH010000040.1, from coordinate 5,224 downwards.
GAATCCATAACCAGTCATTATATGGTTGTTTTATAGACCTTCCAAACAATAAAATGTCTGATGAATAAACGTCCAATAGAGTGAAAAAATAGCTATTTAAGCGTTTATAAAACTAATTTTGCCCAAGTTTTTATTTCTTGTTTTAATCTCTTTCTTTTGCAGCAGAATACAACAGTTGCCACTAGGGCAACTTCACAATATTAGATAGTATGTTTTTAGCGAAATTACTGTTCTTCTCATACCCCACTCACAAGGAGCTGGGGTATTTTTTTTGTCCCTACAGCATATAGTACTATTATTTAAAATAAAATACATGTATATTGCCTAGCACAATCAAAAATCAATCTAGCATGTATCAAAAATTTGAACTATCTCAACCTGTAGAGGGCAAAGTAGAAATTGTAGAAATGCCAGACGGCACCCAAATCCATACTATCCTATCAGGCAAAGGAAAAACTACTGTTTTGTTGGCGCATGGCTACAGCTACGACCACACAGCATGGAGTGTCGTCATCCAACAATTGCATCAAGCCAATTATCAAACCATTATATTTGACCAGCGAGGACATGGCCAATCCACTATAGGCAAAAATGGCATTAGCTCGGCCTCCATGGCCTCCGACTACAAACATCTCATCGAACACTTTCAGTTGGAAAAGTGCATACTAGTAGGGCATTCTATGGGCGGTTTTTTGAGTATGAAATTTCTAATAGAACATCCAGAATTTTACCACCAAAAAGTAAAGAGCTGTGTCCTTGTAGCTACGTTTGCAGGAGATATTAATAGAAAAAACTTTCAAAATCGCCTACAGATTCCTTTAGTACGATTGAGAATTCTATCTAAGTTAATGCGTTGGGAAGCTCTAAAAAAACAATTTGCCAAATCGCTGCTAGGAACCAATCCCGACCCAGAAATAGTGCGTGCTGTGCCAGAAGTCATCGCACAACAAAAACATATCCCCCTTATTCCCATTCTAAAAGCTTTTATTCAGGAGAATTATTACAAACAATTACACCAAATCCAGATTCCCTGTGCTGTGCTTATTGGCGAAAAAGATGCTACAACGCCGCCTTTTCATAGCACTATGATTGCCAAACATATCCCCAACACCACTAAGATTACTGTTCAAGAAAAAGGGCATTGCCTAAACTTTGAAGCCCCCGAGGAGGTGGTTCGTGCCATCCAACTCATGGACATCTAAAACAATTCCTTGCCCAAAATCTTACTTTTGGGGAGCATTTACAAGGTGCAAATCTCAAAGCTTCCAAAATTTAGTAGAGCGAAATGTTTTGCTATAGAACTTAAATTTTATTTTTGTGGGAATTATTATTCTAATAACTTGGTTGTTCCATAGCTTTTTAGAATAAATCAACTTGCAAAACTACTGTACTTAAAATATGCAACACCAATATATTCAAGACCTTGCACAATATAAAGACGGGGACACCATCACCCTCAAAGGATGGATTGATAAATTGCGCCAAGGCAAAACCAATCATTTTTACGACTTTAGAGATGGAACAGGTTTTGCCCAATGTGTCGTTTCGCTCGATAATGTAGGCGAAGCACCATTTGAGGAGTCCAAACGCTTGACCTTAGAGAGTTCGGTTGCCTTTACGGGCAAACTGCTGCACAGCGAAAACAGCATTGGAGGCTACGAGCTTCAGGTAGAAAGCTTTGAGATTTATCACCTAGCCAAGGACTTTCCCATTACCAAGACCGATGCCGAACACGGCCCCAACTTCCTAGAAGAACACCGCCATTTGTGGTTGCGTCGCCGCCGCCAGTGGGCCATCAATCGGGTGCGTAACCAGCTTATTATGGGCATTCACGAGTTTTTCCAAAACGATGGTTTTGTTCAAATGGATGCGCCCTTGATGACGGGTTCTGCTTGCGAAGGCACGACAGATTTGTTTGAAACCGACTTTTTTGGGCAACCAGCTTACTTGTCGCAATCAGGCCAATTATATGCCGAAGCAATGGCAATGGCCATGAACAAAGTGTACACCTTTGGGCCTACCTTCCGCTCCGAAAAATCCAATACGCCTCGCCACTTGGCCGAGTTTTGGATGATTGAGCCAGAAGTGGCTTTTGCAACCAATGAGGATAACATGGAATTGATAGAGCGTTTTATCAAGCATGTTATTGGGCGTGTGCTAGAACGTTGCCAAGCAGAGTTCAAAATGCTAGAACGTGATACCGCTCCCCTGCAAGCAGTATTGGACAGTACTTTTCCGAAAGTGGCTTATAGCGAGGCGGTCAAAATCCTAAATGGTACACAAGATGTAGAGGGCAAAAACGCCATTGCCTTACAAGAGGCAGATTTGGCTGCGGCCAAACAGTTGATTGAAGATCACCAAAAAGACATTGCAGAGCGTGAAAAGGCCATGAAAGCGGGCATGAAAAAAGGCGCACGCAAACACAATCAAAATGTAATTGCCAAATTGCAAGCCGAAATCAAAATAGCTGAAGAACAACTCCGCAACATTCCTCAATGGATTGAATCGGCCAAGAACTTCCAACATGGCGAAGATTTGGGAAGCTCGGATGAAACCGTATTGACTCGTGTTTTCTCTACGCCTGTAATGGTCTACAACTGGCCCAGCAAAATCAAGGCATTCTACATGAAGGAAGTAGATGGACAACCCGAATTTGTAAAAGGGGTGGATTTGTTGGCACCAGATGGCTTTGGCGAAATCATTGGAGGTTCTGAAAGAGAAACAGACATTGATATTCTATTGCGTAAAATCGAGGAACACGAACTCGATCAGGCCGATTTTGAATGGTATCTGGATTTGCGTCGTTTTGGCTCTGTGCCACATTCAGGTTTTGGGCTTGGTTTGGAACGTTTGGTACGTTGGTCTTGCGATTTGCACCACGTCCGTGAAACCATTCCTTTTCCTCGCCGTTATGGTCACATCAAGCCTTAGAGCTTTATACATAAAAAATCATGCGTCTTTTCTAGCTTGAAAAGGCGCATTTTTCTTTTTGGTTTATTTGGTGTAATAAGTACCTGACAGAATAATGACAATAAACACAACAATCACCATGCTCTTTTGTTAAAGTAAAGATTGTTATAATCAAACACTAAAATAAGACATTGCTGCTTTGCCAAAGACTATTCTACTTATAACCAACAAAGCAGCCAGCACTCAATTATTATGAACTCAAAAAACAACAATGCCGATAGCCGCCTAGCCGTTTTGATTGATGGAGATAATGTTCCATCGGCTTATGTCAAAGAAATGCTCGAAGAAGTGGCCAAATACGGCAATCCTACCATCAAACGTATTTATGGGGATTTTACCAAGCCACACCTCAAGAAATGGAAGGCCATGCTCCTGACCAATGCCATTACGCCGGTACAACAATACGCCTACACCCGTGGCAAAAATGCGACGGATGCCGCCATGATTATAGATGCTATGGACATTCTTTACACGGGCAAGGTCGATAGCTTTTGCTTGGTTTCGAGCGATAGCGATTTTACTCGCTTGGCCACTCGCCTTAGAGAAGCTGGCAAATTGGTAATTGGGCTAGGCGAGCGCAAAACCCCAGAGCCTTTTATTGTGGCTTGTGATCGTTTTATTTATGTAGAAATTCTAAAACAACAAAAAGAATCAGAAGAGGAAACCAATGACTCCAATGAGTCCACTGATACCACCAAAGACAAAAACAAAGTGGCCAAAAGCTCGGCGGTAGAACCCATCAATGGCAAATTGGTGCGCCTAATCAAACAAGCAATTTCTGATGTAGCCGATGATGATGGCTGGGCATTCTTAGGCGATGTTGGCTCGCTGCTGCAAAAGCGAAAACCCACTTTTGATGCCCGCAATTATGGTTTTGAAAAGCTCACGCCGCTCATGCGAAAAATCAATGGCATAGAAATAGAACCCCGCGAGACAGGCAAAAGTCGCTCTAAGCTGATTTTTGTGCGTGCTAAGTAAAGGGATAATGATCTGTTCTAATTATCATAACAAATCCCCCCTGCTCCTCTTTGAAAACAGTCACTTTAACATAATTTTGTTTTATTTTATTTTGATATAAAGATTATTTTTTTTAATTTTGTTTTTGTTAATCATATAAATTAATCAATCGTAAATATTTTACGGAAATAAACACACAAAAATGAATAAAATAATCTTAATTCTAGTTTCTAGTTTGTTTTTGAGTGTTTTTGCTTGTAACAAAGTAGAAAACATTGAAGAAGTGACAAAAGTAGAACAGCAAGAAGAGGTAGTAACCAAAAGTGGTGATTTTGAAGCAAACAGCGTCAAAGTCAATTGCAAAGGAGACTGTGATTGTGGCTTAGAAGGTGTCTTTAGTGGCTCTGGTGGCTATATACAGTGCAAATGCGATAAATGCGCTATGACCATTGAACACACCTTTGCAGGAACTGGGCAGGTGTATAATAGTGAATTGGCAGATGCAACTATAGAAGTTCCTTACCTAAAAGAATTTGCGGAATACATGAACAATACACATACTGGCATGGATTATTCTATCAAAGAAATTGTATTGTATAATTATGAAAAAGATAATCCAGCCATCAATTATTATTATGAATTGGATAATGGCGAAGTAGATGATGTTATTTTTGCCAAAAGTGATGCAGGAGATAATTAGTATAAGTTGTAATGGCAGTTGTGATTGTCGTTCACAATATATCTTATCCAGTCCACCCAAGGCTGCCTGTAGCTGTGCCGATTGCACCATGAAGGTCACAACTGTTAAATCTAACTAATAATATATCCATATTGGGGTGTTGCAGGCAATAAGGAAAAAGAAAACAAAAATCTGACTTAAAAATGAATGTGTTAAATCCTGTAAAAGAACAAGTAGAAAGAATCAACCAATTGAGGTCAAATTTGAATTTGGCATCAGTAATTACACATATCGAGAGAGCTAATTACTTCTTTGAAAGAGGAAAAGATGAAAATGACGAACAGTTTTTTACTGATGTAGTCTATAGAACAAATCAAGCTTTTGAAGGATGTTCGAGACAAGGATATATGGTACTTGCTGGTAAAACAGAAGAACAAGCTCAGAATATTAAAGCATACCAAATTGAAAAATACTTCATTGATAATAATATCCTAAATGACAGAGTTTTGCCTCAATTTAAAAATTACAGAGATAATTGGAGGAATGAATCTGCTCATAATTTTAAATTGTTTTTCAATGAAGAAGAAGCATATTTTGCAATATTAAATGTACTAAGTT